>SFFY01000020.1 GCA_004556745.1 Bacteroidales bacterium | reverse complement strand
CTTTGAGCAAATAGTGGTCGTGCTTCGCGGCCGATGTGAGCTGCACCACCATCGGCACTCCCACATGATACTTCATCACCGTATGCACTTTCATCCCGCCTTTCTTCTTGCCTGATTTCGGATGGCGGCCAACACCTTTGAGTATGTTGTCAAACAGGGTGATTGTGGTGGAATCCATCATATAGAGCAGCTTCTCCCAGTCCTTTGGCTCGTGCGTCTGGCCTTTATAACTTTTGGGAGGGCGGCTGTCCGCTAAAAACTTGGCGTACTTCTCTAATAGGTACGCATATACACGGGCAAAATACTCCTAGGGACGGCGTATGTTCGCTTCGGCAAGCGTACTTCGCCTGACTAGGTAGTCCATTCCGAGATGTTTGAGCTTATGGGCCTCTGCCTTCATCCCGATCTCTAGTTCGCGCAGGGAATCAAAGTGTTTGAGAACACCGAATAGCATCACGACAAGATGCTGGTATCCGTCAAAGCGCTTTACATAAGCCTCGCTTCCTTTCGTTTCCCGGCTGATTCGAAGAATTTTCTCCTTCTCAAGTAATTTTAATACCTGACTATACACCGGCTGTCCGCTAAAATGGCTATCTTTGTTCATGGTTATTATTTTTTATTTGCACAAAACAAAGATAACCGAAAGGGCTGACACCTCGTGAGAAGTGTCAGCCCTAATTCTTATACGTCACAATAGTTTTACCGGACAGCAATATTTTAGAATAAATGGGAAGCGGGACGCCTTGCCAATGCGCAAGGTGTCCCGCTTCTTTTTTTTGTGTTTTGTTTTAGAATGAGTGCAGATAACCAAAGGCCTTGTCGAAGCGGCGGTGCGCCAAGTCGTCCGTGCCGATGAGCAGATTTACCATGCCGCAGTCGTAGAATTGCAGGTCGCGGTCGTCGTTGCAGTCGAGTTGCAGCAGCGAGCGGCAATCGCCGTATTGCTCTTCCACCTCCTCGAAATACGGTTTGCCCAGCAGCTTGAAACCGTCCTGCCTGTCGGTACAGGCGGCAAACTCCAACGCCTCGGCGGGCAGCCCGAACGGCTCGCCGCCTTCGTCGACTACGCTGTGCGTGCGCAGGTTGTCGGCGACAGGGGCATAAATCACTCTGATGCAACCGTCCGCCCACTGCCCCATGCCCGGCGAAGGATAGTCTTTATAATCTCCGAAGAAATATTCTATCTTGGCAAAGAAGTAAAGCATCCCCGTGTGCGGCAACAGACCGTCGCCGTCGAGAGGCGCGATGTCTTCGAGGCGGATTTGGCACACGAACATCAGCGGGTCGCTGTACGTCTCGCCGTCCTCCTCAACCTCCACCGCAGGATAGTCCATGCCCTCGGGCAGGTCCGGGCTGCCCCACATCTTGGAGCGTCCGAAGAGGTCCTTTTCTGTTTTATGGAAATGCAGACTGATGGCCATTGTTTGCTCGATATTAAAAACAAGGTCTCACGGGTTAAACTCGTGAGACCTGTTTGGTTGTAGAGAAAATTATTTCACAATCACCTTCTTGCCGTTCATGATGTAGATGCCCGGCTCGGTGGGTTCGGCGATGCGGCGGCCGCTCAGGTCGTAGATGCCCGTGTGGCGGCTGTCGGTGTCTTGCGGGAGCGTGTCGGCGGGAAGCGTTTCGATGTCGGTGGAAATCTTGCCGTCGGTCACCGTGTCGCCGTCGTAGCGGGAGAGCGTGAAACTGTTGATGGCGAGGCAAATCTTCTCGCTCATGTTCACCACGAGGCCGAGCGACACTTCCGTTTCGTCGGCCAGGGCAAATTCCACGCTGTTGCTCTTCACCGACGTGCTGCGCTCCTGCATCTGCGTGTAGGCCAGTGCATCGGCTTGCAGGTCCTGCGTGTCGGGCAGTCCGTCGCCCTCATCCACGGCCACGTATGAGCGTCCTGGCTGTCCTTCCCACTTCGTGTGGTAGTTGGCAGAGAAGAGATAGTGGCCTGCGGGTAGTTTCACCTTTTGCCACACCTTGTGGTTCGAGAGCGTAGAGAAGCCGTCCCAGATGGTCGTCATCGCCATCAGGTTGTCCTTTTGCGCGTCCACGTGCACGCCAGTCGTGATGTTGCCGCTTACGGTAGCATTTTCTTGCTGCCAATCAGTGATGGCGTAGAAGCGGTTGCTCACGGAGGGGTTGGTAAGGGTCGAAGTGTGGCTATAGGGAGCGGCGTAGTTTTTGAGGTAGCCGGCAGTCACATCTTGCGCGGTGCGCTCGCCGAAGTTGAGGCAGAACACGCCTTTCGAGTCGCCCCAGGCGTCGCCGTCGGGACCGAAGCCCGTGCGCGTGCCGATGTTGCCGTTGGAGGTGGCATCGGTCACGTTGCCGCCCGATTGGTTGAACTGGTAGTACAGTTGCAGGCCGAGGTTGCTTTGCGCTGCGGCGATGTCCTTAATCGTTTCGTTG
The DNA here is from genome assembly GCA_004556745.1 of Bacteroidales bacterium. Taxonomy (GTDB): domain Bacteria; phylum Bacteroidota; class Bacteroidia; order Bacteroidales; family Bacteroidaceae; genus Alloprevotella. The sequence continues at coordinate 34,265 of SFFY01000020.1, read as the reverse complement.
GCATAGGCTCGGAGTTGCTCCTGCGAGAGCGCCTGCGTCCACACGCGGAACTCGTCGATTTGCCCGTTCATCGGCGCGTTGGCCGTGCCGATGCAGAACTTCGAAAGTGTGGGCAGCGAGGAGTTCCAATGGTACTTGGAGTAACATTTCTCGCCGTCGCGGTAGAAGGCCACCTCGTAGCCGTTGAGCGTGATGGCGTAGTGGTGCCATTGTCCCGGGATTATAAAATCGTTGTAAGTAGTCTTCACCGAAGTGCCGTTGATGCTCACTTCCATGCCGCCGCCCGCCGTAGTGGTGAGGAGCAGCGTGGAGGCTGCGTCGCCGATGCCGTTGCACGTGTTGTCCACCGTGCCCGCCTGCATCCACCAGTCAATGGTAAATTGCGATGTGCCTGCCGCCGTGGGAATTTTCGCGGCGGTCACTTTTGCGTTGCCTGAGAAATAGAGGCCGTTTTGGCTGTCCTCGTTGCACACGATGAGGGCACGCTCCTGTTCCGCCTTTGCCGTTCCGCTGCCGTTGGCAGCCTCGAGCGTGGCCTTGTACACGCCCGGCTGCGTCGGGGCGATTACGCCGTCCTGACTGGTCATGATGTATTGGTTCGAGCCGTTGTCGAGCGTCCAGAGCCAGCGGTAGGGCGCGTTCTTGCTTTGGTCGGTGAGCTGCACGGTCTCGCCTTTCACAATCACGGCGGGCGAGATGAGCATGGCGGCTTCGGGCGGCACTTCCGAGATGCTGATGGTGCGGCTGCTCGTGGCAGTGCGTCCGTCGGCGGCGGTCACTTTGAGCGTCACGGTGTACGTGCCGTGCTTGAGATACGTCACGGGCGTGTTCACGCGGGTAGAGGTCTCCTCCTTTGCGCCCGGCATGCTCCAGTTGTACAGATAGCCCTCCACGGGATGGTCCACGATGAGCGAAATCGGGGTGCCGGCCTGCGCCGTCTCCGTGCTCGGCGTGAACGAAGCGTCGGGTGCGGGCGCGGAGCCCACGGTGATGGTGCGGCTCACGCTCTTCTCCGTGCCGTTTTTGTCGACCGCCGTGAGCGTCACGGTTTGCTGGCCCGAGGAGGAGAAGGTAAGCGTCGGGCGGGTGGCGATGAGGTTGCTGGCCCCTGCGCCTGCCGCCGTCCATTTCAGCGTGTGTGCGCCGTCGGAGCAGGTGGCGGAGAAGGTGGCGGGCACGCCCGCCTTAACGCCTTCGGCAGGCACGTTGATGACGAGCGAGGAGAGGTCGGTCGATGCCTGTATGGCGGGCTGCGTGCTGCTCACGTTCGTGGCTTTCGAGTCGTGCAGAATGCCGTGGTTCTTGCCGAGGACGTTGCGGTACTTCGTTTCGCCGTTTTCCGTAATCATGTCGCCCTTGAAGTAGGCAATCAGCCCGTCGGGCAAGCCGGCCTCGCCGTATTCCTTATACATGTCGGCCTGGATTTGCGCGGCCGTGCGTGCCGTGCGCCACAGGCGCACCTCTTCCAGTCGGCCGTTCATGGCGTTGCCCGCCACAGCGCCGGGCTGTGCGAAGCAGAGGTCGCCGAAGCCGCCGATGCCCCAGTAGCTGTCGGAGGTGATGGTGCCCGCCTGCGTGCCGTTGACGTAGACGGTGAAGGTGTTGCCGTCCACCACCACGGCGATGTGTTTCCACGTATTCGTTTTCAGCGTGCCCGCTGCCGTGTTCACGCGGTTGGAGGTGTCCCAGCCTGCGGTGAATGTGCCGTCGGCGTTGGCGTGCATCATAAACTGCCCCCAGCCCGGTCCGGCTGCCTGGTTCCAGTTCGACAGCGTCGTGGGACGCAGCCAGTATTCAATCGTTGCCTTGTCGTAGCGGCTGTTGAACGCGCCGGGGATGGTGAAGCCCGACTGGTTGAAGTTCATCACCTTGTTCACGCTCGTCGCTGCGGGCACGGTGACCGTGGCCTTGGGGCTTTCGATGTCGCCATAGAGCGCCGTCACTGCGAACACGTTGCCCGCCGCGTCGCCGAAGTCGTACGTGCGCTGCGAGGCGGAGAGCGTGGCGAGCAGGCTCGTGCCTTTGTATACTTTATAGCCGGTCAGCGTGTGGGCGCAGCGCACGGGGGCGGACCACGCCAGCGTTGTGCCCGTGGCGGAGAGATTTTGCGGAGCGTTGTACACCTCACCCTGTATCACCACGGAGATCACCGTCTGGTTGCCGGCGTTCTTGATATCCACGCTGCCGTCGATGGCGAAGGGCGTTTCCAGTCCCTGCTCATAGTCGATGATGGAGGCATTGTATATATGTCCCGAGCCGATGGCCCAGCTCTTCGTTTGCACGATGAAGAAATATTTGAGCGGCTGGTCGCCGTAGGGCGCAACGAGGTCGGTAAGGTCGTAGCCAAACTCCATCGGCTCGTGGTGCAGTTTGCCGTCTGCCCAGTAGCCGAGCATCGGAATGGCGGGTGCGGGGTTCGTGTTGCCGTAGTTGCCGTCGCCGGCAAACTTGAAGTGCTCAAACGGCACGGTCACGTCGGGCTCCGTGGCGCCCAGGTCGGTCGACACGCCGGCGCAGAGGAAGAGTTCGCTGCGGCGCGTGTAGTCCATCTCCAGCTTAATGGTGCGCTTCGGCGTGTAGTTTTTGCGCACCTTGTATATCTCGGGCTTCCACCAGGCCGTGCTGCCCATTTTTCCGTCGCTCGTAAACCATGCGCCGCCGTAGGCGTAGGGGCAGTAGATAAAGCCGTTGTTCATCCAGCCCGAGCCCCAGGAGTTCACGATGATCCACGCGCCCACCTCGTCCTTCGAGGTTTCGCCCGCCACGCCGTTGCCGTCGAGGTCAAACTCTATGCGGTCGTCGTAGCCCACAATCGTGAGGGCGTGGTCCACGCTTGTGCCCCATTTCTTCACATAGTTCTTTCCGTCCACTCTTGCCGCGATGTTGGCGGCGGTGGAGGGAATCATGCCCGCCGTCAGTGCGCTGGCCACGCCGATGCCCACGATGCCGCCGCTGTGAAAGTCCGTGTCGCCGTTGTGGTTCCACAGCCAGTTCTTCACCGCCTCGCGTCCCGCCGTGGTGCTCACGTCGAGGGGGAAGTTGCAGGGCGCTTCCATGCGGTTTTGCATGGCGGCGTACCACTTGTCGTAGCCCTGCATCCAGCCGAAGTTGTTGGAGGCGCAGTCTTGGTTGCCGAAGAGCGAGGAATAAGTTTGTCCGCCGTAGAGAGCGGCTGAGGGCACGCCCACTTTCGTCACGAACTCGTCTTTACCCGAGTTGCCGTTGGTGAGCAGCCACACGAAGTGGGAGGGATAGTAATTTTCCGCCTTTTTGCCGTCGAGGTTGCGGAAAGAGTTGAGTTCGTGGGTGAACATGTAGCAGATGCGCGATGCCGATCCGCACGAGCCGCCCGCCTGGTTGAACACGGGCGGGAAGTACATCGTTTCCGCGTTGTTCACGTGGTCGGGGCGCGTGGCCGCCGCGCCGTTTGTGCCGATCACTTTCCGCGGCAGGAGCAGCGAGTTGTCCGTGCGGGTCACGGGTGCATAGTCGCGGTACTTGCTGAGATCCACCTCGTATAACTGTGCCGAGGCTGTGAGCGGCGCGATTGCGAGGCACAGGGCGGCGAGGCGATGAAAAATGTTTTTCATGATGGTTATTTTGGTTTTGATATAATATACTTTCTTGCCCATATTAGGGCGCGTTGATGCTTAATGAAACGCCCTAATCTCTGCAAAGTTATGGATAAAAACCATAAAGCGCAAACTATCAGCGCAGAAAAGGGCGAATATCTTATATGGGCGGAAACTGTATCATATAAGAAGCGCGGCACGGCCTGCGCAGACAATTTTTCCTGTCCTATATGACATTTTTCCCGCTCCTATAAGAAACTTTTCATTATCTGCGCAGAAAAAGTTTGTTACAAAGTTTGTAACACATATTACAAAGTTTGTAACACGTGTTAGCAAGTTTGTAATACGCGTTACAAAGTTTGTAATAAAAATTGTCTTGTGGATAGTAAAAACTTTCTGCGCATTCCGTAAAAAATTCCTTGCGGCAAATAAAAAATTCAACGCAGCAAATTCCACGAGTTCCACGTAGTATAGTTGCTGCGCTTGGCCGTGAAAGGCGGAAGGCACGGGCGTGAAACCCGAAAACACAAAAAAAAGAGAACCCCGAGCGCAGCGTTGCTTTCGGGGTTCGCTTTTCAATGCCGGCGCAAGGCCGATATGGCTATGTTCGGTTAGCGCGCGTTTCGCAGAGACCGGTTGATTTCCTCTTGCTCCATCTTCAGCAAGTCCATATCGGTGGGCTGGATACGATGAAGCGTAGCGGCGAGTTGTGCTTTTGACTTTGCTGCAATGGCCTGCACGGGAGAGAGGTAGAAGGTGAAGGCGGTGGTGAAGTCGCCGGCGGGGGCATCCACGGGATAGGCGCCGGTGGCGGGGTTGCCGTATCCGGGCGTGCTGTTTTCGATAAGACGTCCCTGATAGCGCACGGTTACAGACCAAGACGTGGGGATTTGCCTGTCGCAATTTTCATACATATTGACTTTCACGGTGTATTGGCCCGCCTCCAAGTACTCGGCGGGTATGAAAATGTTTTCGTTGTTCAGGCCGTCGATGTAGCAACTGGCGTTGGAGTCCTTGTCCAATCCATATACCTGTTCGTCGTCGTCGTTGTACATACCTCTATTTGCATAAAAGATATGCTCGTCGCTCGGAGTGTAGAGGTGCAGGTCTATATCTTTATCGTTTTCAAAAACGAGTTTGATGTCCAACGCGCCAGTTTGGCTTTCTACGAAGGTGACGGTGGTCTGGGCGTGCTGGGTGACTGCACCCGTGCCAGTCAGGACGCCGCAGATAACGACCGTGATGTTGGCGTTGAAACTCTCGGTGAAGCCGATGTTGAACCGGTAGGTGTACAGGCCCGTGTTGGGGTCGTAGTTTTTAGAGTCGGGTTGCACGACGAAATAGCCGTTCATGCCTGCTATGCTAATGTAGAAGCAGGAGTAGTCGTTGGGCGAGAGGACGGAGACGAACGAGCCGCCGCCTGCCAAAGCCTGCGTGTTCATCTCGATGGTGCCGACGCTTTCGCCCGATGTGGCGGCAGGTATGGTGCCCGGCTGGAAGTTGGCGCCGCTGATGCTGATCAGCGTAGAGCCGTTGGGCGTTTCGGGGGCGGGGGTGTTCCCGCCGTCGTTGCCGTCGTCGTCTTTAGAGCAGGAGAAGCAACAGGCGCCCGCTGCCAATACCATGGCAGAAAAGGCAACTTTGAAAAATAGATTTTTTGTTGTCATAATTGTTTTGTTTAATTAGGTAAATAATATGGGGTTGATTATTGAATTGGCCGACGAGAAATGCCGGAGGCGCATCATCTATATAAATAGCAAAGAAAGTTCATATAAAATGCACCTTTGGCGGCGGCTCGGCATAGTCCAAGTAAACTTGGCCTCTGCGCTCGCCTTGCACAAACGTTCTTTTTAGATCTGTTGGGATTTGTTTGTGTGCCGAGAGGTCAAGCGCAAAATTGATAATTATCCGCTATGGTGCAAGAACAAAGCCCACAATTCAACTCTCAAATCCTACAATTATCGCTCAAATATCATACAGATTAACTCACATATCGTACATATAATTAAGAACCAATAAATTAAATAGATACTATTTTCGCGGCTTTATAAGGCGGAAATGGGGAAAAATAGAGATATTTGTATCGGAAATTCCAAACTTGCCTGCTTGCCAACCCGTCTACTCGTTTACTCGTCTATTAAAAATCTCTTAACGATGCTTAGAACGCTGCTTAGTTTCATACCATTCTATGTGTGCCTATTCTGGCTGATTGCCTTTATCGCGCACTATAGGAAGAGCGACCTGCCCAAAAAGATATTGACATTTTTTCTGGGCACATGCACCGTGCTCTACCTATGCCATGGGCTTTACTTCACCGTGGGGCTGCCGCACGAGATGGAGAGTCTCTGGACGCTGTGCTCACTGTCGGTTTATCCGCTCTACTACATCTATATCTGCCACCTTGTATCGCGGCCGAAAGCGTCGCGCAGGTTGCTCCTCATACTGCTGCCCGGCACCGCCGTGGCGGCGGCAAAATATCTCTTCCCGGGCGATGCGGCGGACGAGGCACGCAAGTTGCTCTTTGCCGTTCAGGTTTTCGCCGTAGTCTATTTCGGATATCGCAAACTTCGTGCCTTCGACCGAGAGATAGCCAATGTGTATGCCGATACAGAAGGGCGCGACACGTCGGCCGTGAAGCATCTGCTCATCGCGTTCATGATGACGTCGCTGTGCTCGGCCGTGGCAAATGCTTTGGGCAAGCAATACTTTGCACAGAGCGATTGGCTGGTGCTGGGCATTCTCACCCCATTCTCCGTGATGCTCTTCGCGTTGAGTTACATCGGGTTTACCCGCGATTTCTCTTTCGAGCAGTTTGCCGCCGACAGAGAGGAGGACTCAGAGGAGTCTGCCGGCAGCGCGCCGGCCGTTGAGAGGAGCGAGGCGGGGAGAAGCGTGGAACGGCTCCTTACCGCCCAAAAACTGTATCTCACCCCGAACATCAAGATAGGCGACGTGGCAAGAGCCTCGGGTATTTGCCGCACCTATGTGTCAAACTACATCAATCAAACAAAGGGCATGTCGTTCTCCGACTATATCAACAGCCTGAGAATAGACCATGCGAAGATGCTCCTGACTTCAAACACTGAAAACGTGAAAATATCTGCCATCGCCGCGCAATCGGGCTTCTCAAGCGAGCAATCTTTTTACCGCAATTTCCACAAGTTTACAGGCATGAAACCATTGGAATGGCTGAAGGCGCAGCGCGTGGCATGAAAATGCCTGCAAAAAGGGTCAGGAAAGCAGAGGCGAGAGAGCCCCCAGCGTGTGCAGCCGGCATTGTGCAGAATTTTAGTAAACAAGTAAACGGGTAAACGAACGATTTCGTAAGCCAAATGAGCAAAGTCAAGTTTACTTGAACTTTGCCATGGCGAGAAATCGCACTTTTAAGAACTATTTTATTTTTACGACAACTTAGACAACAAGAGACAACTCCGAGTCTGACAATTTTGCGCTTAATATGACGACAACATAGACAACGGGGCGTATTTTATACGCCCGCTCGCAGCGCCGGAAGACAACTGTAAGTTGTCAAAAGTTGTCCCAGTTGTCGTCATATTAAAATGGCAGCACAGAAAAAAAGTTGTCAAGAGTTGTCTAAGTTGTCGTAATAAACGAAGCATTTGCATCGCCGCTAAATTTCATTATCTCGTATGAAAGTCGTAATTTTGCACACATATAATATTTACAAAAGCCTTTTTGTCTCCCCTTATGAAGATTTTGTTTTTCCGCACACCCGCAGGCAGCGTCATTGCCACGCAGGTGGACCACATGCTTTCGGAAGAAGAAAGCAAGAAATTGTGCTGGCTTTACGGCAATGCCGAATTGCTTGAAAATGATACGCTCGCAGGACGCTTCGCCGGCCCGCGACGCGAAATGATAACGCCTTGGAGCACCAATGCCGTGGAGATCACCCAAAACATGAACCTCTGCGGCATTGCGCGTATAGAGGAGTTCTTCCCCGTGCCCGACAACGCTGGCGACGACTGCTGCGACCCCATGCTGCAACGCCTCTACGACGGACTGGATCAGGACATCTTCACCGTACACCACACGCCCGCGCTCATCATCTACATCGAAGACCTCGAAACCTACAACGAGCAGGAAGGCCTCGCCCTCTCGCCCGCCGAAATAGAGTATCTCCACGGCGTGGAGCAGCAACTCGGGCGGAAACTCACCGACTCCGAGGTGTTTGGCTTCGCGCAAATCAACTCCGAGCACTGCCGCCACAAAATCTTCGGCGGCTCGTTCATCATCGACGGCAAGGAAATGCCCTCCTCGCTCTTCGCGATGATCAAGAAAACCACGCAGGAAAATCCGCATAAGATAGTCTCTGCCTACAAGGACAACGTGGCGTTTGCCGAAGGTCCGCGCATCGAGCAATTTGCTCCGAAGGACCACTCCACGTCCGACTATTTCGCCGTGACGGACATCGACAGCGTGATTTCCATCAAGGCCGAAACCCACAACTTCCCCACCACCGTGGAGCCGTTCAACGGCGCGTCAACGGGTACGGGCGGTGAAATTCGCGACCGCATGGGCGGCGGCGTAGGCTCCTGGCCGATAGCCGGCACGGCGGTCTACATGACCTCGTACCGCTCCCCGCTTGCCACCTCCTCCACCGAGAGCACCCATACGCTCGCCCCGCGCCCCTGGCTCTACCAGACGCCGGAGCAAATCCTCATCAAGGCTTCCAACGGCGCGTCGGACTTCGGCAACAAGTTCGGGCAGCCCCTCATCACGGGTTCCGTGCTCACCTTCGAGCACACGGAGAACGGCGAGCGGTACGGCTACGACAAGGTGATCATGCTGGCCGGCGGCGTGGGTTACGGCACGCGCCGCGACTGCCTGAAAGGCACGCCGCAGAAGGGCAACAAGGTTGTGGTGGTAGGCGGCGACAACTACCGCATCGGTCTGGGCGGCGGCTCCGTGTCGTCGGTCGAGACGGGACGCTATTCGAGCGGCATCGAACTGAACGCCGTGCAGCGTGCCAACCCCGAGATGCAGAAGCGTGCCAACAACCTCGTCCGCGCCCTCTGTGAGGAGGAGGTAAATCCTGTGGTGTCGATACACGACCACGGTTCGGCAGGCCACGTGAACTGCCTCTCGGAACTTGTGGAGGAATGTGGCGGACGCATCGACATGGCGGCACTTCCGATTGGCGACCCCACGCTCTCGGCCAAGGAAATCATTGCCAACGAGAGCCAGGAGCGCATGGGGCTGCTCATTCAGGAGGAACACCTCGACCACGTGCGCAAGATTGCCGAGCGTGAGCGCGCCCCGATGTACGTGGTGGGCGAGACGACCGGCGACGCACACTTCTCATTTGTGCAGGCCGACGGCCAGCGCCCCTTCGACCTCGACGTGGCGCAGATGTTCGGACATTCGCCCAAGACGGTGATGACCGACGAGACCGTGGAACGCCGCTACGAGGACGTAAAATACTCCGTTGCGGAATTAGACGAATATATCAACAACGTGCTCTGCCTCGAAGCCGTGGCGTGCAAGGACTGGCTCACGAACAAGGTGGACCGCAGCGTGACGGGCAAGGTGGCGTTCCAGCAGACGCAGGGCGAGTTGCAACTGCCTCTGGCAGACTGCGGCGCGGTGGCGCTCGACTATCGCGGCCGCAGTGGCATTGCCACCGCCATTGGTCACGCCCCGCAGGCGGGACTTATCGACCCCGCCGCAGGTTCCGTGCTGGCCGTGGCAGAGAGCCTTACCAACCTCGTGTGGGCACCGCTGGCCGAAGGGCTCGACAGCGTGAGCCTCTCCGCCAACTGGATGTGGCCCTGCCGTGCGCAGAAGGGCGAGGACGCACGCCTCTATGCCGGCGTGAAGGCCTTGTCGGACTTCTGCATCGCCCTTAAAGTAAATGTGCCTACGGGCAAGGACTCGCTCTCCATGACGCAGAAATATCCCGACGGCACGAAGGTGGTGTCGCCGGGCACGGTCATCGTGAGCGCGGGCGGCGAGGTGAGCGACGTGCGCCGCATCGTAGGTCCTGTGGTCAATGCCGGCTGCATGGATTCCACGCTCTATCACATTGATTTCTCCTACGACAGCCAGCGCCTCGGCGGCTCCGCCTTTGCCCAAAGCCTCGGCTACCTGGGTTCTGCCGCTCCCACCGTGGCTAACCCCGAATATTTCCGCGACGCGTTTGGCGCCGTGCAGCAACTCGTGAAGGAAGGCCTCGTGCTCGCCGGTCACGACATCTCCGCCGGCGGTCTCATCACCTGCCTCCTGGAGATGTGCTTCGCCAACACCGAGGGCGGCCTTGACATCAACCTCGACGGCTTCGGCGCGAGCGACCTCATCCACGCACTATTTGCCGAAAATCCCGGTGTGGTGGTACAGGTGGCCGATAAGGACAAAGAGGCGTTTGAGGACATCATGGACGAGGCCGGCGTGGCATATATGGCCATCGGCCGCCCGTCGGAAGAACGGCAGATTATGGTGGAGAAAGACGGCAAGACCTATCAGTTCCTCATCGACTATCTGCGCGACGTGTGGTATGCCACGTCGTGCGAACTCGATGAAAAGCAGAGCATGAACGGCCGCGCCCGCCTGCGCTTTGAAAACTACAAGCAGCAGCCCCTCACCCTCGACATCAAACACAACTCCTTGGACGGCAAACCCTTTGCCGGCACCTTCGCGCAACTGGGCATCGACCCCGACCGCCGCACGCCCTCCGGCGTGAAGGCCGCCATTATCCGCGAAAAGGGTACGAACGGCGAGCGCGAAATGGCATACGCCCTCTATCTCGCAGGCTTCGACGTGAAGGACGTGATGATGACCGACCTCATCAGCGGCCGCGAGACGCTCGACGACATCAACATGATTGTCTTCTGCGGCGGCTTCTCCAACTCCGACGTGCTCGGCTCCGCCAAAGGCTGGGCGGGCGCCTTCCTCTTCAACCCCAAGGCAAAGGCTGCGCTCGACCGCTTCTATGCGCGTCGCGACACGCTCTCGCTCGGCGTATGCAACGGTTGCCAGCTGATGATAGAACTGGGGCTCATCAATCCCGACCACACGGAGCGTGCCCGAATGCTCCACAACGACTCCCACAAGTTTGAGAGCGCGTTTGTAGGCGTACAGGTGCCGCAAAACGAGAGCGTGATGTTCGGTTCGCTGAGCGGCGACACACTCGGCATCTGGGTGGCGCACGGCGAGGGCAAGTTCAGTCTGCCTCTGCCTGAAAGCGCCTACAACGTGGTGCTGAAATATGCCTACGATGCTTATCCCGCCAACCCCAACGGCAGCGACTACGCCGTGGCAGGCATTGCCAGTCCCGACGGACGCCATCTCGCCATGATGCCCCACTTGGAGCGTGCCTTCTATCCCTGGCAAAATCCCTACTATCCCGCCGCTCGCCGCAGCGAGGACGTGACGCCGTGGATGGAAGCCTTTGTGAATGCCCGCAAATGGGTGGAGGCGAATAAGGAGGCCTAATTATTTTAGGACAAAACAATTAAAACCTATTTTGGGGGGGATAAAAACCTGTAAAAACCGCTTGCTTCGTTTGAAGCCCAAGGGCACGCCGCCAGTCTTAACGCCGAGCCTGCGTGCCTCATCGGCACGCGCTCGTCCTTAATCCCTGCGGCTGCGGTCGGTGCCCGCCCGCTTCAAACGCCGCAAGGAAAAAACCATTAAAAACCCGTGAGACCTTGATGCCGTGGATATAGACATGACTGGGTACTTCATTGTAAACGGGTTTTTCCTGGTTTTTCCCTTGTTCTGTGTGGGGCGGGCGGGCACAGACCGCCGCCTTAACGGATAGGACGCGAGACGGGAGCCGACAGGCTCACAGGCTCGTAGGCTATCCGTTAAGGCAAGCCGGTAGGCCCACACAGGACAAGCTGTTTTTAATGGTTTTTATCCAAAGCAACTACCAGATAAATAAGAACACACGATATATGAATTATCAATGGAATTTCAAGACGGCTTCGGTGCAGGACGCCGCAGCGGCGGCGCAGCTGGCTGCCGACATCGGCATACACCCCGCACTCGGCAGCCTGCTCTTGGAACGAGGCATTCGCGACGCGGCGGCGGCGCGCCGCTTCTTCCACCCACAGCTCTCCGAACTCCACGACCCGTTTCTCATGAACGACATGCAGACGGCCGTGGAGCGCATCAACAAGGCGCTGGCGGGCAAGGAGCGCATACTCGTCTATGGCGACTACGACGTGGACGGCTGCACCGCCGTGGCACTCGTGTATAAGTTCCTGCGCCAATTCTGCTCCAACATCGACTATTATATCCCCGACCGATACGAGGAAGGCTACGGCATCTCCAAAAAAGGCATCGACTTCGCGGCAGCCACGGGTGTGCGCCTCATCATCGTGCTCGACTGCGGCATCAAGGCGGTGGAAGAGATTGCCTACGCCAAAAGCCTCGGCGTGGACTTCATCATCTGCGACCACCACGTGCCCGACAGCGAGTTGCCCGACGCCGTGGCCATACTCAACCCCAAGCGCACCGACAACCGCTATCCCGACACCAACCTCTCGGGCTGCGGCGTGGGCTTCAAGCTGATGCAGGCCTTCGCCCAGAGCAACGGCATAGCGCAGGGACGGCTCGTGCCCCTGCTCGACCTCTGCGTGGTAAGCATCGCCTCCGACATCGTGCCCATCACGGGCGAAAACCGCATACTCGCCTATCACGGCCTGCGCAGCCTGAACACCAACCCCGGCACGGGGCTTCGCGCCATTATAGAGGTGTGCGGGCTGGGCGACCGCGAGCTGACGATGAACGACATCATCTTCAAAATCGGTCCGCGCATCAACGCCTCGGGGCGTATGCAGAGCGGCGGCGAGGCCGTGGCGTTGCTGGTGGAAAACGACTTCACCGAGGCCATGGAGCAGGCAGAGCGCATTAACCTCTACAACGAGGCGCGCAAGGACCTCGACCGGCAGATGACGGAGGAGGCAGTGGAACTCGTGCGCGACCTTCCGGGGCTGGACGACCGCCGCGCCGTGGTGATCTACAACGAAGAGTGGCACAAGGGCATTATCGGCATCGTGGCATCGCGCCTCACCGAGCAGTACTACCGCCCCGCCGTGGTGCTCACGCGCAGCGAGGATCTGGCCACGGGTTCGGCGCGCAGCGTGTCGGGCTTCGACGTGTACAAGGCCGTGCAGAGCTGCGAGGATTTGCTGGAAAACTTCGGCGGGCACACGTATGCCGCCGGCCTGTCGATGAAGGTGGAAAACGTGCCCGAGTTCTCCCGCCGCTTCGAAGCCTACGTGGCGGAGCATATCAAGGACGAGCAGACGCAGGCTACGCTTGACGTTGACGCCGTGCTCGACTTCAAGGACGTGAATTTCGACTTCTACCGCCAACTCAAGCGCTTCGCGCCGTTCGGTCCCGGCAATGCGCGCCCCGTGTTCTGCACCTTCCGCGTCTACGACTACGGCACGAGCAAGGTGGTGGGGCGCGGGCAGGAGCACATCAAACTCGAACTCGTGGACAACAAGAGCAACACCGTGATGAACGGCATCGCCTTCGGCCAAAGTTCGCAGGCAAGGCTCATCAAGACGAAGCAGGCCTTCGACATCGTTTATTCGATAGAGGAAAACACCCACAAGCGCGGCGACGTGCAGTTGCAAATCGAGGACATCCGCCCAAGTTCCTGAGATATACAACGACGTTTGCGATTTGAAAATGAAGGCCTCACGAAAGTAGGGGCGTTCTGCAGAACGCCCGCCGCGTGCGGCGACTTGGTGAAAATAAGCACAAACATGCGCTTGTATGCCTAATGCTTCCCCCATGTGATAACATACCTTTCCCCGACAGCAAGGAACTGCCCGAATGTATCGGGCGCGTCTTTGCCGATATACCTTTCGCGCCGGAAGACCGCCCCGCGCCGCCTTATTGCGTGCCGTTTTTTGAGGGCAGAAAGGACGAAGTGCGCAGCGGCGTGCTTTACGGCCACGCTTCCGAATTTTATCTCAACAACTATTACCCCGTGATAAATGGGGAGCAGGGCGATGCAGCCGAAAACTACAACCCCGCCGAGCCGCCCTCCGACGACGATTGCCGCCGCCGCCTCAAAGAAATTTGGGGCTACGACGATTTTCGCGGCATTCAGCTCGACATCATTCGCAGCATTCTGCGCGGCAACGACACGCTCGGCCTCATGCCCACGGGCGGCGGCAAGAGCATCACATTTCAGTTGCCTGCCATGATGATGCCCGGCGTGTGCCTTGTCGTCACGCCGCTCATCTCCCTGATGGTCGACCAAGTGGAGCATCTGCTTCGCCGGGGCATCCGCGCCGCCGCCATTCACTCGGGGCTGAGCCGCGAGGACATTGTCACTATCCTCGAAAATGCCATCTTCGGGGCTTATAAATTCTTATACGTATCGCCCGAGCGGCTGGCCTCCGAACTCTTTTTGAAGAAAGCATCGCGTATTCCCGTTTCTTTCATTGCTGTGGACGAGGCGCACTGCATCTCGCAGTGGGGCTACGATTTCCGTCCCCACTACCTGCGCATTGCCGAATTGCGCAAATTGCTGCCTTGTCCAGTGCTTGCCCTCACCGCCACGGCGACCACCGAGGTGGTGGACGACGTGATGGAGCGCCTCGCCTTTCGCAGCAAGTGCGTCTGCCGCATGAGTTTCGCACGGAAAAACCTGCGCTACGTGGTGCGCCGCGCTGACGACAAGACAAAAGAGTTGCTGCACATCTTGCGCAGCGTGCCCGGCAGTGCGGTGGTGTACACCCGCAGCCGCAAAGGTACGCGCGAGTTGGCGGCCGTGCTCAACCAGGAAGGAATTGACGCGCATTTCTACCACGCCGGCCTCTCGCCCCTCGACAAGGAACTGCGGCAGAAAGACTGGATGGCGGGGCGCGTGCGCGTCATGGTGGCAACCAACGCTTTCGGCATGGGCATCGACAAGCCAGATGTTCGGCTCGTGGCGCACATGGACCTGCCCGACTCTGTCGAGGCATACTTCCAGGAGGCGGGGCGTGCCGGGCGCGACGGCGCGACGGCGTATGCCGTGCTGCTCTACAACAACGGCGACCGCACGAAGATGCGCCGACGCATACCCGACACCTTCCCCGAGAAAAACTACGTGCGCGGCGTTTATGAGAATCTATGCTGCTTTCTGCAAGTGGCCCTCGGCGATGGGCGCGGCGTGACCTACGAGTTCAGTCTTTCGGAGTTTTGCCGCCGCTTCCGCCTCTTTCCCGTGCCTGTGGAGAGTGCGTTGCATCTACTCACGCGGGCGGGCTATATCAACTACCGCGACGAGAACGATGAAACCGTGTCGCGCCTTATGTTCCTCGTCACGCGCGATGCCCTCTACGACCTCCACTTCCTGCCGCGCGAGGAAGACCGCGCCCTGCGTGCCGTGCTGCGCCTCTACGGCGGCGTGTTTGCCGAATATGTGCAGATTGAGGAAAAGCGGCTCGCCATGGTTTCGGGCCTGACAAGCGACGAGGTATACGAAGCCCTCAAAGCCCTGACGCGCCGCCGCGTGCTCCACTATGTGCCGCGCAAACGCATCTCGCGCGTCACCTTCACGATGCGCCGCCTTGAGTGCGAAGAAATCAGTCTGATGCCCGACGTCTACGACACGCGCCGCGAGCAATACGTGCGCCGCGTGGAGAGTATCCTCGGCTACGCCGAAACGGAGGGCGTGTGCCGCAGCCGCCTGCTCTTGGATTATTTCTCCGACCCCTCTGCCACCGACTGCGGGCACTGTGATGTATGCGTGGCGCGCCGCGCCCTCGATGAAACCGCCTCGGCGATAGAGCCCGACTGCTCGCCCGAGGCGTTGGCAGAAACCTACGCTGCCCTGTTGGCCGACGGCGTGCCCCGCGCCGCCGATGCCTTGCCCCACGATGGCATTCCCTCCGCCGTGCACCGCGCCGCCGTGCGCCTGCTCGTTGCCGACGGCCGCGCCACGCTCGACCCCGCGACGATGACCTTGCTTGTGACACCTTGATTATATTATATATGTATATCCCTGCTGTATGCCCTGCCTTTGCCCATCCTTTTAATAAGATAGCAAAACTTGCATCATTCGTCATTCCGCTCTTTATCCTTGCCGCTTGCGGAGGCGGCGCGTCCGAACACCCTTATTCAGAAGCCGAGCGCAAAGCCATCGACAGCGTGCTGCTCTCCAACCGCGACTGCGACACGCTCGTGGCTGCGGCGCGGCGGTATGCCGTCGAGCGCAATGCCTATGGCGAAATGGCGGCCTATCGCGAACTGGGCAAGCGTTACCGCGAAGAGAGCCGTTTCGCCGAAGCCATCGAGGCGCACAAGCAGGGACTGCAACGCGCCGTGGAGCAGTGCGATACCATTCAAATCATTCAGGCACTCAACAATATCGGCACCAACTTCCGCCGCATGGGTATCCTCGACGAGGCCTCTTCCTACCACTATCAGGCACTGGCTTACAGCGATGCTTATAGCGACAAGGAGAGCTTTGCCGCCCGCAAGAACAGGGTCGTATCGCTCAACGGCATCGGCAACGTACACCTCACGCTCGATAACCGCGAGGCCGCCGACTCCGTGTTCCGCCTCGCTCTCGCCGGCGAGCACGCCCTGGGCAGCGCACTCGGACAGGCCATCAACTGCGCCAATATCGGCGCACTCTTCGAGGCAGACGGCAGGCTCGACTCCGCAAAATATTATTACGCCCGCTCCATGCAGTTCAACCGCGAGGCGAACTCCCCGCTCGGCATCTCCCTCTGCCACACCCACTTCGGGCGGCTCTACGAAAAAGAGCACCGCCTCGACAGTGCCGCCGCATCGTATCGCCGCGCCTACGACCTCATGACGCAGAAGGGCGACGCCTGGCACTGGCTCGAAGCCTGTCTCGCCTTGGCACGCGTGAATGTGGAGAAAGGAGATTTGACCCGCGCCGCCGTCTACCTCGACAGCGCCAGGCACACCGCCGAAGCCATGCCGTCGCTCGAGCATCTCGCTGAGGCCTATCGCCTCGAATATCTCCTCCACGACCGTCGGGGCAACTGCCGCGCCGCCCTCGCCTGTTTCGTAAAGAGCCGGCAATATGCCGACAGCGTGCAGAGCGAGAAAAACGTGAACCACATGCAGAACGTGCGTATCAGCTACGAACGCAGTCGCAAACAAAGCGAGATGGAGCTCATGCGGCTCAACTACGAGAAAGAGGAAACCATCCGCACCGTCACGCTCATCTGCTTCATCATCGGTTTCCTCCTCGCCTGCACCGCCATCGGCTTCCTGCTCTATGCCGGCAGAATGCGTGCCCGCCGGCAGAAGATTATGAAAGAGACGGAGCAGATGCGCACCAATTTCTTCACCAACATCACCCACGAGTTTCGCACGCCCCTCACCATTATCCACTCCGCCGCCGGCGAGGTGATGCGCCTCGCCCCGCCCGATAGCGAAATCCACAGCGATGCCGCCGCCATCGTGCGCAGCGAGCAGGGGCTGCTGCGCCTCATCAACCAAATCCTCGACATTGCCAAGATGACTGCCGGCGCGCCGATGCAGAAAGTGGTGTGGAAACATGGCGACATCGTGCCGCTGATTAGGAGCATTGCAGAAACCCACGTCGTCTATGCCGCCGCTGCTGGCATCAAACTCACCTTTGCGCCGCAGGAAGCGCAGGTGATGATGGACTATGTGGGCGACTACGTGCTGAAAATCGTACAGAACCTCCTCTCCAACGCCATCAAGTTTACCGCCCCCGGCGGCGAGATATACCTCTCCACCCGCATCGACAGGCGCAACTTCGTGCTCCACGTGAGCGACACGGGCATCGGCTTCACTCCCGAGCAGAAGGAGCATATCTTCAAACCCTTCTATCAGGCCTCCAACGATACGCGCAACATCGGCACGGGCATCGGCCTCTCCATCGTGAGCCTTACGGTAGAGAAGATGAAAGGCACGATTGAGGTGCACTCCGCGCCCGGCGAAGGCAGCGTGTTCACCGTTACCCTGCCCCTGGCTGCCAAGGGAGAGGTTATTGCAGAGTACGAACCCGACCCCCTGCCCGACGCTCTGCCCCTGCCGGAGGCGGACGCGGCGATGGCAGAACCGCCCGCCGACGATGGCGATGCCGAAACCGACGGCACGCACGTTCTCATTGTGGAAGACACGCCCGAGGTGGCGCACTACATAAAGCGCCAGTTCCCCGCCGCTGCCGGTTATCGCTTCCACTTCGCCGCCGACGGCGAAGAAGCCCTTGCCAAGGCGCGGCAGTTGGTGCCCGACCTCATTATCACCGACGTGATGATGCCCCGCATGGACGGCTTCGAACTGTGCCGCCGCGTGCGTGCTGACGAATTGGTTTGCCATGTCCCCGTCATTATGGTCACTGCCCGCGCCACGCACGAAGACCGCTTGCAGGGTTTGCAGGCAGGTGCGGATGCCTATCTCGAAAAGCCCTTCCATTCCGACGAACTCACCTTGCGCGCCGCCAAGCTCCTTGAGCAGCGCGAACTCTTGCGGCGCAAGTATTCCGAGGCCGTGGCGGGCGGCGGCGACCCGCAGAGCGCGGTGCTGCGTGAAGGCGACAAAGCCTTTGTGGAGAAGGTGACCGATGCCGTCCACGCCGCCATAAGCAACGGCAAGGGCAAGATTGATTACGATGCCCTCGCCTACACCCTCTGCCTCTCCCGCGCCCAACTCAACCGCAAGGTCAAGGCCGTCACGGGCTACACCACTACCGACTTTATCCTCCAAATCCGCATCTCCATGGCCAAGCAATACCTCGACCGCTCCAATCTCACCATTTGGGAAATCGCCCTGCGCTGCGGCATGGACAGCGACAGTTATTTCTGCACCCTCTTCAAAAAGTGCACGGGCATGACGCCGCTGCAATATAAGAATAGGGAAAAATAAACCGCAGTCCCTTTTCGGTATTGCTTTACGTGCAGTTTAAATAACGGAATGTCTGCTTTTGGCTGCGCAGTTCGTCGCTTTTTTCTGCCTCGCCGTCACTTCCCCACAACTGTGGTGAGGGTACACCGCAATTGTGGGGAAGGCACACCATAATTGTGGGGAAGTTGCACCGCAATTGTGGGGAGGCAACAGAATGCTTTCAAAAAAAATCTGCCGCACAAGAACGTTTCCTGCGCGGCAGATTTCATTTATTTTGCCAACAAGATTGCGTGGCTTGGTCGGGTTGATTAGGGCACCATGACCTTAGCGGTTTTCGCGTCGCGCTTCACCACGTACGCGCCGCTCGTGAGGGCGGGCTGGTGGTTGGCTGCGCCTCGGTAGACGATGCGGCCGTTGAGGTCGTACACCTCTATGCGCTCCGTGCTGACGGTCAGGGGAGCGGCGGAGATGCCCGTGGAGGTCTTCTTCACGATGTTTGCGAAGTTGCTCCAAGGAGCGGTCGACTTGTAGGCATCATAACCGGCGTCGGGCACGATGAGCGTCACGTTGTCGTAGCACCACTGCGAGAAGGTGCCGCCCATCTGGGCGCGGCTGGCCTTATGGAGGGCGGGCAGGGCGGCGCTGCCGCTGATAGCGGTGGGCGGCGTGGTGCTCTGACATTCGATGGAGGTGAGTTCGGTGCAGCCGTCGAACACGCCGCTGCCGAGTTCCTCAATCGTTTCGGGGAGCACCACGGAGGTGATGCCCGTCTGGTCGGCAAAGGCGTTGTCGTTGATGCTGGTAACCGGATATTCGTTGCCTTCGGCATCGGTCACGGTGGGCTCGATGACCACTTCGCCCTGATAGTTGTTTTCGGGATTGGCCACTACGGCGGCGGTGCCGGCATCGGAGTCGAGCTGATAGTCCACGCCTTCCACTTCAACCACGATGGGGCTGATATTCTTGAAATTGCTCCACGGAGCGGTGGTCTTGTAGGCATCGATGCTTGCGGAGGGCACGCGGAGCATGACGCTTTCGTAAAGCGCCTCGTCGAAGCTGCCCATCACGCCGTCCTCGGCCGAAGCGATGACGCAGGCAGGCGGTTCGGGTGCGAGGCTGGTGAGCGTTTCGAGGGCATAGAGGGCGTAGAACGCGCCGTTGCCGATTTGCTCGATGGTGGCGGAAATGGTGATGGCCTTGATGCCCGTGTGCTGCGAGAAGAGCCAGTCGCTGAGCATGGTGACGGTGTGCTCCCGGTCCGTTTCGGGGTCGGTCACGGCGGGCAGCACTGCCATCTCTTCGGCGGGCGTTTCCACGTGGTCGGCCACGGCGATGAGTGCGCCTTCGTCGCCCTCGTCGAGGCGGTAAACGATGCCGTCTGCGGTGACGTACTTCGTTTCGTCGATTTCAAAGATATTGGCGAAGAGTCCCCAGGTGTGGTGGTTCTTGTAAGCGTCGAGGCTGCCGGCTGGCACGTAGAGCTGGGCATTTTGCAGCACGTTCTGGTCGAACGAGCCCTGTGCCGTAACGCAGTCGAGCACGTCGGGTGGGGTCACGGCGTGGCAGGTAATCTGCACGAGGGCGGGCATTTCGGCAATGGCGTAGAGGCCGATGCGCTGCATAGAGGCGGGAATGTCGACAGTCTGCACGCCGTCCCAGCCGTCAAAGGCATAGTCGGACATGCTGGTGACGGTGTAGCTGTTTCCTGCCTCGTCCTGCACGGTTTCGCGGATATTAGCGGCGGCATCTTCGGGCACCACGTCGCGGTTGCCGCCGATGACGGCAGCGGTGTGCTCGTCTTGGTCGAGTTCGTATTCAATATTGTCGACCGTGATGTAGAGTTTCTCGTGCACACCCTTGATGTTCTTGAAACTGCTCCACGGCGCGGTGGCCTTGTAGGTGTCGAGCGCGTCAAACGGCACGATGAGCGTCACGTTGTCGAAGCACCACTGCGAGAAAGTGCCTTCGGCCGCTACGGGGCTGGCCACGCCTGTGAGGGCTGCGTGCGGTGTGGCGGAGAGGCAGCGGATACTTTCGAGATTTTCCTCAATAAGGAAGGCGTTGGCACCGATGGCCGTCACTTCGGCGGGGATGGTGATGGACTTCATGAGCGCGGTGCGCGAGAAAGCGAAGTCCTTGATGGCGGTGACGGGATAGGACGTAACGTCGCCCTCCCAGTCGTAGACAATGCTCGCAATGGTGATGTCTGCACCGCTGGGGCAGTCCTCGGTGAGGGCTACCGCCTGCGCTTCGCCCGTGGTGGTGTCGAGCATGTACTGCACGTATCCCTCATTGACATATTTCGGCATCGTCTCGGGGATGGCCTCAATGTTGCAGAAGAGGCTCCACGGCAGTGTCTGGCGGTAGGTGTCGAGGGCAGAGTAAGGCACGCGGAGCTTGCCGTAGATTGTATATTGCTCCATAAAGGTGAGGTAACGGTCCTCGTCGGTGTCGAGCGTTGCGGGCGGCACGGTGGCGTGCACGGTGAGCGTGTGCTCGGTTTCGGTGTTGATTATGCTGAAGGCGTGGCGGCCGATGCTCTGGATGCTGGCGGGCAGGCTGACGGAGGTGATGTCGAACTGCATTTCGAAGAATGCGCCGTCGCCCACGGCGGTCACGGCATAGTCGTTCTCTTCATAAGTGACGGATGCAGGCACTACAAGGTCGCCTTCGTAGCCCATGCCTGTGCGGTCGGCGATGACCATGGCTGTGCCTTCAGGGTAGAGCGCATACCAAAAGCCGTCAATCTGCGCCAACTTGGTGCCGATGGGCAGGATGAGGCGGAACTCTTTCCACATATCGGCGGCCTTGTAGGCTGCCACGCTACCGGCAGGCACGAAGAGGGGCACGGACTCGCAGATGGAGTAGTCGATGCTCTCCATGTTGGTCGACGTGGCGGGCGGCACGGTGGCGAGGCAGGTGAGGGACGAGAGGCTGATGTCTTTGTAGAATGCCATTCCCCCTAAGCGCTCGATGGTGGCGGGCAGGGTGACGGAGGTGACTTCGAACTGGCTGTTGAAAGCCTCGTCGCCGATTTCAGTGACCGTGAACTCGTGGCCGCCGTAAGTCACGCGCTCGGGAATGGCGATGTCGCCAACGTAGCCCATGCTGTAGTCAAAGGTGCTCGTGACACTGGCGGTGAGGTCGCTGGCGGGCAGATCGGGCATGTCTTCGAGGAGGTCGAGATTGCGCAGCACGTAGTGGATGCCGTCGATGGTGTGGTAGATGGCGTGGACGTTGATGTAGTGGCTGTACGCCCATTCCGACCACGCGCCAAGCAGGCCTTCGCGCACAAAGACAGCAACGCCCCACTTTTGCATTTGGGCAATAAAGTTGCTGCCTGTGAACTCTGGCACAGACCCCATGAAGGTGAACTTTTTGGCTGCGGGTACGAAATCATCGATTACCGATACGTAGCGGGGAATGACGAGCGACTTGATGTCTGTGCCGTCGATGCCACTTAGGCTCAGATGGTACACACGGAACGTTTGTTCATTGTAGGTGATGGTTTCGGGCAGCACGAGTTCTTCAAGGCCAATGAGCGATTGCTCGTTTCCGTCTGCCGCACGCACGCCGGTGATTTGGGCTGACCCGTCCTCGGTTCCACCCACGCCGTGGAGCGTGACGTCGTACGTGATACCGTTGATGGTCACAGCCTCGTTGGCGATGCCGTCGCCTGTGTCATCAACGTTTGCGATTTCAGCCCTTGCGCCGAAGAGGGCAAGCAGACTGAAGAGCGATAGTAGAAATAATTTTTTCATGAATGTAAAGGTGTTAGTGGTTAAAACAACTATATGTCAAAAGATGTAGCAAATTTAGGAGGCAAATGCCCTTTCGGCGTTTTAATATAGGAACATAGTATTTCAATCCTGAAACATTTTGCGCTGTTTCCCCCTCAAAAACTTCTGTTTTCACCGGGGAACATTATGGAAAAGTTCCAGAATTGAAATTATTTGTTCCTATTTTGAAATCTGTCAAGCTGCGCTTCGTCGTAAATTTGCCTACACGTCATGGAAACACCGCACACCTTTATTTATATATACGTAAGTCAAACAACTTCTCACTTTTTTACGATATGGACAAGACGGCAGGAGAACCAGAACCGGCAAATCATGAGGAGGTTCAGCGGCTGATTGATGAGCGCATCGCCCACCTGAAAGCGTTTGAAAACGAGTATGAAAGACAGCATCCCAAGGAAAAGTAAAAGAGATTGCGTGCGCCGAAATGGCTGGAACGTCTTGTCTCGCGATTTATAGAGTGATGCGTTAAGCTTTGTTTGTTGTGTTATTCTATGAGGTGGTTCTTCTTCCTCTTTTTATAAAAAATACGGGGCTGTGTCCAAATTCAGACACAGCCCCGTGGCTTATCAGAGGTTTGCCCTCAGGCGGGCTTTTATTTCACAAGCACCTTGAGTGATTGGCTGCCGCTCTTCACGACGTAAACGCCGGGCGTTACGGGCAGTTCGCTGCGCGTAGCAGCGGTATTGACCAACTGCGTGCCGCCGGCGTTGTATACGCTTACGGCCTTGCCGGAGGGATTGAGCACGAAGAGCTTGCCGCCCTTGGCGTAGGCATCGAAGGCCTTGGCCTCGGCCGTGGCTTTGCTGATGCCTTCGGCAGTGTACTCGGTGAAGTTGATGTCGTAGAGGTAGAGGTATTCGGAATAAGCGGGCGAGTAAGCGTAGAAGCCGTAGAAGTATGTGCCGCTATTCGTAATGGTGACGGGTAGGGTATAGGTAGCGATGCGGTTCTCCTCGTCTATTGTTGGCACTTCGGGAAGGTCGAGCAGTTCGTAGTCAAACTCTTCGGGGTCCTTGCCGTGACCGAACATTACCTTCAATGCTTCGGGGTAGTACTCGCTCGAAGAGAAGGTGCTGAACGTGAGCGCGTAGTTCTTCTTGGCTTCAAGGCTGAGGCCCGGCGAGATAAACCAGTCGTCAGCGCCGAGCTGGTAGTTGTAGGGATAAACCGCCGCGCCGGAGCTGCTGTCGTGCGACCATGTGTAGCCGTCGTGGTTCTCGTCGAGAATGGTGTAGTAGTTGAACATCGCGTCCGCCGTGGTGAAGATACCGCCGTAAGGGGGCGTGAGCGGTGCGCCCACAACTACCGTGTTGCTGCGTTCACCCTTGATTTCAAGGCCGTCGGAGCAGGAATACACGGCATAGAAGTAGTAGGAATAATCCGCGCCGTGGCTCTCGGTGAAGGTGCGCTCGGTGAGGCCCGTTGCCACTTTCACCTTGTCGGGATAGCGCACCACGTTGTACGTCACCTTAGAGGCATCGTATGCCTTGCCGTTGATGCCCAGTTCGGGCGCGTCCCAAGTGACGGTGGTGGTGAGGTCGCCGTTGTCGGTGAGCTTGATGTTGGCAGGCGCGTCGGGCATGTCGTAGCCCACGAGGAAGGTGCGCTCGATCGCCACGCTGGTGCCGGCGGCATTGGAAGCGGTGAGCGTCACGGTGTGCAGACCGTTGAACGACTCGATGTGGCGGCTCACCGTTTCGCCGGGCTGAGCCGTGCCGGTGAGTTCCATCACTTCTTCCTCAACCACGGAGTAGTGCAGCGTGCCGGCGAGCGGCGAACCGTCGTAGCACGTGGTGGGCATCTTGAAGGAAATAGTGCCCGTGACGAGGCCTTCGCCGTCTGGCTCATAATTGAAGTCGGAGGGAGAGGCGGGCACGTTCATCGCAGGTTCTTCGAAGTATGCGCCGGAAACGGCCATGATGTTCGTGGCCCAGGTGCGCAGCGTGGCTGTGCAGCTCACGGGGTCGAGCTCAAAGACAGGTACGTACTGAGAGCCGAGTGCCATGCTCGAGCTGCAAAGCATCCAGTAGAGTTTGCCCGTGGCATTGTCGAAGAAGAGCGACTGGCGGTATTTCATGTTGACAATCATGTCGTCGGTCATCATGTTGCGTGCCTGGATTTCTCCCATTTCCACAATTTCGCCGGTTTCCTTGTTGATGCGGCCGATGTAGTTGTACTGGTTGCCCGTCTTGTAGTCTTCCACCAAATAGACGCAGACGAGCACGCCCTTGCTGTCGCAGCCGATGGCGAGGTAACGCTTGTTGGGGTCAAGTCCCGTGCCGAGGCGCTGCATGGCACCCGTTGCGGGGTCTACCACGGCGAGCCAGTCGTTGGTGTAGTCGCGGCCGATGGCAAAGATTTTCTCCGTGACGGGGTCGTAGGCGAGGGCGCGGGTGGTGCATTCAGCGTTAGAGGGTAGGCGATGCTCGCTAATCGTGACGAGCGTCTTGGCATCCATCACGCGCCAAATGGGCACTTCTGCCTGAATGTCGTTGCGATAGTCGTAGGCATTGGTGTAGAGCTTGCCGTCCCAATAAACCACGCCGCCGGCAAAGAGCATTTCGTAGTCGGGCGAGGCAAGGTTGGGCTGGTATTGCTTGGCGGGGTCCATCTTGAAGATGCCGTTGGGGCAGCTGGTATACTCATCAATCAAGCCCTGCGTAACTGCGCAGTAGAGATTTACGCCCTCCGACCCGAGGCGTTCGTGATAGGGCGTGGTGAAAGTGAGGTCGGCGTTAATGCTGTCTTTCAATACCTCCTCTGCGGGCTCGGTGTAGGAGATTTCTTCCTCTTCCGTGCCTGCCGCCGTGGCCTCAATGTAATAAAGTTCCACGTTGCGCACGCACAGTTGATTTTTTACCATAGTGGCGTGGAAAGCGAAATAGGCTTCGCCGTCCTCGTTGGGTACGAACTGGCTGGTTTCGTAGTCGCCCCAACCGTTCTGCTCAACGCCCGTATGCGTGAATACCACCTGCGTTTGCGCTGCTACCGTGGCGGCATTGCCCACCGTTACTTCCATATTGGCAGGGTAGCCTACACTGGTCTTGATTTGGTATTTCAGTATGTAGCGCTTGCCTTTCTCCACGTTGGCGACGGGCGTGATGAGCCAGTCGTCGGCGGTGGCGGCGTAGGGAATGTAGGCTGAGCCGTAGTCGTATGCCCACACTGCACCCTTTTTGTCGTTGTTGATAACGGTCCATTCTGCAAAAGCTGCCTTGGTGCTCAAAGAGAAAGATTTGAGTTTCACGGGGTCGCCGAGCACGTCCTCGAGGTTGAGTGTCTTGTCGGCGCGGGCGGAGATTTGCGTGTCGTTGCGGAAGGCGATGCCGAAACGCGTCTGGCCGCTTGCGGCGGCAGGCGTGATTTCGTAAGAAGCCTCCACGCCCGGCGTGATGTCCTCGATGGTTGTGAGTTGCTGCTCGTCCTGATATACGTTTGCGGTGAGTTTTCCTTGAAGGAGCGCGCCCTCGGTGTCGCGGTTGGGGGCGATCCATTTGAGTTTCACCTTGCCCGTTGCGCCGTTGTGGGACGCCGTGAAGGCGGAGGCAATTTGCGGGCACTGCTTGTTGGTGAGCGTCACTTTGACGGCTTTAATCGAAATAAGGCCGTTGCCGGCTGTTGAGGTGAGTTTGAAACCGAGATAGAAAGTGCCCGACATCGGCGCAACGAAGTGGCACTTGTGCGTCACGGTACCGGCGTGCACGTTGATGGTTTCCTCGGCACGGAGCTGCGTGAGGTTGTCCAGCGTTGGGGTAGTCGAGAGATAGAGTTGGAGCTGGTCGGCACCGAATGCGCCGCGCTGCGCCACGGTGTACTCGATGACGTAGTCGCTGCTGTTTTTAAGTGTAAACTCGGGCGTGAAAACCCAGTCCTCGGCGGGCGTAGTTGTGGCAAGTCCGTTGTAGACCATTCCCTTGAGGTTTTCCTGCGTGCCCCAAGTGTTGCCGTCGCTGTTGCCGTCGATAACGGTCCAGCCGGCATCGGTCGTGCCTTCGCGGAAATCTTCCCAAAGCACGTCCTTAGACGACTGCGCACAGACTGGCAGCATCAGCAGCCAGCCTAAGACGAAAAGCGTAAAGTTTCTCATGTTGGTTGTTGTAGTTGATAAATATTTGTGTTGTGTTGAAATCGTAGCAAATGTTTGCTTATGCGACGCAAATGTACTGATTTTCCTTCAATTTTCCACGTTTCATATAAGAAAGGCGGCATTTTGCACCAGTAAATTGTACAAATAATAAAGAAATAAGCCCCACAATTTTATGCGAGGCTTATTATTGGCGTTAGGAAACGCCTTAGAAGGAGGGTGCTGTTACTACACCTTGATTTCAACTTCTACGCCGCAGGGCAATTCGAGTTTCATCAGGGCATCAACGGTCTTAGACGTTGAGCTGTAGATGTCGATGAGGCGCTTGTAGGTTGAGATTTCAAACTGCTCGCGGCTCTTCTTGTTTACGAACGTACTGCGGTTAACGGTGATGATGCGCTTGCGGGTGGGGAGGGGGATAGGACCGCTCACGATAGCGCCCGTCGCCTTCACGTTTTTCACGATCTTCTCAGCCGACTTTTCGACGAGCGTGTGATCGTAGCTTTTCAGCTTGATGCGAATTTTTTGACTCATTGTATTGTTTGTTATTGATATTAGGCTTGCGGGTAGCAGGCTAAGAGTCATTCGTTAGCCTGCCCCCTTACAAACTATTTTTATTTAATGAGATCTACGCGACCCTTAACTTCTTCGAGCACAGCCTTGGCGATGCTGCTGGAAACGGGAGCGTGGTGGTCGTACTGCATGGAGCTGGTGGCACGGCCGGAAGTGATGGTACGCAGAGCGGTTACGTAGCCGAACATTTCTGCCAGGGGCACCATTGCTTTCACGATACGTGCACCGCTGCGGCTGCTTTCCATGCCTTCCACCTGACCGCGACGCTTGTTCAAGTCGCCAATCACGTCACCCATATTTTCTTCGGGCGTTACAACTTCGAGCTTCATAATCGGCTCCATAAGCACGGGGCCAGCCTGTGCGCAAGCGTTCTTGTAAGCCTGGAGGGCTGCGATTTCAAACGAGAGCTGGTCAGAGTCAACGGGGTGGAACGAACCGTCGAGGAGTTCTACTTTGAGACTGTCGAGAGGATAGCCACCGAGCACGCCGCTCTTCATGGCGTTCTCAAAGCCCTTCTGAACAGAGGGGATGAATTCCTTAGGAATGTTACCGCCAGTCACCTTGTTCACGAATTGCAGGCCGCCTTCCTTGAAGTCTTCGTCTACGGGACCTACGTTTACGATGATATCGGCAAACTTACCGCGACCACCCGACTGCTTCTTGTAAACCTCGCGAAGGTTGACAGTCTTCGTGATGGCTTCCTTGTAGTTAACCTGAGGCTTGCCTTGGTTACATTCAACCTTGAACTCGCGCTTCAGACGGTCGATGATGATATCGAGGTGCAACTCACCCATACCCGAGATAACGGTCTGGCCGCTCTGCTCGTCGGTACGAACGGTGAAGGTGGGGTCTTCTTCGGCGAGCTTGGCAAGACCGTTGGAGAGCTTGTCGAGGTCTTTCTGCGTCTTGGGCTCAACGGCGATACCGATAACGGGATCGGGGAAGTCCATAGATTCGAGAATGATGGGTGCATCTTCGTCGGCAAGCGTGTCGCCGGTGCGGATATCCTTGAAACCTACGCCTGCGCCGATGTCACCTGCGCCGATTACCTCAACGGGGTTCTGGTGGTTGGAGTGCATCTGGAAGAGGCGGCTAACGCGTTCCTTCTTGCCAGAGCGTACGTTGTAAACGTAAGAACCGGCTTCCACCTTACCCGAGTAAACGCGGAAGAAGGTGAGACGGCCTACGTACGGGTCGGTAGCAATCTTAAACGCCAAAGCGGCGGTCTTCTCGTCTTCGCTGGGCTTGCGGTCCTCCTCTTCGCCCGTCTCGGGGTTCGTACCCTTGATGTTGGGCGTGTCAAGCGGAGAGGGGAGGAACATGCAGACATAGTCGAGCAGCGTCTGCACACCCTTGTTCTTGAACGAAGAACCGCAGGTCATAGGAACGATGTCGAGCGCGAGCGTACCCTTACGGATAGCGGCGATGATTTCTTCTTCCGTGAGGCTGTCGGGATCTTCGAAATATTTCTCCATGAGGCTTTCGTCCTGCTCTGCAGCGAGTTCGATCATCTTGCCGCGCCATTCCTCGCATTCTGCGAGCATGTCGGCGGGAATTTCTTCGATGTCGTATTCTGCGCCCATCGTCTCATCGTGCCAAAGAATAGCCTTCATCTTGATGAGGTCAACGATGCCCTTGAACTTTTCTTCTGCACCGATAGGTACGGCAACGACACAAGGAGTTGCGCCGAGCACGTCCTTCATCTGACGCACCACTTCGAAGAAGTCGGCGCCGGAGCGGTCCATCTTGTTCACGTAACCGATACGGGGTACGTTGTATTTGTCAGCCTGACGCCAAACCGTTTCACTCTGAGGCTCTACGCCGCCCACTGCGCAGTAGGTGGCAACAGCGCCGTCGAGCACGCGGAGCGAACGTTCTACCTCAGCGGTGAAGTCCACGTGTCCCGGAGTGTCAATAAGGTTGAACTTATACTTATTGCCGTTCCAAGTCCAATAGGCGGTAGTGGCGGCAGAAGTAATGGTGATACCGCGCTCCTGTTCTTGCGCCATCCAGTCCATGGTTGCGCCGCCGTCGTGCACTTCACCGATTTTGTGCGTCTTACCCGTGTAGAAAAGGATACGCTCCGACGTGGTGGTCTTACCGGCGTCGATGTGCGCCATAATACCGATGTTACGGGTCAGGTGTAAGTCTTGCTTTGCCATTGTCTTAGTCTACGGATTAAAATCTGAAGTGAGCGAAAGCACGGTTAGCCTCGGCCATACGGTGCATATCTTCTTTTCTCTTGAAGGCGCCGCCCTGTTCGTTGTAAGCGTCCAT
Source organism: Bacteroidales bacterium (assembly GCA_004556745.1). Classification (GTDB taxonomy): domain Bacteria; phylum Bacteroidota; class Bacteroidia; order Bacteroidales; family Bacteroidaceae; genus Alloprevotella. The sequence continues at coordinate 5,139 of SFFY01000020.1, read as the reverse complement.
GATTTCGGCAGCGAGCTTGTCGGCCATGGTTTTGCCGCCGCGCTTGCGTGCGTAACCGATCATGTTCTTCATTGAAACTGACTCCTTGCGGTCGGGGCGGATTTCCGTAGGAACTTGGAACGTGGCACCGCCGATACGACGGCTCTTTACTTCTACCTGCGGCGTAATCTTGTCGAGGGCTGCCTTCCAAATTTCGAGGGCGGTCTTTTCTTGATCTTTCATCTTCTCGCCTACGATGTTGAGGGCGTTGTAGAAGATTTCGTAAGAAATGTTCTTTTTACCGTCGTACATCAGGTGGTTCACAAACTTGGAAACCTTGACGTCGCCGAAGACGGGATCCGGGAGGATCTGTCTTTTCTTAGGTTTTGCTTTTCTCATTGCTGTTGTTAGTTTTGATTTGTTTAGGCTGCTGTTAAGTTCTTCAATTCCCCTTCGGGAGATTTACTCAACCTCGAGCAAACCAATTCTTTCTTTTTAAATAAGATAAGTGCGCCCGTCTTATTTCTTAGCTGCTTTGGGACGCTTAGCGCCGTACTTGGAGCGACGCTGCGTGCGGTTGGCCACGCCGGCGGTATCAAGTGTACCGCGAACGATGTGGTAGCGCACACCCGGAAGGTCTTTCACACGGCCGCCGCGAACGAGCACGATGCTGTGTTCTTGCAAGTTGTGGCCTTCGCCGGGGATGTAGGAGTTCACTTCCTTAGAGTTTGTCAGACGCACACGGGCAACCTTACGCATTGCCGAGTTAGGTTTCTTAGGCGTGGTGGTGTAAACACGCACACAGACGCCACGACGCTGGGGGCAAGAGTCGAGCGCCGGAGATTTGCTCTTGTCGGCGGCTACGATTCTGCCTTTTCTTACCAATTGCTGAATTGTAGGCATTTGTTTGATTTTTAATTTGTTATTATTGTATTTTCGTTATTTTCGTAGGAGAGAAAAGTGTACAATGCACCTTTCGGGCGGCAAAGTTACAAAGTTTTTTCCTTTCTAACAAGGGCAAATCGCGCTTTTCTTATAAGATAATGGGCAAAAAGGGCGGAGAAAAAAGCAGAGAAAAGGGAGAATAATTACAGAAGAAAGACCAAAGAGGCGTGTTCTCCTTGGTCTTTCTGACAATTTGTGTCACTATTTTAGGCTGTTCCCTGCTTAATGCCGGTAGGTGCGTTTGCCGTTATATGCCTTTGCCTGTTTGAGGCGTAAGGCTACTGCTGAATGCTGCGGAGCGGGGAGCGCGGCTGCAGGGGCGGCGAGGCGTGCCGGCAGGGCTTCGATGCCGATTTCCGAAACGGGGCGGGCGTTGGCCTTGTCGAAGGTTACGGGCAGGCGTTTCAGCACGCCGTCAATGCCGTCGGCATCTGCGGCAAAATATAGGAAGGTGCAGGTAGTCCAATCTGCTACAAACGTCTTGCTCTCTACGTTTATGCTGCCGGCTTGCAGCACGGCGTTTTTGGTGGCTTCGTCAGGATAGAGCGTCTCGTCGGTGAGGTCGCCCTTCGCCAGTGCTATTGCCCAAGAAACAGCCGTTTCGTTGGGCGTGAGGCGCGTCTGCACCAAAACCTTTCCTTGATAGCCGGCGTAGGTTTCGGGATCAACTTCATAGAGCGCATCGCCGTCGAAATAGCGATAGCTGAGGCTGACGGCGGCATCGGAGGGCAATTCGGTCTGCGTGACGAACCGTTTTTTGGTCACGGCTCCGGCGGCAGAGCCGTCGGGGTTCATGGCGTATACATATATATAATATGGTGTCTCGGGCGTCAGTCCCGACTCTTCAAGCGCGATGTCGCCTGCAAAGGTTACCTTTTCCACAAGTTCTGCCATGTCCATGCCTGTAGAGGCGGCATAGTCTGCCACTTCCTGCTGCACTTCTGCTGTCAGCGCATAGTCGCCCGAGAAGTTTGCCACGGCCACGATGCCCATCCAATAGCGCACGGAGGGGTCGGAGGGCGTCACCAGCACCGTCAGAGCGTCGGACGTGAGGTTTTCGTAGCCCACAGTAAAGGTGCAGTCGGCAGGGTCGCCGCCGGGCAGGGTGGAGAAGGTGGTGGTAGCGGCTTCGCCGTAGCATTTTCCTTCATCGTCCACTGCAATGGCGTAGAACACGAACTCCGTTCCTGCGGGCAGCCCCGTGAGTTGGTCGCTGTCAGCGCCTTGCGAAAGCGTGTTGCCGAGGATTTGCTCCATCGTGAGGGTAGGATAGCGTCCTTTGAGATATTCGATATAGGAGGTGACGATTTCTTCTACGCCGCCCGAAAGCGCATCGTACTGCTGGCGTGTGCAAACGTCGTAATAGTAGCGCACCGCATTGTCGTCTGGCGTGACACTGAGCGTGGCAGAGGCGATGCCGATGTCGCTCACCGCGAGCTGGAATTTGGGCGAGGGCTTCTCGGCGGGGATAAAGGTAAGGCTGTCCACGTCGGCGCAATTATACTCCAACGTCTCGCCGCCCTTCATGTGCAGACGCACGGTTTGCGCCGTCACGCTCTGCGTGCCGAGCAGCAGGGCGAGCGCAATGCCAATGATGTATTTTTCTAAGAATTTCATGTGTGTGTTGTTAAATCAAAACCTTAAAATGCCAGCATCGAGCGCACGCGCATGCCGCTGTTCTTGCGATAGTCGGCAATAAAGCCGGCCTTGAAGGCGCGCTTGTCGAAATTGAAATAGTAAGCCCAGGTGGAAAGTCCGTAGGAATCGACCTTTTCGGTGCTTGTCCAATATTCTGCATCGTCGTTGTAGAGCGGCGTTGCGATACTTTCGCCGAGGGCGGCGAAGGAGTTTTCAAGGCAGGCGCGTCCCGAGTTGTCATCGTCGAAATAGGCGCGGTCGTAAATATATTTGAACTGATAGGCCGAGGGCAGGAACCAGCCGCTGCTCTGCGCGGGCGCGGGGCAGGCCGTTTCGTATGCCACGATAGCATAATAGGCGGCGGGGTAGTTGTCGTCTTCGCCCGTCAGCCCGCCTTTCTTTGCGGCGGCATTGGCAACAATGGAGCGCGAGTTGGTATAGCCGAGGAAGTCGGTGGTGCTTGTGGAGCAGCCCATGCCCTCATCGTTGGAATTGTATGAGCTCCACCAAACGGTGTGCTGTTCGCCGTCGAAATACGTGGCGTCGTTGAGTGCCACCACATAGCCGTGGAATTCGCCGAGCGGTGTGGTGCCGTCCTTTTGTTTGTAGTAAGAGGCATGGTCGCCGAAGTCGGTGGCTTCACCCACGAAGAACACGATGCCTATTGGTGTGCCATCGGCTTTGAGCGCGGTGCTCCACGTGCCGTCGGCGTAGTAGAAGTCGCCGATGCGCGGGGCTGCAGACGGTTCTGGTGTCGCGGTTTCGTGGAACACGAGGCTGTCTACCTCGCTGATGCTGTACTCTATGGTTTCGCCGCTCTTCTTATGTATGGTGAACGACTGCGCCGCCATCTGGCCACAGGCAAAGAGCGCGGCGGCGACAAGGACTGCAATTTTTGACGTAAAATATCGCATAATGAAGGGTTATTAGAATTAGTGTTTGAGAATTTTGAACGACTTGCCGTTAGAGAGCGCGATGATGTAAGCGCCTGCGGGCAGGCCTTGCAGGTTGAAGGTCACGGAGCCTGCGGCATCAGCCTTTGCTTTCAGGACGTTGCGTCCCGCCGTGTCGCAGAGCATTGCCGACAAACCGGTGGGCAGTCCGCTAACTGTCGCCATGTTGCCGCCGATGAATGTCAGGCGGCACTCATCTTTTTGGACGTTCTTGATGCCGGAAAGGTCGTGCGTTTCAAAAACGAACTTCTTTACGTTCTGGTACTCGTGCACATCATCTACATACTTGGAGCGCACATAAAGTTTTGTGGCATCAAACGTAACGTTCGGCCGTTCTTCGAGCACGTAACTCTGTGACGTGCCGTCAGCAAACTGAATAACGAGCACATTGTAATCCGCTGCATGTGCCGTTAAGCTTCCAAAGAAGCAAAGAATTGCTGAAATACAAAAGAGTCGCAGGCGCGCAACACTTTTGCCGAGATTAGTGCTTTTTGTTTTCATATTGATTAGAATTGATTCATATAAATGCACCTTTGGCGGCGGCTCGGCATAATCCAAGTAAACTTGGCTTCTGCTCTCGCCTTGCACAAACGTTGAGTTTTGTTTGCAAATGTATAGATTTTTATCAGAAATATTGATGTTCTGCTAAGAGAATGGCGAATAATTGGAGATGTTTGTCGCACAATTTATGAGGCCAACCTATTTTGGGCGTTCTGCAGAACGCCCCTACTGTCGGGGCGAGGCCTTGTTATAAAAAATGAGAGGCATTTCCAAAGAAACACCTCTCGTTGCAATTTGTCGGGGTGACTGGATTCGAACCAGCGACCACACGCCCCCCAGACGCGTACTCTAACCGGGCTGAGCTACACCCCGAATATCGCTAAACGACGATATCGAATTGCGAGTGCAAAAGTAGGGCTTTATTTTCGGGTGGCAAAGCCTAATGGCGTTTTTTTGCGCAGAAACTTGATATTTTTGTGCAAAATGCCCCTGAAAGTCGTGTCTCGCGTCTTTGTTTAAGTTGCCAGAAGGCTTTTGCGCTATGTCAATAATTGATATTACTGCTTCTTCCATTTGGCCAATAGCCAAGGCAGGGCTGTCCAGAGGTGGCGGACGGCAGTGGCAATCATAATGATGCCGAGCCAGTAGTGCCAAAGTCCGAGGTGCGGAATCTTAACGGGCGAAAATTGTTTGACGATGCCCGTAAGCAGCAGGGCGGCGCAGATGCCCAGCAGGATCCACGTGAAGCGGCGGAACCAAGGCTTTGCCTTCATCTTTTGCAGCACGGGCAGGCACATCTGCACATGCAGCAGGGCGCAGAGCGAGAAGAGGTAGCCTGCATAATAATGTATGGCTTTGAGCACGGCACGCGGTTCGGTAACGATGCCGTGCTTTTTCAGATGAAGCATGATGCCCGTTGCCGCCACAATGACGAGGCAGGCGGTGAGCACTGTGTCAATAATACGTTTATAGCGTTTCATATTTATTTCAGTAAAAGGGTTATTTCACAATATCTTCCGCTTCGATGGTCGCAAGGTCGTGCTCGCTGACGTTTTCGATGCCGATGAGGCGGTCGGCCTGGTGTTGCAGGGTTTGCTCGAAGAGGTTGCGCACCTCGCGGGCG
>SFFY01000099.1 GCA_004556745.1 Bacteroidales bacterium | reverse complement strand
AACCCAGCACAAGTGACGGGTTGACGCGTCACGGAATGCCCGTGCTTTCAGCAAGATGATTTTTACTTTCAGCAAGATAGTTTTTACTTTCCGCAAGATAGTTTTTGCTTTCCGCAAGATAGTTTTTACTTTCCGCAAGATAGTTTTTACTATCTGCTAAGAAAAAGTTTGTTACAAACTTTGTAACGGCCGTTACAAACTTTCTAACATATGTTACAAACTTTGTAACGCGTATTACAAACTTTGTAATAAAAACTATCTTATAGGATAGGAAAAATTATCAGGCAGAAAAGAAAAAATATCTTGCTGAAAGGAAAAACTATTGGCGTGATAATTTGCATTGTCTGCCAACAAATCAGCCCGATGTCTTGAATGTGTCGCCTTTTCGTTGTAATTTTGAGCGATAAAATGCAGACCATAAATCAATCTTAATATAATTATGACACTTAAAACTATGATGATGACCATGTCGATGGCGGCTACCATGACGGCCGCCGCGCAAGGCGACCTGCAGTCGGGCATTGACAAGAAAAACATGAACCTCGCGGCGAAGCCCGGCACGGACTTCTTCGAGTATGCCGCCGGCGGCTGGATGAAGGCGCACCCGCTCACGCCCGAGTACGCCCGCTATTCGCAGTTTGACGCCTTGGCAGAGACCAACCGCAAGCAGCTGCAGCAGCTTATCGAGGGCCTTGCGGCCGACAAGGACGCCGCCCACGGCACGCTGCAGCAGAAAATCGGCGGGCTCTACCGCCTCGCGATGGACAGCGTGCGACGCAACGCCGAGGGCTACGAACCCCTGAAGCCGCACCTCAAAATGGTGGAGGACATTGACGACAAGCGTGCCTTCCAATACGTGGCCGGCTGCCTCGGACGCATCGGCGTGGGCAGTTTCTTCGGGCTCTCCTGCGACGCCGACCTGCGCAATGCCAAGCAAAACCTTGTGCAGATTCACCAAGGCGGCATCTGCATGGGCGAGCGCAGTTATTATCTCGAAGACGACGAGGCCACGCAGAAAGTGCGCGCCGCCTATCGCGCCTATGGCCGCAAACTCTTCGCGCTCACAGGCAAGAGCAAGGCTGAGGCTGCCAAGATGATGGAGGCCGTGGAGCGCATCGAGACCCGCATAGCCAAGGCATCCTATTCGCGCACCAAGCTGCGCGACGTGGAGGGCAATTACCACAAGATGACCTACGCCCGCTTGCTTTCCGACTTCCCCGGCATCGACTGGAGCACGCTGTTCCTCACGCAGGGCGTGCCTGCCGTGGAGGAGGTAAGCGTCAATCAGCCCGAACCAATCCACGAAGTAGAGAAAGTGCTCGAGGAGTGCCCGCTCGAAGACCTCAAGGCCTACCTTTATTTCAATGTGGTGGACAATGCCACGGGCAAGCTGAGCGATGACTTCCGCGCAGCCGCCTTTGAGTTTTATTCCAAGACCATGAGCGGCGCAGAGCAGGACCGCCCGCGCTGGAAGCGTGCCGTGCAGGCCGTGGAGGGCGTGCTGGGGCAGCGCATGCAGAAGCTTGTAGGGGATCTGCAAATTGCCCTCGGGCAGAAAATCGAGGCGCAGCAGTGGATGAGCGCGGAGACGAAAGCCCGCGCGCAGGAAAAACTCAATGCTTTCTACGTAAAGATTGGTTATCCCGACGAATGGATGTCGTACGACGCGCTCGACATCGACGAAAACCTTTCTTATTATGAAAATATGGCGCGTGCCGCAAAGTTCCGTGGCGACTACTACATTGAGCGTCACGTGAATAAGCCCGTGGATCGCACCGAGTGGCTCATGACGCCGCAGACCATCAATGCCTATTACAATCCCACGACCAACGAAATTTGCTTCCCTGCCGGCATCTTGCAGCCGCCTTTCTTCGATGCCGCAGCCGACGATGCCTACAACTATGGCGCAATCGGCGTGGTTATCGGCCACGAAATGACACACGGCTTCGACGACCAAGGCTCGCAGTTCGACAAGGACGGCAACCTGAGCAACTGGTGGACGGAAGCCGACAAGAAGGCGTTTGCAGAGCGCACCGCCGTGATGGAACGCTTCTTCAACGGCATCGAAGTGCTGCCCGGCCTCAAAGCCAACGGCAAACTCACGCTCGGCGAGAACATTGCCGACCACGGCGGGCTCAACGTAGCCTACCTCGCCTTCCAGAATGCGCAGAAAGCGGCCGCCGTGCCTGCTGGCAAGAAGGACGGCTTCACGCCCGAGCAGCGCTTCTTCCTCAGCTACTCCCTCCTCTGGGCCAACAACGTGCGCGAGGAAATGCTCCGCAAGCTCACCAAGACCGACCCGCACTCTGCCGGCCGCTGGCGCGTGAACGGCGCGCTGCCCCACATAGACGCCTGGTACGAAGCCTTCAACATCAAGAAGAAAGACCCGCTCTTTGTGCCTAAGTCCAAGCGTGTGGACGTGTGGTAAAAAAACAAGAAACGTCCCAACGGCTGGCAACTCGTTGGGACGTTCATATAAATGCACCTTTTCTTGACATTTTCGGCTGCGCTCGGCAATTCAAATAAACTTGATTGCGCTCGCTTGCACGAAAATTGGCGGCGGCTCGGCAGAGCCCGATCAAACAAGCTTGTCGGTCTCTGCCGAGCCTTGCACAAACGTTTCTTGTTCTGCAAGATTTGGTGGAAAGCGGCATTTTGGCAAAATAAAATTGGTGGGATTAGGCGGTAAGCGGTACTTTTGCGACTCGTCTAATAGGATAATCCTATAAAAATAGATTAAAAAAAGTCGTCTTATTCCTCTGCTATTGATGTTTTTCATATATTTGCAGGGAAATAAAAGATGCTTTATGGGAAATTTAATTGGCAGAAAGCAAGAAGTTCAAGAGTTGAATGACTTGTATAACAGTAACAAAGCCCAGTTGGTGGCTGTTTATGGAAGACGAAGAGTAGGAAAAACTTTCCTTGTCGATGAAGCATTAAAAGGAAGAATTACTTTCCGTCACGCAGGTTTATCCCCTAACAATGAAGTATCAGGCCAAAAAAACTTGCTCAAAGACCAATTAAAACATTTTTATAATTCATTATTGATGCATGGAATGAAGCGAAGCAAGCAACCAGCATCTTGGTTAGATGCTTTTTTTATGCTTGAGCAGCATTTGAGCAACATTGATAATGGAAGTAGACAGGTAGTTTTTCTTGACGAGCTTCCTTGGCTGGATACGCCACGTTCGGGCTTCCTCACTGCATTTGAGGCATTCTGGAACACTTGGGGGTGTCATCGTGATAACCTTATGGTCGTTGTGTGTGGAAGTGCCAACTCTTGGATTTTAGATAACCTTATCAATGATACGGGTGGACTCTACGGAAGAACTACCTATGAAATTAAGTTGTCGCCTTTTACACTGAAAGAGACAGAGGAATTTTTGCAAAGTAAGGAGATAAAAATGTCACAATATGATATTGCGCAGTGTAATATGATTCTGGGAGGCATTCCTTACTATCTTGGATACCTAACGAAGAACAATAGCCTTGCACAGAATATAGACAATCTATTCTTCTCTCAAAAGCCAAAACTTCACAATGAGTTTGACCGTCTCTTTGCTTCGGTATTTAAAAATCCCGATGTGATGAAGAAGATAGTCACACTGCTGGCAACCAGACATAGTGGATTTA
>SFFY01000061.1 GCA_004556745.1 Bacteroidales bacterium | reverse complement strand
ATACGCTTAGCAAGTCCACTGATGCTTGACAAACAAGAAAACATAGCTAACAGTTTAGTTCAGTTCCTTGCTTATGTGTTGGGGGACTATTGTGATATATACAAGAAGGATGCAGAAGACGACAATGTATATAATCATTATTACGGTGATCCTGAAGGCGATAATTTCCATTCTCAAATTACAATCATTGACATGTCCCTTCTACCCTTTCAAGTATTGGAGACAATCACGGGCTTGATAGGTCGCATCATACTTGAAATTCTTTCACGGTTTGAGAAAAGCAAACGTGGCTCAATGCCTGTTGTGATTGCCTTGGAGGAAGCACAGAACTATATTCCTGAGATAAATAAGAAGGACAGGGAGTCAATATCACGTAAAGTCTTTGAGCGAATTGCGCGAGAGGGAAGAAAATACGGTTTGTCTTTGCTTGTGTCAAGCCAAAGGCCTTCGGAACTCTCAAAAACAGTATTGTCGCAATGCAATAGCTTCATCGTTCATAGAATTCAGAATCCTGATGACCAAGTTTACATTCGGAAACTCGTGTCGTCTGCCAATAGTGAAATATTAAATCAGTTGCCGACACTTCCACAGCAGCATGTTATTGTAATGGGAGACTGCGTGCGGACTCCTGTAGTTGCAAAGATGAATATGGCAAGTCCTAAGCCCAATAGTAATAATCCTGAGTTTATTCAAAATTGGCTTAAAGAAGAAGAGGTGGACTACCAAGGCATCGCAAACAAATGGCTGGAAATAGACTGTGAAAATGCTTAAGGAATAATAATCTATTATCATTATAATGCAAGAACGAAAAACAATTTATCTCTGCCTCGCCCACATGAGCGAGGAGGGACTGGAACAGAAGTATGTGAAGGAGGCGTTCGACACGAATTGGGTAGTGCCGCTCGGCCCCAATGTCAATGGGTTTGAGGAAGACCTGAAACAGTTTGTCAACGATGGCGTTGCTGACGGGCAGCGCGAAGTCGTGGCACTGTCGGCTGGTACGGCTGCCGTGCATCTCGCCCTGAAAGCCTGCGGAGTGGGGCAGGGCGACGAGGTAATTGTGCAGAGCTTTACGTTCTGCGCGTCATCGCACCCGATTACTTATCTCGGCGCAACGCCCGTGTTCGTGGACTCCGAGCCCGAGACTTGGAATATGGACCCGGTGCTGTTGGAAAAGGCTATTGTTGACCGAAAGGAAAAGACGGGCAAATATCCGAAGGCGATAGTCCCTGTGGCACTCTACGGCATGCCCTATGACTGCGAGCGGATTATGGCCATCGCCGACAAATACGGCATTCCCGTGGTGGAAGATGCCGCCGAAGGTTTCGGCTCGCGCTTTAAGGGGCAGATTCTGGGCACGTTCGGCAGGTTCGGCGTGCTTAGCTTCAACGGCAATAAGATGATTACGACCTCTGGAGGCGGTGCGCTCATTTGCCGCGATGCCGGGGAGAAAAACAATATCATGTGGTATGCCACTCAGGCGCGCGATGCCTATCCTTATTACCAGCACACTGCCATTGGCTATAACTATCGCATGAGCAATGTGTGCGCCGGTATAGGGCGCGGGCAGATGACTGTGGCGAACGCCCACATTGCGCATCACAAGCACGTGCAAGCACTCTATAAGGACTTGCTGAAAGATGTGGCGGGCGTTACGCTGCATGAAGCACCGAATGTCGACTACGACTCCAACTATTGGCTGTGTACGCTGACGCTCGACCCGAACTTGAAGATTAAGGGACAGGAGTTTGCCTACAAGGAGGTAATAAAGACGGCCGTGGGTGGCGCGGCGGGCGTGATCCATGCTGTGGACTGCCCCACGACGGATTGCCAGCCTAACGAGAACGTTGAAGCTTTGCGTGTGTTCATGCTTTCGAAGAAGGTTGAGGCTCGTCCCGTTTGGAAACCGATGCATAAGCAGCCCGTGTATCAGGACGCGCCGTCTTATCTGAACGGCGTTTCAGAGGCGGTGTTCAAGGTGGGCATGTGTGTGCCTGCCGGACCGTATGTCACCGACGACGATGTTCGCTATATCGTGGATTGTATTAAGGAGGCAATTGTAAGATAGGGAATCAGACAATAAATAAAAAGCCACCGTCATAGTTCCAAACTGACGGTGGCTTTGATAAGACTCAAATCTTTGCTGTGACAAGGTTTGAGTGAGTAGGTATTTACACGGATGCTAAATATGGCATCCGTTTTTTTTAGGAGGTCAATCTCCTTTCTTATGAATATGGGGCTTCTCTCGGCAATATGAGCAAGCTCCATTTCCTGACATTTTCGGCTGCGCTCGGCAATTACGTTGCGGGCGTTTTGCAAAACACCCATACTTGTGAAATTCGTGGGCAATAAAAATCCCGTGACAATTCCACCAAAATGCTCTTTTCGCAAATCTCGCCAAATTCAAATCAGATTTCATGCAAATTGCTTTACTATCACGCCATTTTGCAGTATTTTTGCCATTAAACAAGAGCATTAACCATATTAAAACACAAGAATTATGGCACAGACAGCAATGACCGTCCGTTTAGACTCCATACAGAAGGCGAAATTTGACCAGCTCTGCGAACAGTTTGGCATGAGCGCCAACACAGCTATCAATGTATTCGTACGCACAGTCATCCGTAACCGCTGCATCCCCTTTACAATAGCCGCAGACAATGAGGAAAGCATACGTGAAAATGCCACAAAAGCATTCAGCGATATGAGAAGAGAAGCGATGTTACGTCCGGGGGCAGAAATGACTTTGGAAGAGATTAATGCGGAAATCGATGCAGTAAGAGATGTAAAAAGGGGCAAACAATAATATACTCACGTGTTGAGTGAAGCCGAAAATATTCAGGCGTTTTCAATGGGTTTAAATAACGACCTTTAATATTTGAAAACTGAATAATGATGGAAATAATCGAAATCAATGATAATATGCTGGCGGCATTGCATCTGCAAGCTGCGACTTCGGAGCGGAAGCGCATGAACTATGACCTTCGGACTACTTCTGAGGACGGTTCGCAACGTATGCTGAATGCTCTGGAAGTCGGGACGAAAGTGCCTATTCATCGGCATTTGGATACATCGGAGACTACGATTTGCCTGCATGGCTGTCTGGAGGTGGTGTTTTACGACTTACGCCCGAATGAGGACTGCGGCGGCCCTATAATGGGGGATTGCGGGACTGTGTTGTCTGACGGTATGGAAGCTAATGTCTTTGAGCGGTATCGCGTAAGGCTCTGCCCACGCGAGGGGAAATATGGCGTGCAGATTCCGCTTGGGGCATGGCACTCGGTGGTGGTGCATGAACCGAGCACGATTTTTGAGGCAAAGGACGGGAGGTATCGGAAGTGAACAATATACCTGTTGGTTGTATTACGATAAAAACCATGAAAAACCTCTTGTCCTGTGTGGGCCTATCGGCTTGCCTTATCGGATAAATCCCGAGCCTGAAAGTCTTCCGACTCTCGTCTCGTGCTTTCTCCGCTAAGGCGGCGGTCGATTCCCGCCCGCCCCACACAGAACAAGGAAAAAACAAGAAAAAAACCATTCTCAATGGATTACAAAATATGTGCGCTTTTTATGCATCAAGGTCTCACGTGTTTTTAATGGTTTTTTCCTTGCGGCGTTTGAAGCGGGCGGGCACCGACCGCAGCCGAAGGGGTTAAGGGCGAGCGCGAGCCGTTAGGGTCGCAGGCTCGACATTAAGACCTGCGGCGTGCCCTTGGGCTTCAAACGATGCAAGATGTTTTTCATGGTTTTTATCTAATATCATTGGATTATTTCAACCAGTGTTTTTATTATTATCAATCCAAGTAGGATAATAGATATTTTTATCATAATTTTGCAAGTAAATAAAATTATTATCACTAACACATTCTGAGTTTATGGCAAAGAAAGCATTGATTACGGGCGTGACGGGACAAGACGGTTCCTATCTCGCCGAGTTCCTGATGAATAAAGGATATGACGTGCATGGCACGATTCGCCGCTCGTCGGTGGACTACCGCGAACGCATTGCGCATCTTGAAGGCAAGCCCAACTTTCACCTTCATTATGCCGATATGGGCGACTCTATGAGTATTATGCAGGTGGTGGCTAAGGTGCGCCCTGACGAGATTTACAATCTTGCGGCGCAGAGTCATGTGCAGGTGAGTTTCGATGCGCCGGAGTTTACGGCCGATGTGGATGCCGTGGGCGTGCTGCGCGTGCTGGAAGCGGTGCGGCTGTGCGGCCTGGCCGATACGTGCCGTATCTATCAGGCTTCTACCTCCGAACTTTACGGTAAGGTGGAGGAGGTGCCGCAGAACGAACTGACGCCGTTCCACCCTTACAGCCCCTACGCCGTGGCGAAGCTCTATGGGTTTTGGATCGTGAAGGAATACCGCGAGGCTTACAATATGTTCTGCTGCTCGGGCATTCTGTTCAACCACGAGAGCGAACGGCGCGGCGAAACGTTTGTGACGCGCAAAATCACGCTTGCTGCCGCCCGCATTGCACAGGGCAAGCAGGAGAAACTCTATCTCGGCAACCTTTCTTCACTGCGCGACTGGGGCTATGCCAAGGATTACGTGGAGTGTATGTGGCTCATCTTGCAGCATGAGCGTCCCGAGGACTTCGTCATTGCCACCGGCGTGCAACATTCTGTGCGCGAGTTCTGCTATTTGGCGTTCAAGTATGCCGGCATCGAACTGGAATTTCAGGGCGAAGGGCTTGATGAGAAGGGCATCGACAAGGCCACGGGCAAGGTGGTGGTTGAGGTGTCGCCTGACTTCTACCGTCCCACGGACGTTGTGAACCTTTGGGGCGACCCGTCTAAGGCTAAGAAGGAATTGGGCTGGAACCCGCAGACCACTTCGTTTGAAGAACTGGTGCGCATCATGGTGAAGCACGACATGCACAAGGTGGCTGTCGAGAACGTGGCTGATGCCCTGCGCGTCAATCTTGCGGAATATCTGGAGAAAGGTATCGTGAAATAAACGGGAGGCCGATTCGATGTTGGAAAAAGATACAAAGATTTTCGTGGCGGGTCACAACGGTCTTGTCGGCTCTGCCATCTGGAACAATCTGAAACAGAGGGGCTACAGCAACCTCGTGGGGCGTAGCCACCGCGAACTGGATTTGCTGGACACCGCCGCGGTGAAGCGTTTCTTCGACGAGGAACGCCCGGAGGCTGTGGTGCTGGCGGCGGCGCACGTGGGCGGCATCATGGCTAACCTGCAATACCGTGCCGACTTTATCTATCAGAATTTGCAGATTCAGCAAAATGTCATCGGCGAGAGTTTCCGCCACGGCGTGCAGAAACTTTTGTTTCTGGGTTCTACCTGCATCTATCCGCGCGAGGCACCGCAGCCCATGACGGAGGACTGCCTGCTCACCTCGCCGCTCGAATACACCAATGAGCCTTATGCCATTGCGAAGATTGCGGGGCTGAAGATGTGTGAGAGTTTCAATCTGCAATATGGCACGAACTATATTGCCGTGATGCCTACCAACCTTTACGGGCCTAACGATAATTTCCATCTTGAAAATTCCCACGTGCTGCCTGCCATGATCCGCAAGATTTATCTTGCCAAATGCCTCAACGAGGGCGACTGGCAGGCGGTGCGCCGCGACCTTGACCTGCGTCCTGTGGAGGGCGTGGACGGCACGGCGGCCGAGCCTGTGATTCTGGAAAAGTTGGCGCGTTTCGGCATTCGCCCGGAGAGCGTTACGCTGTGGGGCACGGGACGGCCGATGCGCGAGTTCCTGTGGAGCGAGGAAATGGCCGATGCCAGCGTGCACGTGCTGCTGAACGTGGATTTCAAGGACACGTATGACGCTTCTGCCAAGAATGCCGACGGCATCGTTGAGGTGCGCAACTGCCACATCAATGTGGGCACGGGCAAGGAGATTTCTATCCGCGAGTGCGCCGAAAAAATTATGGCAGAAATTGGGTTTAAGGGCGCGTTGCTTTGGGACAGTTCAAAGCCCGACGGCACGTTGAAGAAACTCACCGACGTAAGCAAACTGCACCGCCTCGGCTGGCACCACAAGATTGAAATCGACGAGGGCATTCATCGCCTCTACGAGTGGTACAAGCAGGGCATCTGCATCAACCATAAAGGGTAAGATTTAGCAACATGCTTGAAAAGCGGGGCAAATCCATTGTGATTTGTCCCGTTTTCTTGTTTACACTAATTGATTATTGCGTAACTTTGTCCCGTGTAAATCATATTTTCCTTACATTTTTACCCAGAAACATAGAAACTATGGACAAAAAGAAACTACACTTTGAGACGTTGCAACTGCACGTGGGGCAGGAGCAGCCGGACCCCGCCACCGATGCGCGCGCCGTGCCTATCTATCAAACCACTTCATACGTGTTCCGCAATTCGCAGCACGCTGCCGACCGCTTTGCGCTGCGTGATGCGGGCAACATTTACGGCCGCCTCACCAACTCCACTCAGGCGGTCTTCGAGGAACGCATGGCGGCTTTGGAGGGCGGCATGGCAGCCTTGGCTGTGGCAAGCGGCGCGGCGGCTGTGACCTATGCTTTGCAAAATCTCCTCGGCCCGGGCGACCACATCGTGGCGGCCGACAACCTCTACGGCGGCTCGTTCAACCTGATTACGCACACGCTGGCAGCGCAGGGCGTTGCTTTCACTATTCTCAACGTGAACGACCTCGAAGCCCTCGATGCTGCCATTCAGCCTAACACCAAAGTAGTGTATGCCGAAACTTTCGGCAACCCTAACTCCGACGTTACGAACCTTGACGCCGTGGCTGCCGTGGCGCACAAGCACGGCATTCCCTTTGTGGTGGACAATACGTTCGGTACGCCCTTCCTCATCCGTCCCTTCGAGCACGGTGCCGACGTGGTGGTGCACAGTGCCACGAAGTTTATCGGCGGACACGGCACGAGCCTCGGCGGCGTGATTGTGGACGGCGGCACGTTCGACTGGAAGGCGCAGCCCGACAAGTTCCCCACGCTCGCCAAGCCCGACCCCTCCTATCACGGCGCGGTGTTTGCCGACGTGGCAGGCGCGGCGGCTTTTGTGACGCGCATTCGTACCGTCATTCTGCGCGACACCGGTGCGGCCATTTCCCCGTTCAACGCCTTTATCTTGCTACAAGGTCTGGAAACCTTGTCGCTGCGCGTGGAGCGGCACGTTGAGAATGCCCTGAAAGTGGTGCAGTTCCTCGCCGCCCACCCGAAGGTGAGCCGCGTGAACC
This sequence comes from Bacteroidales bacterium, assembly GCA_004556745.1. GTDB lineage: Bacteria > Bacteroidota > Bacteroidia > Bacteroidales > Bacteroidaceae > Alloprevotella. The sequence goes on along the minus strand of SFFY01000061.1, from coordinate 6,279 downwards.
ACCCCTCGCTCCCCTCCCACCCCGACCATGCGCTTTACAATAAATATTTTCCCAACGGCGGCGGCAGCATTTTCACGTTTGAGATTAAAGGCGACGAGCAGACGGCATGGAAGTTTATCGACTCGCTCGAAATCTTCTCGCTCCTTGCCAACGTGGCCGACGTGAAGAGCCTCGTGATTCACCCCTACACCACCACGCACTCGCAAATGTCGCCCGAGGAACTGGCGCAGCAGCACATCACGCCTTCAACCATCCGCCTCAGCATCGGCACGGAGCATATCGACGACATCATCGCCGACCTCTCCCAGGCCTTCGACAAGTGCTGACGGGTTTCTATTCAAAAGGATTTCTTGTTTACCGGGCGTATGCAATACGCCCCTACTCAAAATCCGCGTTATTCGACCGGGTTGCCTCTTTTTGAGGCGGCCCGGTCTTTTTTTATAAAAATAAATGTGCCCGAATGATAGACCAATGGTTACTTCTGCCTCTATTATGACATAAAGAAAAAAATAGCGCGCGCCATTAAGTATATCAAAAAAAACTAACACACTAACAAATTATGAAGACGTATAGAAACGACGAACCGATTGAGGTGCTCGGAGTAACTTTCAATGGTGTAAAGGACATGATCTGTCAGGCACATGCCCGCCAGCCCAAAGGCGGGGTCTATGTGGGCGTTGACGCGCGGCTCTATCCCTGTTTCGACAGTTCTGACTACATGTACGAGGACCGGCATTACACAAACATTGTCTTTGCGCAAAGCCAAGAAGAACTCGATGCGAAGATGCAACAACTCAGGAATATCCGGGCAAAAGGCAACTACAACAAGATGACGGACGAACTCCGCCCTATGGCCTATTGGGAAGGCGACAGGTTTCACAAGGTGTACGTGGTGGAATAGTGCGTTTATTGGTAGACGATTTTACAAGTAAACGAGACATTCCACATATGGCGGGCGTTTTGCCAAACGCCCCTACTGCCTTGCACGAGGATATAAAAATCGGGCACGCCAACTACATTGGCGTGCCCGATTTCGTTTTTGTCGAATTGACCTGTCTTTTTTTAGTCTTTTGCCAACGGGTTCCAGCCTTGGGCTTTCAGTTCAAACTCTGCGCCGTCGCGTGTGACGAGCACCTTGCCCAGTTCGGGTTTGCTGATGCGGCCGATGATGGTCACGCCGTCCATGGCCGCCACTTTGTCGTGGTCGGTGAGCGGCACGGTGAAGAGGAGTTCGTAGTCCTCGCCGCCGTTGAGGGCGCAGGTGGTGACGTTCATGTTAAGTTCCTCGGCTGCCGCAGCTGTCTGGTAGTCAAGCGGTATGCGCTCCTCGTAGAGGCGGCAGCCCACGCCGGAGGCTTTGCAGATGTGGAGCATTTCGGAGGAAAGGCCGTCGCTGATGTCGATCATCGCCGTGGGGCGCACGCCGGCTGCGCGGAGTTGCTCCACGATGTCGCGGCGCGGCTCGGGTTTGAGGAAGCGTTCCAAGAGATACTCGCGCCCCTTGAAATCGGGCTGCGCCGCTTCGGCCTGTGCGGCGGGGCGGGAGTTGAACACCATCTTTTCGCGCTCCATGAGTTGCAGCCCCATGTAGGCTGCGCCGAGGTCACCGCTCACGCAAATGAGGTCTGTGTCGCGGGCACCGCTGCGCCGCACGATGTCTTCCTGCCGCGCCGAACCGATGCACGTGAGACTCAACGCAAGTCCCGTGAGCGAGGAGGTGGTGTCGCCGCCCACGATGTCTACATTATAGTTCTTGGCGGCAAGGCGTATGCCGGCATAGAGTTCCTCAATATCCTCTACCGAGAAGCGGCGCGAGAGGGCGATGCTCACGATGAGTTGGCGCGGCGTGCCGTTCATGGCGTACACGTCGGAGAGGTTCACGGCGGCCGCCTTGTAACCGAGGTGCTTGAGGGGCGTGTAAGTGAGGTCGAAGTGGATGCCTTCCATGAGCATATCGCTCGTTACGAGCACCTGCTCGCCGGGATACGACAGGACGGCGCAGTCGTCGCCCACGCCAAGCAGCGTGGAGGCATTATGCACGGGCAGACCGCCGGTGAGGCGGTCTATCAACCCGAACTCTCCGAGTGTGGAGATTTCAGTTCTTTGGGACATTTTCGCGAAAATTAGTAGGGGCGTTTTGCAAAACGCCCGGTTATTGCATTCGGCGGGCGTTTTGCAAAACGCCCCTACTCGTTTACTAAAAATAATTTTAGAAGTAGAAACCGGCACCGATTTTAAGACCCACGGTGCTGCCGCCGCCGAAGTCGTTGGTACTCATCTTATAATAGACGGCCGGCTGAATGGTGATGTATTTGTTGATAAAGAAAGCATAACCCACCTCAATAGGGATAAGCAGGTCGTTGTTGTTCTTGGTGAAGTGTGCATATTCCAAACCGCCGCCGAGGTACACGCCGCATTGGTCGAAATAATAGCGAGCACCGGCACCGATGGAAACGTCATCGGTGTACCGCGTATGGTCGTAACCCAAGTTGCCTTTCAGCAAGAGGCAGTCGGAAATGAAATAACCGGATTCGGCATCCAGACCGAAGCGGAAGCGTTCGTTACTGCTGTACGACATGCCTAAACCCGTGAACGAGAGGTTGGCATATTTCTTGCCCTTTTCAAACTGGGCGTTGGCATTAAGGGCGGCTACAAGAAGTAGCAGGAACAGTGTTATTTTTTTCATCTTGTAAAAGGATATCTTGGGCTGACTGCCCGGTTATAAAGTCCAAATTTAGGGAAAAATCTCATTATCTCCTAAGAGCGTACCGTTATTTAACTTTTTTTGCGTGCAAAACAGGGCTACGTGCCCCATTGTGCGCCTCAAATTGAGTTCCACGCAGGGGTGCAGGCGCACTGCGCCGCCTTTTCTGACAAGCATCATGTCGATGCCGAGCGGACCGCAGTATTTGCCTTGCAGGAGGGTTTGGAGCGCGGCGGTACTGGCTGCTATCAACTGCGGCAACAGGGTGGGCAGCGGTACGCCTATCTTTTCGAGCAGCACGGACTGGGGCGCAATAAGATTGCCGCCGTAGGCCCCCGTGGAGGAGGCTGTGAAGTACGACAGGCCTTGATAGGAAATCGTGCCGTCTGCAAGGGCTTCAAATTCGAGGGCAAAGTCCTTGATGCGGTCGTAGAATGGTTCGGCGGCGATGCTGCCCTGCTTTTCCAAAATGCGCTCCACGCGGCGGCGCACTGTTTCGGAGAGCGGCGCGCCAGCCTTGAACACGCCCCGCCCGCTGCACGACCACGGCGCTTTCAGCATCACGGCGGCATGGCGCGAAGCAAATTCTTCCACAGCACCGATGTCTGTCAATATTTCCGCCTCACCCACCGTTTCGGGCAAAGCCTGCTGCAGCAGGCGGAGCAGGCGCACGGACGTGGCGCGGGAACTTAACTGCCTTATTGCCTCAAGCCGTTCAGCATCAGGCAGCAACCGATCGGGCGCACCTCTGAGGCGCAGGCGGCGGCACAGGGCTGCGTCCCAGCCCCAGGAATCAATGCGCCCTACCCTCTCCCAAAGGGCGGGCGTGAGGTCTTTGGGAAAAACATCTTTGGCAATTTTCCACGAAAACTCCTGCACCTCCGCGTCGGGCAGCAGCACATAATCCCTCTCCTCGCTCCACAGATGCGGCCACCGCGCCCCCTTTTGCGCCATGGCGCGTGCCGCACGGGTCGGCGTGTAGAAAGGCGTGCCGGCGGCAAGGGCCTCATCGTGGTCGGGATTGAATATGTGCAGGGTTGGCATATTTTAGTAGGGGCGTATGCATACGCCCGGCAAATCGTTCTTTTTTTACGACAACTTAAACCGGGCGTATAAAATACGCCCCGTTGTCTATGTTGTCGTCATATTAAGCGCAAATTGTCAGACTCGGAGTTGTCTTTTGTTGTCTAAGTTGTCGTAAAAAAAATCGTTGGTTTATTAGTAAACGAATATTTTAGTTAAGAAAGTCGGGGAACTTGATATTTTGCCGCCTCCTCAAAGCCATTCGGGCAACTCGAAGAGGCGCGTTCCGTTGGAGCCTTTTATTAAGATGAGCCGTCCCGCTTGCGGGTGCTGCTGCAAGTGCGCCACCACGGCAGCCGCGTCGGCAAAATGCGGGGCGTCGGGGGCAAAGGGCGCGAAGTTCTGACCCACAAACCACACCTCCGTGCCCGTCAGGGCGCACGCCTGCTGCGCCACCTTTGCGTGTTCCCCGGCAGAGGCATCGCCCAGTTCGCGCATCTCGCCCAGAATGGCCAGTTTCGCGCTGCCTTCCATCAAGGCGAAGTTGTCGAGGGCGGCCTGCATGCTCGTCGGGTTGGCGTTGTAGGCATCTACCACAAGCGTGTTGCGCTCCGTGCGCTTCAGTTCCGAACGGTTGTTGGTGGGGCAATAGTGCGACAGGGCGTGCGTGATTTGTTCGGGCGTAACGCCGAAATGCAGACCCACCGCCGCCGCCGCAAGGGCGTTGGTGGCGTTGTACGCCCCAATCAACTGCGTTTTCACCTCCTGCCACTCTCCGTCTTTCGGCCGCCAGCGCAGTTCGAGGAACGGAGCGCAGCGCACCGCCTCGCCCTCCACGCCGTAGCCCTTGCCGGGCAGACCGTAGGTCTCGGCGGGCAAGCCTGCGGCGATGCCGCACAGATGCTCGTTGTCGGCATTCAGGAAAATGCTGCCGCCAGGCTTGCGGCGCAGGTAGTCGTAGAGTTCGCCTTTGGTGTGCACCACGCCCTCGAACGAGCCGAAGCCTTCGAGGTGCGCCTTGCCCACATTCGTGATTAGTCCGAAGTCCGGCTGCACAATTTCGCTCAGCGCGGCGATTTCGCCGGGATGATTGGCACCCGTCTCGATAATGGCAATCTCGTGGTCGGGACGCAGGCGCAGCAGTGTTTTGGGCACGCCGATGTGGTTGTTGAAATTGCCCTGCGTAAACAGCACCTTATACTTCTCGCCCAGCACGGCCGCCACGAGTTCCTTTGTCGTGGTTTTGCCGTTCGTACCCGTGATTTGGAGCGTGGGCAAAGCAAGTCGGCGGCGGTGCAGGGCTGCGAGCTGCTGCAATGTTTCCAGCACGTCGGGCACATGAATAAGTCGTTCATCGCCTTTTATTTCCGGGTCGTCCACCACGGCGTAGGCGCAGCCTGCCGCCAGTGCTTGGAGGGCAAACTCGTTGCCGTTGAACGATGCGCCGCGCAGGGCGAAGAATATGGAGCCTTCGGGGCAGTCGCGCGTGTCGGTGGTCACCGTGGGGTGCGCGAGGAAGAGGTCGTAAAGTTCGTTGAGGGTCATAAGGGATACATATTATATATATGTGCAAAAGTACAACTAAATATTTTTCGTGCCAAAGCGGGCGCGTGTTGTTTTACGGCATCATAAACAACCCATGAACGCATTTTTGTTTTCTCAATTGCCACCCAAACGCCCTACCCTATACGCAATTTTTTACCCCGAAAAACCATTCATCTATTCATTTTAAAACTTATATTATTGGTTATCAATAAGAAACGGCTGAATGGTTTGGAGGCTAAACCCTTCACAACTATTCATTGCTGTCTTGTCCTGAAATAGGTTGACCATTTACTGGTCAAGTTGCCCAACTTTCTACAACTATCTCATTCTGCACCGCGTCTGGAAGCCTGTCTCTGGTGCCACTTTCTGCAAGAAATTTTTTATTTTCAGCAAGATTATTTTGCCTATCAGCAAGATAAATTTTCCTGTCATATAAGAAAGTTTTTGTTACAAAGTTTGTAACACATGTTAGAAACTTTGTAACAAACTTTTTCTGCACAGATAGTGAAAAATATCCAGGACTTAGGAAAAAATAGCTTGGGGATAGCAAAAAATATCCGCCTCAGAGTTCTTGGGCGAGAAATCTCACTTTTAAGAAGACAAAAAAACAACCTAGCATTTTAGTGCTGGGTTGTGAAGGGTTGGGTTGCCTGAACCATACACGCATAACCCGCTTGAATACATATAGATAAATAATATAGTGACGGGTGTGCTGGGTTTTTAGGGGTAAAAAAAATGCGTATAAGCACCGGTTGAAACCAAATGTTTGTGCACCACGAATCTCAAGATTTATTTTTGCCCACGAATTATCGTGGGCAAAAAAAACAAATTGTGGGCACAAACGTTCGTAGTTTTTACGACAACTTAGACAACTCTTGACAACTTTTTTTCTGTGCTGCCATTTTAATGTGACGACAACAGGGACAACTTCTGACAACTTTCAGTTGTCTTTCTGCATGCGAGGCGGGCGTATAAAATACGCCCAGTTGTCTATGTTGTCGTCATAT
>SFFY01000019.1 GCA_004556745.1 Bacteroidales bacterium | reverse complement strand
TTCAACGTATTCGTGAGATTAGTGCGACCGACTAGGTCGCCATTTTAATCATTGAAAGAGATTAGTGTAAATTCGTGAAATTCGTGGGCTAAAAAACATTCGTAAATAAAACGAGCGTTTGTGCAAGGCGAGCGCAGAAGCCAAGTTTACTTGGATTATGCCGAGCCGCAGCCGAAAATGTCAAGAAAAGGTGCATGAATATGAACTCTATATAACCCCAAAGAGGGTGTGCCAAAATCGGCACACCCTCTTTGGGGCTTAACGAAAACGCTTATCCCAATTCTTCCAACGCTTCCATTGCCTCCGCCCAAGCGGTTTCGGCGGCTTCGAGCTGTTCTTTCGTATCGGCATATTCAGCGAAGAGGGCGGTGTCGGCAGCACCCTCGGGCGTGGAAAGGCGGGCTTCGAGGGCAGCCTTGTGCTCTTCGAGGCGCGTCACGGCCGCCTCACATTCCGCCACGGCTTTCTCGGCCTTGCGCACGCGCCGCGCCTTCTCCTTCTGCTGCTCGTAGGTGACCCTACCCTCCCCTGCCTCCTTCGGAGCAGCATCAGGCGCAGCGGGATTGGGACGAGCGGGCTGGAGATGCAGTTCGTCGAGGCTTTCCATATCTTTCTTTTGCAGATAGTCGTAGATGCCGCCGAGATGCTCGCGCACCTTGCCGCCGCCAAACTCATACACCTTCGTGACCAGCCCGTCGAGGAAGTCGCGGTCGTGGCTCACGAGGATTACCGTGCCGTCGAACTCGCGGATGGCTTCTTTCAGCACGTCCTTGGTGCGCATGTCGAGGTGGTTGGTCGGTTCGTCGAGAATCAGCAGATTGACGGGCTCGAGGAGAAGCTTTATCATCGCGAGGCGGCTGCGCTCGCCGCCGCTCAACACCTTGACTTTCTTGTCGGAGGCTTCGCCGCCAAACATAAACGCGCCGAGAATGTCGCGGATTTTCAGACGTACGTCGCCCACTGCCACGCGGTCGATGGTATCAAACACGGTGAGGCTCTCGTCTAAAAGCTGCGCCTGGTTTTGCGCGTAATAGCCTATCTGTACGCCGTGGGCAATGGTAAGCGTGCCTGTAAAGGGTATCTCGCCCATGATGCACTTGACGAGCGTGGACTTACCCTCGCCGTTCTTTCCCACGAATGCCACTTTCTCGCCGCGCTTGATGCGCAGGTTCACGTCAGAGAACACGCAGTGCGCCCCGTAGTCCTTGCGCACGTCCTCGCACACCACGGGGAAATCGCCGGAGCGCGTGCAGGGCGGGAATTTGAGGCGCAGGGCGGAGTTGTCCACATCATCTATCTCAATCGGCACTATCTTTTCGAGCTGCTTGATGCGGCTCTGCACCTGCACGGCCTTGGTGGGCTTGTAGCGGAAACGCTCTATGAAGTCCTTGATGTCGGCTATCTCTTTCTGCTGATTCTGATAGGCGCGGAGCTGGTGCTCGCGGCGTTCGGCGCGGAGGCGCACAAACTCGTTGTAGGTCACCTTATAGTCCACGATTTCGCCGCAGGAGATTTCCATCGTGCGGTTGGTCACGTTGTTGATAAAAGCGCGGTCGTGGCTCACGAGCACCACCGCGCTGCCGCTGCGGGCGAGGAAGTTTTCGAGCCAGCGTATGCTCTCGATGTCGAGGTGGTTGGTCGGTTCGTCGAGCAGCAGCACGTCGGGGCGGCGCAGCAGGAGCTTTGCCAGTTCGATGCGCATGCGCCAGCCGCCGGAAAACTCGCGCGTGGGACGGTCGAAGTCGGTGCGGCTGAAGCCGAGGCCTTGCAGCGTGCGCTCCATTTCGGCGCGGTAGTTAATGCCGCCCATGAGTTGGAAGCGTTCGTTCTCGTGGGAGAACTCTTCCACGAGTTGCAGATATTCCTCGCTTTCGTAGTCGGTGCGCCCCAGGAGTTGCTTGTTGAGGTTGTCGAGATGCTCCTGCATCTCATTGACGTGGTCGAACGCCTTTTCGGCTTCTTCGATTACGGTGTGCTCGTCGGCAATCACCATCACCTGCGGCAGATAGCCCACGGTGATGTCGCGCTGGCGGATCAGCGTGCCGGAGGTTGGTTCTTGCTCGCCGGCAAGGATTTTCAGAAGGGTGGATTTGCCTGCGCCGTTTTTGCCCACGAGGGCGATGCGGTCTTTCTTATTGATGACAAAGGTGGCGCCGGCGAACAGCGGCGTTGCACCAAACGACACGGAGATATTTTCAGCTGATAGCATTGAATTAACCTGTTGGTTGGATTAACTTATTTTCCTCGAATAATTATTTTTCCTCGAAAATCTTTTTTGCCCACGACATTTTTATTTTGCCCACGAATCTCACGAATCTACACGAATCTTTTTCAACGAATTAAATGGCGACCTGTTCGGTCGCACGACTTTTCACGAATAACATCCGAGCGCAGCCGAAAATATTGAATTAGTGCGATTCGTGCGACCGAACAGGTCGCCATTAAAACGCAAAGCACGAGATTCGTGTAGATTCGTGAGATTCGTGGGCATAAAAATGTCGTGGGCAAAATAAAAATTTCGTGGGTTAATAAAAAAAATTAGTTTTTTATTCCAGCGTCTTCCAAGTAAGCCCTTTGCCGCCGCGCGGTTCTTTGAACACATAGGAGGCGAGCAGGGCGGTGAGCACGGAGACGAGCATGCTAATGAAACCATAGAGCAGGAAACTGGCTTCGGTGCAATATTTCGTGGCAAATACGGCTGCCACACCGCACACAAAGCCCGTGAGGGCTGCCTTGCCGCCGATGCGCGGCACGAAGATGCCCATCAGGAACAGTCCGCCCAAACCGCCCGAGAGCAGGCCGAGGATTTCCTGGAAGAAGTCGAGGAGCGAAAGGATTTCCCACGTGGCCATGAGCAGGGCGATGACCATGCCGATAACGCCCGCCGCCACACACGCCCGCCGCGCCACGCGCAGCATTTCCTTGTCGCCCGTCTGCGGACGGCGGCGCTTGTAGAAGTCGATGCTGAACGCCGTGGCCACGGAGTTGATATTTGAAGATATTGTGCTCATCGTGGCGGCAAACACGGCGGCAATCAGCAGCCCCGCCACGCCGGCGGGCAACTGGCTCATCATGAAGAAGGGGAAGATGACATCGGCCTTCTGCATCGTGAAGTCCATCGCCGCTGGGTTGGTCTTATAAAACGTGTACAATCCCGCACCGATTACGAAGAACACGATGGACACGCCCACGCTCATCGCGCCGTTCATCAGGATGCTCTGCCTTGCGCTGCGCTCGTCCTTGGTGGTGAGGTAACGCTGTATGACGGTTTGGTCGGAGGTGTAAGAGATGAGGTTGTTGGCCATGCCGCCGAGTATGATTACCCAGAACGTTGCGGAGCGGTAGTCGAAGCTCCAGTCGAAGAGGCGGAACTTGCCTGCCTCGCTGCCAATGGCAAGGAAGCCATCAAAGCCGCCCTCGGTACCGAAGATCAGGAAAACGGCCGCCAGCACCGCACCGCCCACAAGGATAAAGCCTTGCACCACGTCGCCCCACACCACGGCCTCAACGCCGCCCATCGTGCAATAGAGTATCGTGACGCAACCCATCAGCACGATGCACACATATATATCTATGCCCGTCACGGCCGTGAGCGCGAGCGAGGGGAGATAGAGCACCAGCGCCATGCGCGCCACCATGAACACGATGAACAAGGCACTGGCCATGAGGCGCGTGGCAGCGTTGAAGCGGCGCTCGAGATATTCGTACGCGCTCGTTACGTTGAGCCGGCGGAAGAAGGGCAGGTAGTAACGGATTACGGGGAACGACACAAGGAGTATGGTGACGAGCATCGGGTAGTACGTCCAGTCGGTGGCGAAGGCTTTGGCGGGATAGGCCATATACGTGATGGCGGAAAGCATCGTGGCGTAGATGCTCATGCCCGCCGCCCACCAAGGCACGCGGCCGCCGCCGGTGAAGAAGTCGCCCGCGCCGCCCTCGCGCCGCATGAAGTAGTAGCCGAGCAGCACCATGCCGATGAGATAGGCGGCCAGCACCGCCCAGTTGAGCAGGCCGAAGTCGGTGCGCACGTCCAGCGTCACCTCCGTCACATCGGCAGCCCGCACGCCGGGCTTCTCCTCGCCGCCCACCAGCAGCCAACGCCCGGGGGCAAGCGTTACCAGACCTGCGCCGGCACGCGCCAGCAGGGGCGACTGCGACTCGGTGACCCAAGTGTCGGTAATGGTGTTATAAATAAGCAATTCGTTTCGGAAGCGATACCATTCTGCGGGGTGGCGCAGATATTCGTCGGCCTCGCGTTTCAGGGTTGCCAACTCCTCTGCGGCGGCATCGCCCTGCGCCTCCAGACGGCGGAGTTCGTAGGGACGATTCACCGCCTTGCGGAACACGTCGGCATCTACGCCGCCGAAGCACACGATGTGGCAGCAGCCCGAGGCGGCGGCATTTGCCCCGATGAGCGTTTGCAGCTTGTCAGAGCCATGGGGCTTGATCGGGGCGATGCTGCGCCATGCCATGGAGCGCAGGTCGAGGACGAGGCCGTCGGTATGTACCGCCGCACTGTCTGCGCCCGAGGTGTCATAGCCGCCGAAGAGGTAGAGGTTGCTACCCGTCGATCCATTCTGCACCACGGCGCAGGGCTGCATTCTCCCCGCCCCCGGCACGTCGGGCAGTCGCTCCCACTCCGTACCGCCGGGATAGCGCAGGCGGAACGCGCCGTTCGAGGCTGCGCCGTTGGTCTCGCCACACAATATATATATATAGCCTCCGCCAAACGCGCCCGCCGCATTGTGGAGCCCAACGGGCAGGGAAGGCAACGGCGATGTCTTGCACTCATTATTATATATATGTAAGGCAAACGCTTCCGCGCGGCTCTGCTTCCCATCCGTACCGCCCACGCAAGCCACGCCTCCGTCGGGCAAAGGCACGCTCACGCCATAGGCCAAGGGGCGTGGCAAAGTGCCTACGCGCTGCCACTGGCCGCCGCGCTCGGCATCAATGAGATAGACATCATCATAAAATATTTTCTGACAGCCCTCGGCAGCGGGCACATCGGCAAAATTGCAGCCGCCTGCTACCGCCACGCCCTGCGGCACGGCACCGGCAAACGGCGCAGAAACGCCCTGGCCGCGCACCGTGAGCGGCGGCAGCGAACGGTAAGAAACGGTGTTGAAAGGATTGTCTGCCCCCCCACCCTGCGCAAAGGCGCTGAGCGCAAGGAGGCAAAGCAGGGCGGCAATGGCTCGCGCCCGAATGGTATGGAAAGGCATAAAGTTTTATGTAGTTTTCCCGGCAAAGCCGGATATTCCGGATTATCCGGGTAATCCGGAATATTTGGAACAGGCTATTTATTGCAATGGTTGAAGAAGTCGATGGCTTCGAGTTCACTGCGCAGCTGCGCTTCCTCCTCGTCGGTAAGGTTTTGGAAGGGCGTGCGGTTAGGGCCGAGGTCGAGGCCGATGAGTTTCATGATGCGCTTGCCGCCCACGATGTTGCCCCGGAAGTGGCAAATCACGTCGATCACGTCCTGCGCATAGTTTTGCAGCTCACGCGCCTTTTCGAGGTCGCCTGCCGCCCAAGCGTCGAGAATGCCCGTGAGGCAGCGGCCGTTGTAGTTGGTCGTGCCGCCTATGCCGCCCTGTGCGCCGCCCATGGCGAGGCAGGGCAGAATGGTTTCGTCCTGCCCGTGCAGCATGTCGAACTTGCCTCCGGCGTAGCGGCGGCAGCGGTTGTACTCGTAGAGGCTTTCAAAAGTGTACTTGATGCCCGCGAAGTTGGGAATGCGCCCGTCCACGGCTTTGAGGAAGTCGAGCATCGAGAGATAGGCGTTGTTGAAAGCCGGGATGTGGTAATAGTAGAAAGGCAACTGCGGTGCGCCGGCGGCTATTTCCTCGCAATATTTCACGAGTTCCTCGATGCGGCCGATGCGCGGGAACGGCGTAGCCATGGCGCCGATGCCCCACGCGCCAATCTGCTGCGCGTGCTCTGCCATGCGGCGACTGCTTGCCACGCAGGTACTGCCCACGTGGACGATTACCTTGAAATCTTCGGGAACGGCCTTCACCCACACCTCTGCCAACTGCATGCGCTCTTCCTCGGTGAGCATATAGCCCTCGCCGGAAGAGCCGTTGATAAACACGCCTTTAAGTCCGTTGCGCCGCAGCAGGTCGGCATATTCGGGAATCGGTTCGAAGTTCACAGTGCCGTCTTCATAAAACGGCGTAAAGGGGGCATCGATCAACCCAATTATCTTTTCCATAACTATTGTTTATTGAAGGAATATTAAAATCTGCCTTCAAAATTACGAAAAAGTATGCCACACCCGCCCCTTTCTGCTAAGAAAAAGGGATTTTGCGCAGGATTAATGCGTATAGGAAACGGTGACTGCGATAGTCTGGATACAAAAAAGTCCGCCGCCTTGCCTTTCAGCAAAGCGGCGAACTTCGTACACTCTCAGGGGCTCGAACCCTGGACCCACTGATTAAGAGTCAGTTGCTCTACCAACTGAGCTAAGAGTGCATCAATCTTAAATCAAAATATTATGCAAACCTGTACGGCCTCCGCCGTGACATTGTACACTCTCAGGGGCTCGAACCCTGGACCCACTGATTAAGAGTCAGTTGCTCTACCAACTGAGCTAAGAGTGCATTGTTTGCAAAACTATGGAAAAGCAACTGCTTCCCGTTTTGCGGGTGCAAAGTTAAGAACAATTCTTAAAACTGCAAACTATTTTATAAGAAAAATAGAAATCAGACGGGCTATAAGCCGGGTTTCGTACGCTGCGGCGAAAATAAATCCGCGCCGCGTGCCTGTCATTTATCTGGGCGGCCGGCCGAAACCGCCGCGCCGTTATCGTTCTACCCTCCGATGCATCTCTGCCCCCGAAGGAAGCAGGATTTCGGGCGAGCAACCCTCTTCACCGGTTTACGCGAACTTTCAACCTCCGATGTGCACGACACCGATGTCGCCACCGATGCCAACGGGCTCTTACCCCGTTTTCTCACCCTTACCTCCCCGATGCCCCGAAAGGCAAAGGAGGGGCGGTTATTTTCTTCTGCACTGATTTGCCCTCGCGGACAACTTCCCGTTAGAAAGCGAAGTGCTCTATGTTGCCCGGACTTTCCTCATGCGCCACCGGGACGCATGCGACAGACCGCCCGTCTGGTTTCTAAAATATCCTTATTGCGCGGCAAATTTACGATTTTCATGGCAGACAAGCGGCAAATACGGGGGAAAAACGTACTTTTGCACGGTATATGGTTTTGTAAAAACGATTTTAGTAAACAAGTAAACAAGTAAACGAGTAAACAAGTAAACAAGACAAAAATGTCTTGCAATATAATATTTTAATGAGTGACTTGTCTCGTCTACTCGTTTACTCGTAAACTCGTATACTACTTAAAACTTTATTTATCCAATCTATGAAACGCATCTTCCCTTTTCTCTTTCTGTTAGTTGCCGCTACGGGGCTCGCAGCACAGACGGCGGTCTATCAACCCACGCCCGAAAACTTGGCGGCACGCAAGGCCTTTGCCGAAAAAAGGCTGGGCATCTTCCTGCACTGGGGCATTTACAGCACGTTTGCGCAAGGCGAATGGTTTATGACCAATGAAAACATCGACGCACAGGAATACGCCAAAGCGGCCGACGCCTTCTATCCCCACCGCTTCGTTGCCAGGCAATGGATTGCCGCGTTCAAGGAGGCGGGGGCTAAGTATATCTGCTTCACGACGAGGCACCACGACGGCTTTTCTATGTGGAACACGGCACAGAGTCCCTACAACATCATGCACACGCCTTATGGCCGCGACGTTTTGCGCGACCTCGCCGACGAATGTCACAGCCAGGGCATGGGGCTGCACCTTTATTATTCCCACATCGATTGGACGCGGCAGGACTATCCGCGCGGTCGCACGGGCCGCGGCACGGGTTGGAAAGGCAAGGCCGATTGGCAAAGCTATTACAACTTTATGAATGCGCAGCTCACCGAACTGCTTACGAACTACGGCAAGGTTGATGCCATTTGGTTTGACGGCTGGTGGGACCACGACGAGGACAGCGTAGCGTTTGACTGGCAGCTGGACCATCAGTATGCGCTCATTCATCGCTTGCAGCCGGCGTGCCTCGTGGGCAACAACCACCACCAAACGCCGTTCCCGGGCGAGGACATTCAAATCTTCGAGCGCGACGTGCCGGGCGAGAACACTGCCGGACTGTCGGGGCAGGAAGTGGGAAAACTGCCGCTCGAAACGTGCCAGACGATGAACGGCATGTGGGGCTATAAGGTGAAAGACCAAAACTACAAGTCTGTAAAACAACTCATACGCCTCCTTGTGCGCACGGCCGGCAAGGGCGCAAACCTGCTGCTCAACATCGGCCCGCAGCCCAATGGCGAGCTGCCTGCCGCCGCCCTCGAAAGGCTCAAAGGCATGGGCGCATGGCTGAAGCAGTACGGCGAAACGATTTATGGCACGGAGGCGGGCGGTTATGAAACGGAGACCTTCACCGCCACGCGCACCGCCGACCGCCTGTTCCTGCACTTCATCTCCGACTCCCTGCCGAAAAGCCAGCAGATTGCGGGACTGAAAAAAGTGCGCTCTGTACGCTGCCTCGCCGACGGCAAGCCCCTGCCTTACAAGTTCGACAAAAAGAGCGGCACGCTCTCACTCGACCTCTCCGGCATCGGCGCGCTCAAAGCCGATGAGCCCGATTTCATCGTGGAGGTAGTGGATAGGTAAAAACGATTTCAACCAGGCGCGATGCGACACACAATATTATATATATATGTCCTCTTGCTCTGCCTCTCCGTTTGCGGGTCGACAGAGGCGCAGACGGTGCTGCCGGGCAGTTGCACGCAGAAGGCACGGCATATCCGCACGGTACAACTGGGGGTGAACGGCGACTTTGAGCGGTTGCCCGTCATCGCGCTTGGCAGTGGCGACCGCGTGACGCTCGCTTTCGACGACCTGACGCACGAATATAGGCGATACACTTACACGGTGGAGCAATGCAACGCCGACGGCACGCTGAACGAGGAACTGTTTGACACGGAATATCTCGCTTCACCCGCCAGCGAGGACGTAATTGAGGACTACGAGAACAGCCTTAATACCTCCGTGCTCTACACACACTACACGCTGTCCATTCCCAACGCGAACGTGCGGCCGAAACTCTCGGGCAACTACCGCATCACGGTGAAGACGGAGGACGATGAGGGCGAGGAAGAAACGGCACTCGTGGCCTACTTTGCAGTCAACGAGGGCTGCGCCGGTCTGTCGATGACCTGCGACACCGACACCGAAATCGACCGCAACGCCACGCACCAGCAACTTTCGCTGCGGGCCGACCTCGGCAACTTGCCGCTGCGCGATGCGAGCAGTGAGGTGAAACTCATCGTGACGCAGAACCGCCGCACGGACAACGCTGTTTCCGGCATTCGCCCCACCTCGATGAGCGGCGGCGTGCTGCTTTGGGAGCACTGCCGCGACCTGATTTTCAATGCGGGCAACGAATACCGCAAAATGGAGATGCCCGCCACGCGCTATCCGGGTATGCACCTCGACCACATTCGCTATTACGACCCTTACTACCACGCCACGGTGATGCCCGACACACCGCGTCGCAATTATCTTTACGACGAGGACCAGAACGGACGATACGTGCCGCGCTGCGAGAACTCCGCCGCGCCGGAAACGGAGGCGGACTACCTCGTGACGCATTTCACGCTCGAGGCAGACTATGTGCCGGGACGCAGAGTGTTTCTCGACGGACGCTGGACAGACTATGCTTTTAGCGATGAATACGAACTGCACTACGATGCGGAGGCACGGGCATACACCGCCGCCGTGCTCCTCAAGCAGGGCTATTACAGTTACCAATATCTCGCGCTCCCCGAAGCGCAGCCCGAAACGGGGTTGACCGCACCCTACGAAGGCGATTTCTACCAAACGAGCAACGAATACGCTGCTCTGCTCTACTACCGCCGCACGGGCGACCGCTACGACCGCCTCCTGGGCTTCGGAAAAATTTTGTTTGAATTGAAATAAAATGAATTAGTGGAATTTGAACTAATATGATTAAAGTATTAACTGCCTGGAAGGCAGTACGGAGCGAAGCGACGGTAACCGGGGACGCAGTCCTCGGGGGAGGCAGTTGAAATGGTTCTGCCTGGAAGGCAGTACGCCTGTGGCGATGTATCAAGTACATATCCTGTGGCGTAGTGCCTTCCAGGCACATCGTCCTCACCGCATTATTCCGGGCACTGCGTACCCGGTTACCGTCGCTACGCTCCGTAGTGCCTTCCAGGCACTTAACGCCTAATTCAATCAACCAACAAATAAAAATCACCATCGGGCATCGTTTTCGCGCCCTAACTCAAAGCATTATGCACTTTCCAAAAATTGTTTTCCTTGACGGATATACCGTAAATCCCGGCGACCTCGGTTGGAAAAAACTCGAGGCATTGGGCACGCTGACGGTCTACGACCGCACCGCGCCCGAAGACGTGCTCGCACGCGCCGCAGAAGCAGAGATCATTATCGTAAACAAAACGCGCCTCACCGCCGAAACCATCAACGCCCTACCTGCCCTGCGCCTCATCTGCGTGGCAGCCACGGGCTTCGACGTGGTAGACATCAAGGCGGCGCGTAGCCGCAATATCCCCGTGTGCAACTGCGCCGGCTACAGCACGCGCGCCGTGGCGCAAATGGTGATGGCGCACATACTGGAAGTGACCAACAGCGTGGGCAGTTATTCGCCGCGCTGCCATGAAGGCGGGTGGAGCAGCAGCGCAGACTTCTGCATGAACGAGTTCCCGCAAATCGAACTCGTGGGGCGCAAGGCCGCCATTGTGGGATTCGGCAACATCGGCCGCGCCGTGAGCGACGTGATGCGCCCCTTCGGACTGCAACTCTTCGCAGTCACCTCCAAGCTGCAGGAAACCCTGCCCGCTGACGTGATGAAGATTTCGCTCGAAGAGGCATTTGCCACGTGCGACATCGTGAGCCTCAACTGCCCCCTCACGCCCGACAACCGCCAATTCGTGAACGCCGCGCTCCTCGCCAAAGCCAATCCCCGCCTCACGCTCGTCAATACGGCACGCGGTGGACTGGTGGACG
The DNA here is from genome assembly GCA_004556745.1 of Bacteroidales bacterium. Lineage (GTDB taxonomy): Bacteria > Bacteroidota > Bacteroidia > Bacteroidales > Bacteroidaceae > Alloprevotella. The sequence continues at coordinate 26,778 of SFFY01000019.1, read as the reverse complement.
ACCGCGCCGTAGCCGATGCGCTCAGCGAGGGAAGGCTCTTTGCCTACTGCGCCGACGTGATGTCGCAAGAACCACCCTTGGCCGACAATCCCCTGCTCGCCGCGCCGCGCTGCTTCCTCACGCCCCACGTGGCTTGGGCTACGGCCGACGCCCGCGCACGCATCATAAATATTATAGCAGACAATATCCAGGCCTATCTTGCCGGTACGCCTAAGAGCGTGGTGAACTAACGCGTATATTTTATTGATAACAATGTTTGAAATAACTCTTGTTCAGGTCTTCGACTTTATCGGCACGCTTGCCTTTGCCATCTCGGGCATTCGCCTTGCCTCTGCCAAGCATTTCGATCTTTTCGGCGCGTACGTGGTCGGCGTAACCACCGCAATCGGCGGCGGTACGATGCGCGACGTGCTACTCGGGCTGTCGCCTTTTTGGATGAGCAACTCCTTTTATCTGATTTGCTCCGCCATCGCCCTCGTGTGGGTGATTATCTTCCGCAAGTTGCTGGTGCGGCAAAACAACACGTGGTTCCTGTTCGACACCATCGGCCTCGCGCTCTTCACCGTGACGGGCGTTGAAAAGACCATCACGGCGGGCTTCCCCTTCTGGACGGCCATCATCATGGGCACGCTGACGGGGGCGGGCGGTGGCGTGCTGCGCGACGTATTCATCAACGAAGAACCCCTCATTTTCCGCAAAGAAATCTACGCCCTCGCCTGCGTGGTCGGCGGCATCGCCTACTTCATCTGCGCCCGCTGCGGCATCGGCACGGTGACCTCCGGCATCGTTTGCGGCATCGTGGTGTTCCTCATGCGCATACTCGCCGTGAAGTACCGTCTGCACCTGCCCACGCTTAAAGGGGAAGAGTAAAATAAGTTTCTTACTCGTTGGTTGAATTATCCAAATGTTTTTAGATAAAAACCAGTAAAAACATCTTGCTTTGTTTGAAGCCCTGAGGGCTACGCCGCCGGTCTTAACGCCGAGCATTAAAGCCTTGCGGCTTTTGCTCGCCCTTAATCCCTGCGGCTGCGGTCGGTGCCCGCCCGCTTCAAACGCCGCAAGGTAAAAACCATGAAAAACCCGTGAGACCTTGATGCAATCGAAAAGCATTTATCTGGATTCTCATTGAAAACGGGTTTTTCCTGGTTTTTCCCTTGTTCTGTGTGGGGCGGGCGGAAACCGACCGCCGCCTTAACGGATAAGACACAAGGCGAAAACCGCAGGTTTTCAGACTTGGGGCTTATTCGATAAGGCAAGCCGCAGGCCCACACAGAACAAGCTGTTTTTCATGGTTTTTATCCTCATTCCACCCAATACGATTTTGTCTATTAAATCTATTCATCATGAAAAACCTATTTAAGGCCGCAATCTGCCTGCTTCTGCTTGCTCCGGGCGCAGGCGCAACGGCGCAAACCGTTTCCATTATCCCCAAACCCGCGCAGATGAGCGTGCAAGGCGGCACGCTCACGCTGACCGCCGACATGGCGATTGCCTACGATGCCGCCTGCAAAGAGCAGGCAGAGTACTTGCTGCAAACCGTGCGCCGCTCTACCGGCTTCCGCTGGAAAGAGGCGGGCAAGAAAAGCCGCGCCGGCATCGTACTCGAAATCGACACCCTGCGCGTCCCTGCCCCCGAAGGCTACACGCTCGAGGTCAGCGGCAAGCGCATCGCTATTTGCGGGCACGACAAGAGCGGCGTGTTCTACGGCATTCAAACCCTCCTGCAACTCCTCCCGCCCGAAATCTACAGCGCGTCCCTGCAAACCGACGCAAAGTGGAGCGTGCCCTGCATCAGCGTGGCCGATGCGCCCGACCACCCCTGGCGCGGCATGATGCTCGACGTGGCACGCTATTTCTACGACAAAGACTTTGTGAAGAAATACATCGACATGATGGCGATGTATAAGATGAACAAGCTCCAGTTCCACCTCATCGACGACTCGGGCTGGCGCCTCGAAATCAAGAAATATCCGCGCCTCACCGAAATAGGCGCGTGGGCAGGCAGGAACGAACAGCGCCTCGGCGGTTTCTACACGCAGGAGGAGATTAAGGAAATGATTGCCTACGCCGCCGTGCGGGGCGTGGAGATTATCCCCGAAATAGAGTTCCCCGCACACATGCTCTCCGCCGTGGCGGCCTATCCGTGGCTCTGCTGCACGGGCAAGCAGCACGAAGTGCCCAACCAGCACTTCATCAGCCGCGACCTGCTCTGCGTGGGCAAGGAAAGTTCCTACCAGTTCCTCGCCGACGTGCTTGAAGAGACCGTGGCGCTCTTTCCCTCCAAATACATCAACATCGGCGGCGACGAGGCCGTATACGACCGTTGGCAGGAATGTCCGAAGTGTCAGGCGGTGCTGCGGCGCGAGGGATTGGAAAAAACGTCCGACTTGCAGGGCTATCTCACCAACGTGGTGGCCAATATGATGAAAGAGAAAGGAAAAACTATTGTCGGCTGGGAAGAGATTATCCAGCGCGGCGCGGTGAGCCAGCCCGTCGTGGCAGCCATTTGGCACAACGTAGCCGACACCATTCAGGCCACGCGCCTCGGGCATAAGGCCATCCTCTCGCCTGCCACGCACGTTTACCTCGACTTTCCCGAAGGCCGCACGCCCGGCGAGGTGAAGGCCGCCACGTGGATGCCGCCCATTTCTTTGGAAAAGTGCTATTCGATGCCCACGGGCGAGTATGCCGCCACGGGCACGGTGCTTGGCGTGCAGGGCTGCTTCTGGAGCGACCAGTTTATCCACGGCACGATGTTGCAGGAACTTGCGCCGCTCAACGAGAACCGCTCCGAAAACTACGCGGAATACCTCACCTTCCCCCGCCTCCTCGCCGTGGCCGAACTGGGTTGGACGCGCACCGACCGCCGCAGCTGGCCCGACTTCCGCGACCGCATTGCTTCTCACTTTGCCCGCCTCGACCATAAGGGCTGCACCTATCGTGTGCCCGAGCCGCGCATCGTTGCGGAGGAAGAAATCGATGGCAAGGTGCGCTTCACGTTAGCCCCCTCCGTGCAGGGCGCCACCATTCGCTACACGACCGACGGCACTTATCCGCACGCCCATTCCGCCGTCTATGCCGCGCCTGTCACGGTGGACAGCAAGAGCGACTTCCGCGCCATCACCGAAGTGACCCCGCGCCACCTTTCCCTACCCATTTACTTTGCGCCCGACTATTCCGCCTATGCCCGTTACGGCGCGTTCCTTGCCGAATGGAAGCCGCAGCAACTCGCCGGTGGCACGCTGCGCATCGAGAGCACGGGCGCAATGGTGGGCAACGGCACGTTCGACATCACCTTTGTCCGCACGCGCGGCAGCGGCCGCCTGCGTCTTGGCAAACTCGTGCAGTTCAAGCGCGAAGAGCAACTCGCCGAAGTGCCCATGCAAGCCGTGCTTGATGCCAATACCCCCGTCGTCACTTACCGCCTCACGCAAACCGCCTTTGAGGCAGGCGTGCCTTTCTTCCTCGAAGTGGAGGCCGCGCCCGAGGGCGACATTGCGGGATATGTGTTTGTAAAGCAGGAGCAATAATTTCTATCTCTGCATCTCGTTTGCATAAAAGTAGGGGCATTTTGCATACGCCCGTACCGTGCGCCGCATGGGATAATGATTGGGGCGGGCTTACACAAATGTTCCAAAACGGAATATTTTGAAAAAAGACTATAAGAGAATGCTTGATTTGATGAATTTTGCGTAACTTTGCTGCCAAGAAAATTAAGAATGCGGCAGTAGCTCAGTTGGTAGAGCATTGGCTTCCCAAGCCAAGGGTCGCGGGTTCGAGCCCCGTTTGCCGCTCTTTTTTATAGCGACTACCTTATTTGTGTATGGGAGCAATTATTATTTCTATTATTCTTATCGGCCTCTTCCTAATTGCTACCGAATCACTTAACCGCATGAACAAAGCCGCAGTTGCGATGTTCGTCGGCGTTTCCTGTTGGTTGCTTTATATTGCTTTCGGCTCCGACTTCGTAATCAGCCAGCACCCCGTACAATTCTTCTCTTACATTTCTTCGCACGCCATCAACGCAATGGCTGTGAAGGATTTCATTGCGCACAATATATTCACAGAATATATCTTCCGCGGCGCGCAGGTGGTGCTGTATTTCCTCGCCACGATGACCATCGTGGAGGTGCTCAACAACAACGGCTGCTTTGACTTTATCGGCGAATGGCTGCGCTCCAAGCGCCCCATCACGCTGCTGTGGGTACTGGCCATCATAACCTTCCTGCTTTCTGCCAACCTTGACAACACGACCACCGCGTGCCTCATGCTCGGCATCATGCACCCCGTGTTCCAAGACGAGCGGATGCGCAAGATTTACGGTGCGGTCATTATCCTCGCCGCGAACTGCGGCGGCGCGTCCACCGTTATCGGCGACCTCACGACCCTCACGCTTTGGACCGACGGGCTCATCACGCCCACGGCCTACTCTATGATGGTGATGCCCGCCCTTGTCGTGGCACTCGGCACAACGCTGACGCTGATTTCGCTCCGCCTGCCCGCCCGTATCCACCTCGGCACGCATATCCCGCCCTATCGCGGCGACGACACGATTCTCAACCGCTGGCAACGCATGATTATGTTCTTCGTCGGCGCAGGCGGCCTGTGGTTTATCCCCACGTTCCACCGCATCACGCTACTGCCGCCCTTCCTCGGCGCAATGTGCGTGCTGTCGCTGCTATGGATCGTGAACGAGCTGTGCAACCGCACGCTTTTGGGCAGTGACCAGATGGTGCGCAAGCGTCTGCCGCTGGCATTGCAATACGTGAATATCCAAAACCTTCTGTTCTTCATCGGGCTTACGCTGATGTTCGGCGCGGCCACCGAAACGGGACTGCTGCAAAAGGGCTTCATCTGGCTGGCCACTACGGGCGATGCCATGACCTATGGCGTGGGCATTGCGGGCGGACTGCTTTCGGGCGTGCTCGGCAACGTCACGACCCTTTTGGGACTGACGGCTTTCTTTGAGCAGCCCAACCTTGCCGCCGTGGCCAACCCCGCGCACTTCTGGCCTTTGCTCAGCTACACCACCGCCGTGGGCGGTTCGCTGCTTGCCACCGGCACCATCACGGGTCTCGTGCTGATGCGCATGGAAAACGTGAGCCTGAAATGGTACATCACGCACGTTATGCCCAAGGTTTTCGCCGGCTGGCTGGCGGGACTGGCCGTGCTCTTCGTAATGATGTATATTTTGAACTAAATAATAAGAAATCTATATGGGAAAAATAAGATGTATCGGCGTGCTGACCTCCGGGGGCGACGCACCGGGCATGAACGCCGCCATTCGCGCCGTGACGCGTAGCGGCATTTGCAACGGCTTCACGGTGAAAGGCATTTACAGAGGCTATGAAGGTCTTATCAACGACGACGTAAAGACGTTTACCACCGAAGATGTGAGCAACATCATACAGACCGGCGGCACAATCCTCCGCACGGCCCGCTGCAAAGAGTTCCAAACGGCGGCCGGACGCCAGCGCGCTTACGAAACGCTGCGCAAGGAAGCCATCGATGCCCTGGTTGTCATCGGCGGTAACGGTTCGCTTACGGGTGCCATGAAACTTGCGGAGGAGTACGACTTTCCCTGCATCGGCCTGCCTGGCACTATCGACAACGACCTTTACGGAACGGACAGCACCATCGGCTACGACACCACGCTCAACACGATTACGGACTGCGTGGACAAAATCCGCGACACCGCCACCTCTCACGAGCGCATCTTCTTCGTAGAAGTGATGGGCCGCGACGCTGGTTTCCTTGCCCAGAACAGTGCCATTGCCGCCGGTGCGGAAGCAGCGATTATTCCCGAAGATTCCACGGGCAGCGACCAGCTTATCAAATTCATGGAGCGCGGTATCCGCAAAAGTAAGAAAAGCTGCATTGTCATCGTGAGCGAGAGCCCCCAATGCGGCGCAATCTATTACGCCGACCGTGTGAACAAGGAATATCCCAATTTCGACGTGCGCGTTTCTATCCTCGGCCATTTGCAGCGCGGCGGCAGCCCTTCCGCCCGCGACCGCATCCTTGCCTCGCGCGTCGGCGTAGGAGCTATTCAAGCCTTGGTGCAGGGCCAGCGCAACGTGATGGTAGGCGTGCGCAACAACGAAGTGGTCTATGTGCCTTTTGTCGATGCCGTTGGCCGCCGCAAGCTTATTGACAAACAGCTTATCAGAGTACTCGACGAACTTTCAATATAAATTGCAAAATTCGATAGGATTTATTTGACTGCTTACGCAGGTTGTGATAACCCCGCCGTAAGCAGTCGTTTTTTTAAGTAGAAAACTTGTCAGAACGATATAGAAAATTGTTTCTACAATGCTTTGAGTTACTTCCCCACAACTATAGTGCACCTTCCCCACAGTTGTGGGGAAGTAACTGAAATAGCAACAAGCAACAGAAATCTTTGAGAAACAAACGATTATCCTATCGTGCGGAAACGCGCATACAACAGAGAAGAAAGAGAAAGATTAATTTGTCCACATTTGTTTGCCCACGAATCTCACGAATCTACACGAATTACATGTCCTCTATATTAATGGCGACCTGTTCGGTCGCACGAATCTCACTAATTCAAGGAATGAGAGATTTTGGACCGCGCTCGCTTGCATTCGTGAAAATTCGTGCGACCGAACAGGTCGACATTAAAAAGCGCAAAGCAAAGATTCGTGTAGATTTGTGAGATTCGTGGGCAAAAAAAATAACTCGTGGATAAAAATAGTTCTAATTATAAGCCCCTTACAGGGGATATATCTGCAACAATATTCATTTTGAAGCAACCTCTTTCTTTATTTTCACAACGCTTGTTTATGATATTCTATCAGTGCCTCCATCGGCGCGGCCTCTACACGCCCGGGCTGCAACCCGAGGCTGTGGGCGGCGGCGAAGACTTCCGTTTGGAAATGGCGGGCGATGCTGCCCGCGAAATGCACGGGGAGGTCGGGGCGGCGGTAGGCGCAGACGTTGCGGCGGAAGAAGCGCGCAAACTCCTCTTCGAGCAGGGCTTGCACGGCGGGCTCGTGCCTATGGCGCGACAGGAACGGCGCAAACGAGGCAAGGAAGCGGTTGGGCAAAGGCGAACGGTAGACGCGCTGGATAATGTCGGCGGCAGTGAGTTGGTATTCTTTTTCAAAATCTTGGCAAAGCGTTTCGGGCAACTGCCTTTTAAGCACATCGCCCACAAGTCTGCGACCCAGCACCGCGCCGCTGCCCTCGTCGCCGAGGATAAACCCGAGGGGCGACACGTTGGCGCGGATTGCGCCGTCCAAATAAAGGCAACTGTTGCTGCCTGTGCCGAGAATGCAGGCAATGCCGTCACTGTGACCGCACAGGGCGCGCGCTGCGCCAAGCAAGTCGGACGCAACATTAAGTTCCGTCGCAGGGAACAGTCGCCGCAGGGCTTCTTCCACAACTGCAATACCCGCACCCGCGCAGCCCGCCCCGTAGAAATGGACGGCGGCAGGGACAATGCTTGACATGCCGGGCAGCAGTTCCGTCTGCAAGATGCCGACAATCTGCTCGGCGGACAGCATAAAGGGATTGATGCCCTGCGTGGAAATCAGGGACACGCCGTTGTCGGGAAGGAGCATCGCCCAGTCGGTTTTGGTGCTGCCGGCATCGGCAATCAGGATTGGGGAAGAGGAAATTGGCATGGTCAAAAACACACTTAGCTTATAGGATAGGTCGCAAAGTTACAATTTTTTCGTATTTTTGCAGGTACTCTATATTAACAACTCCATGTTTCGACCTATATATATTATATATTGTATACTTACGCTTTGCTGTGCCGCGCTGCCCTCGGGCAAACTCATGGCGCAGGAAGCGGGGCTTGATTTCAGCAAAACGCTGCGCGTGGCGTATACGTTCTCGGGCAAGGCGGGCGCAGCGGACATCGCGCTCGCAGAGTTGGTACAGACGGAGGGCTGGTACGGCAGGCGCGGCCGCCTGGACGAACTGCCGCTGCACGGCAACGGGCGCTTGACGCTCGCCGACAAGGCAACGGGGCGCGTGCTCTACCGCACATCGTTCTCCACGCTCTTTCAGGAATGGCTGGGCACGGAGGAAGCCACAAAGGTGAGCCGATCGTTTGAAAACGTGTTCCTCATACCGATGCCCCTGCGCGCAGCCACGCTGACCGTGGAACTGGACGCGCTGCAAGGCAAACGGCTTGCAGCGTTCGCGCACGACATTGACCCGCAGGATATCCTCATCAAAAAGACAAAGTACCCCGCGCCGCCCCACCGCTACCTGCTGAAAAGCGGGCGGCCGGAGAAGAAGATTGACGTGGCGATTGTAGCCGAGGGCTACACGGCGGCTGAAAGCGAGCAATTCTATGCTGCTGCGCAGACCGCGGTCGATGCCATTCTTGCGCACGAGCCGTTCGGCACGTTGAAAGACCGTTTCAACTTCGTGGCCGTTGCGCTGCCCTCGGCAGAGAGCGGCGTAAGCGTGCCGAAAGAGGGCGTGTGGAAGCACACTGCACTCGGCTCGCATTTCTCCACGTTCTATTCCGACCGCTATCTCACCACGCCCAACGTGCGCCAGATGCACGAAAGCCTCGCCGGCATTCCCTACGAGCACATCGTTGTCCTGGCCAATACGAAGACCTACGGCGGCGGGGGCATCTACAACTCCTATACGCTCACCACGGCGGGGCACACGGCATTCCGTCCCGTGGTGGTGCACGAGTTCGGGCACAGTTTTGCGGGTCTTGCCGATGAGTATTACTACGACGACCAGTACGAAGAATTTTATACGCCGGAGGTCGAACCGTGGGAGCAGAACATCACCACTTTGAAAGATTTCTCCCAAAAATGGCAGGACCTGCTGCCCGCCGGCACGCCCGTGCCTACCGATCCGAAAGGGCGCACCGTGGACGACATCGGCGTGTATGAGGGCGGCGGCTATATGTCGAAAGGCGTTTACCGCGCCTATACCGACTGCCGCATGAAGACCAACGAAGCGCAGGCGTTCTGCCCCGTGTGCCGCCGCGCCATAGAGCGGCTTGTCAAGTTTTACACGGAATAATTTTTTAATTAGTAAACGAGTAAACAAGTATACAAGTAAACAAGACAAGTTACTAAATATTCTTCTGATAAAGACATTCTTTTCTCGTCTACTCGTTTACTCGTCAACTCGTCTACTAAAAAGACATCCCAATGCCAACAACCAAGAAAAAGACCACTACCGCCGCCGCGAAGCGCACGCCCAAGAAAAGCGAGGGCAAGCGCCGCTTTGGCTTCGACACGTCATTCCTCAAAGACATCTATCAGGGCGACATGCCGCGCTTCGTCATCGGCGTGGCGCTGCTCGTGGCGAGCATATATATATTATTGTGTCTCTGCTCCAACATCTTCACAGGCCCCGCCGACCAGTCGGGCGTGGAAGCGGGCAACGTGGGCAACGCCGCGAACTACGGCGGCCGCCTCGGCGCATACATCGCCGACTACTTTATGAACGGCTGCTTCGGAATTTGCGCCGTGTTCATTCCTCTCTTCCTGCTACTGCTCGGCGTGAAACTGATGGGCGCGTACCGCGTAAGGCTGTGGAAATGGTTTATCAATTTTAGCTTTCTGATGATATGGGGCTCGGTAGCGCTTAGCGTCGCGGCCAACTACGTAATCCCCGAAAGCGTGCTCACCGCATTCAGCTTTAAGCTCGGCGGCTTGCACGGCGACTTTATGAAAGAGTGGTTGAACGGCCTCATCGGCCTGCCCGGCACGCTGCTCATACTGCTCGTGACGCTCGTGCTTTATCTCGTGTACCTGTCGCGCGAAACCATCAACGTGGTGCGCAAACTGCTCAAACCGCAAGACTATCTGCCCAATATCCTGCCCCACAAGAAGAAAAAGGAGGAAGAGGACGAAGAGCCGGCTGACGGGGAAGAGGAAGAACCCGAGGACGATGCGCCGCAGGAGTATAGCGAGGAATATACCGTTGCGCTCGACTTTTCCGATAATCCCGATGACGAGGCGCAGCCCGCGCTGATCCTTTCGGAAGACACGCCCGACGCTCCCGCCGCCGATACCGACGCGCCGCAGCCGGCCGACGAGGGAGAGAGTGAAATGGAAATCGAAGCACCTGAGGATGAGGAGCAGGCATCTGGCAAGACGGTGGGCGATGTGCAAGACATGGAGCCCTACGACCCGCGCAAGGACCTCGAAAACTATCGCTTCCCCACGCTCAACCTCCTAAAGCATTACGACGACGGCGGCACGGCGGTAGACATGGCGGAGCAGAACGCCAACAAGGACCGCATCATCACCGTGCTGCGCAGTTTCGGCGTGGAAATATCGGGCATCAAGGCAACGATTGGCCCCACGATTACGCTCTACGAGGTGACCCCCGCCCCCGGCGTGCGCATCAACAAAATCAGAAACCTTGAGGACGACATCGCCCTCTCGCTTTCCGCCCTCGGCATCCGCATCATCGCGCCTATTCCCGGCAAAGGCACAATCGGTATCGAAGTGCCGAACAAGAACCCGCGCATCGTGTCGATGGAGAGCATTCTCAACTCCAAGAAATTCCAGGAAACGGAGTACGAACTGCCCATCGCCCTAGGCAAGACCATTACAAACGAGACCTTTATGGTTGACCTCGCCAAGATGCCGCACCTGCTCGTGGCGGGCGCGACGGGTCAAGGTAAGTCGGTCGGTCTGAACGCCATTATCACCTCGCTGCTCTACAAGAAGCACCCCGCCGAACTGAAATTCGTGATGGTAGACCCGAAGAAAGTGGAGTTCAGCGTGTACGCCCCGATTGAGAACCATTTCCTCGCCAAAATCCCCGACGGCGAAGACCCCATCATCACCGACGTGACGAAGGTGGTGCAGACGCTCAAAAGCCTCTGCCAACTCATGGACCACCGCTACGACCTGCTCAAGAAAGCCAAGGTGAGGAACATCAAGGAATACAACGCCAAGTTTAAGGCACGCCGCCTTAACCCCGAGGCAGGGCACGAGTATATGCCTTACATCGTGGTGATTATCGACGAGTTCGGCGACCTCATCATGACCGCCGGCAAGGAAGTGGAACTGCCCATCGCCCGCATCGCGCAACTGGCGCGTGCCGTGGGCATGCACATGGTGATTGCCACGCAACGCCCCACGACCAACATTATCACGGGTACGATTAAGGCAAACTTCCCGGCGCGAATGGCGTTTAAGGTGATGTCGCAAATCGACAGCCGCACCATTCTCGACCGTCCCGGCGCCAACCAACTCGTGGGCAAGGGCGACATGCTCTTCCTGAGCGGCAACGACCCCGTGCGCGTGCAGTGCGCCTTCGTGGATACGCCCGAGGTGGAGGAAATCAACAACTACATCTGCCGCCAGCAAAGTTACCCCTGCGCCTTCGAATTGCCGCAGCCTGCCGTAGAGGGCGATGGCGAAGGCGGTGCGGCAAGCGTGGACGCTTCCAACCTCGACCCGATGTTCGAGGAAGCCGCGCGGCTCGTCGTGGTGAACCAACTCGGCTCTACGAGCCTTATCCAGCGCAAGTTTGCCATCGGCTACAACCGCGCCGGCCGCCTCATGGACCAACTCGAAGCCATGGGCATCGTAGGTCCGACACGGGGCGCGAAGCCGCGCGAGGTGCTTATTGCCGACGAAATAGAATTGGATAACAAGTTGAGTACCATTGGGTAATAATTAAAACACATCAACGCCATGAACATCAAGCACATTTTCCTGCTTTTGCTCTGCGCCTGCACGCTGATGCCCGTCCAGGCACAGAAAGCGCAGGATATTCTCGACAAGACCGCCGCCAAACTGAAAAACAGCGGCGGCATAGAGGCCGTCTTTGAGGCCACCGCCTTCAAGGGCACTAAGGAAACGGGCAGTGCAGGCGGCACGATTAAGGTGAAAGGCAATAAGTTCAAGATTGAAAGCAGCAGCCTCACCACATGGTTCGACGGCAAGACGCAATGGACGCTCCTCGCCGGCAGCGACGAGGTGAACGTGAGCACGCCCACGGCGGCCGAATTGCAGGCAATCAATCCCTACTCATTTATTAATATATATAAGAAGGGCTACGCCGCTACGCTCTCCAAAGCCGCTTACGAAGGCAAGATCGTGCACGAGGTGCGCCTCGTGGCTACGTCGAAGAACAGCAATATGCCGAAAATCTTGCTCACCATCGACCCCTCCACGCTTTTGCCCCTCTCCGTGCGCTTCAAAAACGCCAAGGGCGACTGGACGCGTATCCGCGTACGCAGCATCAAGACCGGCAGGCAATTCGCCGATACCGCCTTTACCTTCGACGCCAAGCAGCACCCCGGCATCGAAGTGATAGATTTAAGATGATTTTTTACCACTAAAACAGATATACACTTTATGGAAACCCTCCGTTGCCTTATTCTCGGCTCCGGCCCTGCCGGATACACGGCGGCCATCTATGCTGGCCGCGCCAATCTCAACCCCGTAGTCTACGAAGGCCTGCAACCTGGCGGGCAGCTCACCATTACCACCGAAGTGGAAAACTTTCCCGGCTATCCCGAAGGCGTAGATGCCAATCAGATGATGGACGACATTCGCCGCCAGGCCGAACGCTTTGGTGCGGAAATCCGTCAGCAGACCGCCACGGCCGCCGACCTTTCGAAGCGTCCCTATGTGCTTACGTTCGACGACGGGTCGCAGGTAGCGTGCCACACGCTGATCATCGCCACGGGCGCGTCTGCCAAATTCCTCGGACTGGCCGACGAAGAGAAATATCGCGGCATGGGCGTTTCGGCCTGCGCCACTTGCGACGGTTTCTTCTATCGCAAAAAGACGGTTGCCGTGGTAGGCGGTGGCGACACGGCTTGCGAGGAGGCTTCCTATCTCGCCGGACTGGCGGCCAAGGTTTACCTCATCGTGCGCAAGCCTTTCCTGCGCGCATCCAAGGCCATGCAGCAGCGCGTGCTGGACAATCCTAAAATCGAAGTGCTTTTTGAAACCAATACGCTCGGTCTTTACGGCGAGGGCGGCGTGGAGGGCGCACACCTCGTGCATAAGAAGGGCACGCTCGAAGAGCGCACCTACGACCTGCCCATCGACGGGTTCTTCCTCGCCATAGGCCACCGCCCCAACAGCGAGTTGTTCCGTCCCGTGCTGCCGTGCGACGAAACTGGCTACATTATCACCGAAAACGGCAGCCCGCGCACCATTCTGCCCGGCGTGTTTGCCGCCGGCGACGTGGCCGACCCGCATTACCGCCAAGCCATCACCGCCGCAGCGGCAGGCTGCAAGGCGGCCATCGAAGCCGAACGCTATCTCATGGAACAAGGGTTATGAAACGCCTCCTCCCGCTCCTGATTGTCGTCCTGTTGCTCTCTTCCTGCCGCACCCAGCGCGTGGCGGTGGACAGCCGTATGCGTGCCATCGTGCACGCCGCCGTGAAACTCGGCTTCGATATTGAGGAGCGCGACGACCACCAGCTGATGATTACCTCCGCCGAATGGCTCGGCACGCCTTACGCAGCGGGCGGCACGACAAGGCGAGGTGTGGATTGCTCGGGACTGACCTGCGCCATCTATAAAGATGTCTACAACGTGCAGCTTTCGCGACGCAGCGCTGACCAACTTAAAAAAGATTGTTACCGCATACGCCGCAGCAAATTGCAGGAGGGCGACCTCGTGTTCTTCACCACGCCCGGTTCGGGCAAGAAGTGCGGGCACGTGGGCATCTACCTCAAAGGCGACCGCTTCATTCACGCCTCCACTTCGCGCGGCGTGATGGTGTCGAGCCTCAACGAGAGTTTTTGGGACAAGCACTGGCTGTGCGGCGGACAGTCGCACCGCAGAAAAAGATAAAGATAATGACATAAATAACTTGTCCTGTCTACTTGTTTACTCGTTTACTTCGTGATTTTCGGCTGCGCTCGGCATAGTCCGAACAAGTTCTTAAAAGTGCGATTGCTCGCCATGGCAAAATTCGAGTAAACTCGATTTTGCTCATTTGGCTTAACGCAATCGTTCGGCTCTGCGCTCGCTTGCACGAAAATCTCCTCGTTTACTAATTCACCATGCATATCGAACCCGCAATAAATATCGAGCAGCATCCCCTGCGCCCCTTCCTCCCCGAAGGGGCGCAAGTGCTTATGCTGGGCAGTTTCCCGCCGCCGCGTGAAAAGTGGTCGATGGACTTTTTCTATCCCAACTACATCAACGACATGTGGCGCATCTTCGGACTGGTGTTCAAGAACGACCGCGACTATTTTGTCGATACGGCGGCCAAGACATTCCGCCTCGACCTGCTTCGCCCGTTTCTCGAAGAAACCGGCATCGCCCTCTACGACACCGCCTGCGCCGTGCGCCGCTTGCAAGGCAATGCTGCCGACAAGTTTCTCGAAATAGTCACGCCCACCGACCTCGATGCCCTGCTTTCGCAACTGCCCCAGTGCCGTGCCATAGTGACTACGGGCGGAAAGGCTACCGAAACGCTCCTCGCGCACTTCAACGCCCAACTGCCCAAAATCGGCTCGTATGCCGCCGTCAGGTTTGCCGGCCGTCCGCTCCGCCTCTACCGTATGCCCAGCAGCAGCCGCGCCTATCCCCTGTCGCTCGACAAGAAAGCCGCCTATTACAAGCAGATGTTTCAGGAACTATTCATATCTGACAATCCATGACACAGCAATACGCCGAATGGCTTACCGCGATTGTAAACACGCGCCTGCTTTTCAACACGACCGAGGAATGCGAGGCTTTTCTCGACAGCGGCTCCATTCGCAGCAACGGCATACTCCGCGTCTGCGCCACGCCGCAGAAAATGCGCTCTGCCTTTCGCGACCTCAAAGCCGAAGCCTGCGAGATGACCGACGATAGAGTAAAACTCGAGGACGTGCTGATGCATTACAAAAGGGCGTGGAAATTCTTCCGCAAGCACCTTTACCGCCGCACCTATCCCGAGAAAACCGCCGCCGAAATCCTCACGCTCTGCTATCCCACGGGGCGACAGGAAAAACTCGGCAAACAAATCACGGCCATCTGCAAGGAAATCGTTGAACGCGACATCAGCGTGCCCTTTCTCCTCCTGATGCTCATGAAGGCCGTGCCGAGTTACGAGTCGAAAGAAGGCGACGTGACCGACATCCAGCAGTGCTTCGACCGCGTCCTGGGTTTCCTCGAGCGGTTCACACAAGGAACCACCGTATTCAGCCAACTCCCCGTGCTCGTGCAGGCGAAAGAAGAACCCTGCAAAACGCGGTTCACGCTGTTCTATTACGTGTCCGAAATACTCAAAGTTTACGAGAATTTTTCCACAGGCGAGAACCTTTACCTTGTCACCGATGCGCTCAAAGCCGACCGCCGCGACCTCGACCTTGCCGGCTATTGGAACGAGTGCGGCGGCAGGCTCGACTTCACGGAGTTTTGGGAGATAGAAGACACCAAAGACCCCGGCGTGTTTTTCCTCACAAGTTGGAAAAAGAAGGCTTCCGGCACGCTCACGGGCGTGCGCTACACGATGTTCGTCCTCGATGCCCCCGGCGGCGGGCTTACGTTCCTCCTCCACCACCCCGCAGCCATTGCCCACCGAATAAAGGGAAAACTTTACGGCGATGCCGACATTGCCCATTATCTCTCGCTGCCGCTCGACGACGCGCCCTCCGAGTTCACCTTGGAGCGCGTGCTGCCTTCCGCCCATTGGCCTCATTCCCTGCATCTCACGCGCTGCACCGCCCCCGCCGTCACGGCGCAATACGGGCGTTGGCTCAGCGGAGCCTGCGTCATAGAGCGGCCGTTTGAGAAATACGAGTACGATTTCACCCAAAGCCTCTACGCCATAACGCCCACCCATCTCTATGTCTTTTATGAGGCAAAAGACATCTTCTTCAAAGTGCCCCGCGCCGCTGCGGACGGGTTAGAGCAGACGCGCCTCGACGACAACGTGGGCATTCTCACGATGAACGGCAAGCACTACCTTGCCTTCGACGAAATCATGCTCTATATCCCCATCAATAAAAGGAACCTTCAAAAATATAAGATAGAAAAGGTGGAATGGATTGAGTGAAAACGTATGAAAGTGCAAGCCAGCGCCCCGCCGCAAGAGAAATCTGTTATAATACGCGTCGTTTGTGCCGAAAAAACTGCCGCGCAAGAAATCTTGCGCGGCAGTAGCTAGTGTTACCAAAAGGCTTGTAGTGTCGTAATCAAAAAAGATAGGCGAAGGGGCGGCTATGCCTCTGCCAGCCTAATCTGAGAGAGAATGTCCTGGCACTTAGTGCCGTTACGCATCTCGCGGTAACGCTGAAAGCGGTAGCGAAGCATTTTGATACGGCTTGCAAGCGTGTTCGTCTCGTTCATTCTCTCTGTGTTGTCCAAATTGTTCTGCATCTGTTTCATAATCTTTTTACCTTTAATCTTGCTCCGTCCTTTGCGAAGCTTCTTAGAACTATATACCGATTGTTTTGTGTTGTTTCTTATGCAAAGATAAGAGGCTAAAATCGTTTCTTCCAAACATTTTACCGAGAAACAGCCCTTTCGTAACCATCTTTTAGCATCTCGACAACTGGCTGCAAAGAGCACGTTGCAAAATGCGGGGCTTTTATTCGTAGCGCATGGTCTTGGCGGGCTTGATGATGCCCACTATGAAACTGGGCAGGACAAGGGCAAGCAGCGTAACGAAAAGCGTGCCGGCATTGATAAGCAGGAACAACGGGACGTCGAACGCCACGGGGGCGCGGTCAACATAATAAACCGACGGGTCGAGGTGCACGATGCCGCAGAAATGCTGCAAGGACAGGATGCCCAGCCCCACGGCGTTGCCCCACAGCATGCCGCGCGAGAGTATGAGGGCGGAGAGCCAGAGGAACACGCTGCGCACCGTGCCGCCACGCGCACCAAGGGTTTTGAGCAGGCCTATGTCGCGCGTGCGTTCCAATATTAATATAAGCAGACTGCACATCATCGTCACCACCGCCACCACGGTCATGAGGCCAAGGATTACGAGGACGTTCATATCAAGCAATTCGAGCCACGCCGACACGGAAGCGGTGCGTGGGTTCTCGCGCAGACTTTGCGAGAGATACGCGCTGCCGTGGCGGTCTGTGCGGCCGTTGAAGCAACCGGCAAGCGCCACCTGCGCGGAGTCGATGCCGCCGTCGTTGGGCAGCATGATTTCTATGCCGCCGCACTGGTCGCCCTGCCACGAGTTGAGAGTATTGACAGCGGCGATGTCGGTAACGGCGAAGAAGCGGTCGAACTGCGGCATGTGGGTGTCGTAGATGCCCACGATGTCGAAGCGGCGCATCTTCACGGTGCGCTCGAAGAAATAGGCGGCGATGCGGTCGCCACGCTTCAATTTGAGTTGGTCGGCCGTGAGGCGCGAGAGGAGGATTTCGCGCTTGCCGCGCTCCGTGCCCACGGCGGGCAGGCGACCTTCGGCGAGGCGGCTTTTGAGAAACGCCGTGTCGTAGTCCGCGCCGATGCCTTTGAGGGTGATGGCTGCGTAGGCGTCGTCGGTTTTGAGAATGCCGCTCTTGGTTGAAAAACGCGCGAAGCGGCTGCCGGGCGGCAGGCAGGCACGCACGTCGCGCTCCACACCCTCGTCTATGACAATGGGCGCGGCTTCGGGATTGTAGAAAGAAAGGGGATTGAGCAGCGTGATGTGGGAGGCAAAGCCGGAGAGCGTGGCGCGGATCTCACGCTGAAAACCGCGCACAACGCCCACAGTAATAATCATCACCGCAAGGCTCACAGCTACGCTGATGGTAGACACACGCACCGCCGGGCGCGAGGCTTTGGCCTTGTTCTCCCCATCGGCGCGGAAGAAGCGGGCGGCAAGAAAAAAGGGCAGTTTACTCATTGTCTACTGACGTGCGCCCGGGATATGCCTGCAAGGCTTTGCCCAGCACGGTGAGGGCATCGGTAAGGTCTTCTTTTTTGAGCACGTAGGCGATGCGCACCTGATTGATGCCTGCGCCGGGCGTGGTGTAGAAGCCGGCAGCGGGCGCCATCATCACGGTCTTGCCTTCGTAAGAGAAGTCTGTGAGGCACCATGCGCAGAACTTTTCGGCATCGTCCACGGGCAACTTAGCCACGGTGTAGAACGCGCCCATCGGTATGGGCGAGTACACGCCGGGAATGCGGTTAAGCCCGTCGATGAGGCATTTGCGCCGCTCTACGTATTCATCGTATACCTCTCGGGCATAGTCCTGCGGCTCGTCGAGCGAAGCCTCTGCCACAAGCTGGCCGAGCAGCGGGGGGCTAAGCCGCGCCTGGCAGAACTTCATCACCGCGCTTCGCACCTCGGCGTTCTTGGTGATGAGCGCGCCGATGCGTATGCCGCACTCGCTGTAGCGCTTCGAAACGGAGTCGATGAGCACCACGTTTTGCTCGATGCCTTCGAGGTGGCAGGCTGAAATATAGGGCGAGCCAGTGTAGATGAACTCGCGATACACCTCATCGGAGAAGAGGTAAAGGTCGTACTTCTTGACGAGGTCGCGGATTTGGTTCATCTCGCGGCGCGTATAGAGATAGCCCGTCGGGTTGTTGGGATTGCAGATGAGAATAGCCCGCGTGTGCTCGTTGATGAGTTCCTCGAACTTCTCCACCTTCGGCAGCGAGAAGCCCTCTTCGATGGTGGTGGCGATGGTGCGGATACGTGCGCCGGCCGAAATGGCAAAGGCCATGTAGTTGGCATAAGCGGGCTCGGGCACGATGATTTCGTCGCCGGGATTGAGGCACGACATGAAGGCGAAGAGCACCGCCTCGGAGCCGCCGGCGGTGATGATGATGTCGTCGGGCGTGAGGCGGATGTCGTATTTCGCATAATAGTGTGTGAGCTTCTCGCGATAGGAACGGAAGCCCTGGCTGGGGCTGTACTCCAAGACGCTGCGGTCGATGTGCTTCAACACATCAAGCCCTGCCTGCGGCGTGGGCAGGTCAGGCTGGCCGATATTGAGATGATAGACATGTATGCCCCGCTCCTTGGCGGCCGTTGCCAGCGGCGCCAGCTTGCGGATAGGCGATTGGGGCATTTCCATGCCTCGATTTGAAATTTTCGGCATAATTATATATTGTGTGCTTTGAGTTCTTGGGTAGGCGTTTTCGGAACGCCCCTACTTTTGCTGCAAAGTTAGCAACTTATAAGCAAGTATTCGCTAATTGCAATCCGTTTATCGCTAAAAAAAAGGCATTATATGCGCAGAAACTGCGTTTTTTCTGCTAAATTTGCAGGCATTATACGACTTAGTGCGCATTGGTTGCGCTTTTCTTTTTTTCAATTATCTCATTCTTCCCATGGAACTGGACATCCTGACCGCCGTGTCGCCTATCGACGGACGCTACCGCAGCAAAACCGAAGCCTTGGCTGCTTATTTTTCGGAATATGCTCTGATGAAATATCGCGTCCGCGTGGAAATCGAGTATTTTATCACGCTTTGCGAACTGCCTTTGCCGCAGTTGGAGGCTTTTCCCCACGATTTATTCCCGCGCCTGCGCAGCATCTACCAAGAATTTTCTGAGCAAGATGCCGCCCGCGTCAAGGACATCGAGAGCGTGACGAACCACGACGTGAAAGCCATCGAATATTTTATTAAAGAGCAGTTTGACGCCATCGGAGGCTTGGACAGTTTCAAGGAATTTATCCATTTCGGACTTACCTCGCAGGACATCAACAACACCTCCTTCCCCCTCATGCTCAAGGACGCGCTCGCCGAGATCTACGTGCCGCAGGTCGAGGAACTCATCGCGCAGCTCAATGCCTACGCTGAGGAGTGGAAAGACATTCCCATGCTGGCCAAGACGCACGGGCAGCCCGCCTCCCCCACCCGCCTCGGCAAGGAGGTCAAGGTGTTTGCCTACCGTCTCGAGCAGCAGCTCGCCGCACTCAACGCCTGCACGCTGACGGCCAAGTTCGGCGGCGCAACGGGCAACTACAACGCGCACCACGTGGCATACCCCGCCTACGACTGGCGCGCCTTCGGCGACCGCTTCGTGAGCGAGAAGCTCGGATTGAAGCGCGAGACCTTCACCACGCAGATCAGCAACTACGACAGCCTCGCCGCCGTGTTCGATGCCATGAAGCGCATACACACCATTGTCATCGACCTCGACCGCGACTTCTGGCAGTACGTGTCGATGGAATATTTCAAGCAGCGCATCAAGCAGGGCGAGGTTGGGTCGAGCGCAATGCCCCACAAGGTGAACCCCATCGACTTCGAGAACTCCGAGGGCAACCTCGGCATGGCCAATGCCATTCTCGAGCACCTGAGCCGCAAGCTGCCCATCAGCCGCTTGCAGCGCGACCTCACTGACTCCACCGTAATCCGCAATATCGGCGTGCCTATGGGCCACGCCGCCATCGCTTTCCAAAGCACGCTCAAAGGCCTGCGCAAACTTCTGCTCAACGAAGAAGCCATCAGCCGCGACCTCAACAACTGCTGGGCTGTGGTGGCAGAGGCTATCCAGACCGTACTGCGCCGCGAGGCATTCCCCCACCCCTACGAGGCACTCAAAGCCCTCACGCGCACCAACGCCGCCATTACCGAAGAAAGCATACACAACTTTATCGCCTCTCTCGAGGTGAGCGATGCCGTGAAGGCAGAGCTTATGGCCATTACGCCGCACAATTACACGGGACTATAAATAAAAGAAACGTTTTTAGTAAATGAGTAGACGAGTAAACAAGTAAACGAGTATACAAGACAAGTTACTCATCTTAAAATATAATTAGCACGACATTCCTGTCTCGTCTACTCGTTTACTCGTCAACTCGTCTACTAAATAAAAAACTTACCCAACACAATCATTTCTAATTTTACAAAAAACCATGACTGAAGAAGTATTTGGCACAGGCCAAACAGAAAACACAGAGAATGCAGGCAGCCGCGAGGGCTTCTACGCATCGCAGTCGGGCGAGAACTCGGAACGCCGCCCTTATCAAAACAATTCTTACAACAACGGCGGCTACCGTCCGCGCTTCAACCAAGGCAACCGCTACGGCGGCGCGAATGGCGAGGGCGGCTATCGTCCCCGCTATCAGAACGGCGGAGGCTATCGTCCGCGTACCAACAACTACGGCGACCAGGAAGGCGCAGCCTACGGCGAACGCCGTCAGGGCGGCTACAATAACGGCTACAACCGCCAGGGTGGCTATAATCGCCAGGGCGGTTACCGCCAGCAGGGACAGGGCGGCTATCGCCCTTACGGCAACGACCGTCCCAACTATCGTCCCAACCGCTACGGCGCAGGCGAAGAGGGTATGGGCGGTTTCGGCGATGAAAACCGCGCCGAGGGTACGGGCTTCCGCCAGGGCCGTCCGGCACAAGGCGGCTACCGTCCGCGCACCGGCGGCTACAACAACGGCTACAACCGTCAAGGCGGCTATAACCGGCAGGGCGGATACAATAACGGCTACAACAACCGCCGCCAGGGCGGCTACGACCCGCACGCCAAGTACTCGCAGAAAAAGCGCCTTGAATATAAAGAGGAGCACATTGACCCCAATGCACCGATTCGCCTCAACCGCTATCTTGCCAACGCCGGCATTTGCTCGCGCCGCGATGCCGATAAATACATCGAGGCAGGCGTAGTGACGGTAAACGGCGAAGTGGTCACCGAACTCGGCACGAAGGTGCTCCGCTCCGACGTGGTGCAGTTCCACGAACAGCCTGTAAAGATTGAGAAGAAGGTTTACGTGCTCCTCAACAAGCCCAAAGGCTACGTTACCACGAGCGAAGACCCGCAGAACCGCAAGACCGTGATGGACCTCGTGAAAAACTGCTGCCCCGAGCGCATCTACCCCGTAGGCCGCCTCGACCGCAACACCACGGGCGTGCTGCTGCTCACCAACGACGGCGACATGGCCTCCAAGCTCACGCACCCCAAGTTCCTCAAAAAGAAAATCTATCACGTTTATCTTGATAAAAACCTCACGGCAGCCGACCTCAACCAAATCGCCGAAGGCATCACGCTCGAAGACGGCGACATCAAGGCCGACGCCATCGAATACGCCAGCCCCACCGACAAGAAGCAGATCGGCATCGAAATCCATAGCGGCCGCAACCGCATCGTGCGCCGCATCTTCGAAAGCCTCGGCTACCACGTCACGAAACTCGACCGCGTGTACTTCGCCGGCCTCACCAAGAAGAACGTGAAGCGCGGCGACTGGCGCTTCCTCACCGAAAAGGAAGTAAACATGCTCCGCATGGGCGCGTTTGAATAAGCCAACCATTTTTAGTAAACAAGTAAACGAGTAAACAAGTAAACGAGTAAACAAGTAAACAAGTAAACGAGTAAACAAGACAAGTTACTCATCTTAAAATATAATTAGCACGACATACCTGTCTCGTCTACTCGTTTACTCGTCAACTCGTCTACTAAAAGACATCTCTGTCTCGTCTACTCGTTTACTCGTCAACTCGTCTACTAATAAACGTACAAATAAATTATAATCATCATGATTAGAACCAGAATATCCGACCTCCTCGCCCGCACCGACTTCGGTGCAGAGGTGTGCGTCAAAGGCTGGGTGCGCACAAAGCGCGGCAGCAAATCTGTGAACTTCATCGCCCTCAACGACGGCTCAACCATCAAGAACGTGCAAATCGTGGCAGATGTGGAGAAGTTCGACGAAGAAACCCTCAAGCAAATCACCACCGGCGCATGCCTCTGCGTTGAAGGCACGCTCGTAGAGAGCCAAGGCGCGGGACAGAGCGTGGAGATACAGGCCACGGCCATCACCGTCTACGGCACCTGCGGCGCAGACTATCCCATGCAGAAGAAAGGGCAGACCTTTGAATACATGCGCCAGCACGCCCACATGCGCCTGCGCACCAACACCTTCGGTGCCGTGATGCGTATCCGCCACAACATGGCAATGGCCATCCACCGCTATTTCCACGAGCACGGCTTCTACTATTTCAACACACCTATCATCACCGCCAGCGACTGCGAAGGCGCGGGGCAGATGTTCCAGGTGACCACCAAGAACCTCTACGACCTCAAGAAGGACGAGGAGGGCAAGATTGACTACTCCGACGATTTCTTCGGCAAAACCACGTCGCTCACCGTGAGCGGACAGCTCGAAGGCGAACTCGGCGCCACCGCGCTCGGTGCAATCTACACCTTCGGCCCCACCTTCCGTGCCGAAAACTCCAACACGCCGCGCCACCTCGCCGAGTTCTGGATGATTGAGCCGGAAGTGGCGTTCTACGACATCAACGACAACATGGACCTCGCCGAGGACTTTATTAAATATTGCGTGCGCTGGGCACTCGACAACTGCGCCGACGACCTCGACTTCCTCAACAAGATGATCGACAAGACGCTGCTCGAACGCCTCCACTTCGTCGTAGAGCACGACTTCGTGCGCCTCACCTACACCGAGGGCATCGAAATTCTCGAAGCCGCCATCAAGAACGGCCGCAAGTTCGAGTTCCCCGTATATTGGGGCTGCGACCTCGCCAGCGAGCATGAGCGCTACCTCGTGGAGGAGCACTTCAAGCGTCCCGTCATCCTCACTGACTATCCGAAGGAAATCAAGGCATTCTACATGAAGCAGAACGCCGACGGCAAGACCGTCCGCGCCATGGACGTGCTCTTCCCGCAGATTGGCGAAATCATCGGCGGTTCGGAGCGCGAGGAAAGCTACGAAAAGCTCACGCAGCGCATCGAAGAGCTCCACATTCCGATGAAAGACATGTGGTGGTATCTCGACACGCGCCGCTTCGGCACGTGCCCGCACTCCGGCTTCGGCCTCGGCTTCGAACGTCTCATTCTCTTCGTTACGGGCATGCAGAACATCCGCGATGTCATCCCCTTCCCCCGCACGCCGAAATCCGCAGAGTTTTAATCATTCTGCCCAATCCTATAAAACGACCTCGGGGCTGTGTCCAAGTGCGACACAGCCCCGATATTTTTTATAGCTAAACCATAAACATGTTTTGATAAGGGTTAGGCGCGGCGATTTCCTGCCTGATATTTTTTACTTTCAGGCAGATAATTTTTCCTTTCTGCCTGATATTTTTTACTATCTGCGCAGAAAAAGTTTGTTACAAAGTTTGTAACAAGCGTTACAAAGTTTCTAACACATATTACAAAGTTTGTAATACATGTTACAAACTTTGTAACAAAAACTTTCTTATAGGATAGTGAAAAACATCAAGGAGAAAGGAAAAACTTTTCAAGGAGATAGCAAAAAAAATCTCCGAGAACGTTTTGCTGTTCTCGGAGACTATGTGGATGATTATGGGGTTAATCGTCAATCCAAATAGCGGGCGGCCAAGGGGGAGAAGCATTCGATGCGGCGGTCGCGGAGGAAGGGCCACCAGCGGCGCACCTGCTCGCTGCGCGTAAGGTCGATGTCCACGAGCAGCAGGCGGTCGGACTCGTCGCCTTCGGCCAAGAACTCACCCTGCGGACCGCACACAAAACTATGACCCCAGAACTGAATGCCAGGCGTGGCGGCAGAAGGATCGGGCTCGTGCCCCACCCTATTGACGGCAATGACGGGCAAACCGTTGGCTACGGCGTGGCCGCGCTGCACCAGTTGCCATGCCCGCAACTGCCGCTGTTGCTCCTCGGGCGTGTCGGAAGCGGCATAGCCTATGGCCGTGGGATAAATGAGCAGTTCCGCGCCGCGCAAAGCCATGAGCCGTGCGCCCTCTGGATACCATTGGTCCCAGCAAACCTGCACGCCGAGCACACCGACCGAAGTCTTGATGGGTAGGAAATCGTCGTCGCCGGGCGTGAAATAGAATTTTTCGTAATAGGCAGGATCGTCGGGAATGTGCATCTTGCGGTACGTGCCGGCAATGCTGCCATCGGTTTCAAATACGACCGCCGTGTTGTGGTACAGACCAGGGGCACGCTTCTCGAAGAGCGAGGTGACCAGCACGACGGCGCACTCACGCGCCACGCCGCCGTAGAACTCGGTGGACGGGCCGGGTATTGGTTCGGCGTAATCGAAATTATCGGTGTCTTCTACCTGGCAGAAGTACGGCGTGTTGTGCAGTTCCTGCAACACCACGAGTTTTGCGCCGGCGGCGGCTGCCTCTCTGACGTAAGCGGCCATGCGCTGGCGATTATCTGAAGGGTTGGCGGTGCAATGGGTTTGCACGAGGGCGGTTTTTAGAAGTCTCATGGGAAGGGTATTGAGGGGAAAATAGAGATGAATTATAGAAGTGAAAGGATTTTATAGAGATACGAGCTTGTTGAGTTGAAATTAATTTGACAAAGGTATTGACTGCCTGGAAGGCAGTACGGAGCGAAGCGACGATAACCGGGGACGAAGTGCCCGGTGGAGGCTGTTGTAATGATTCTGCCTGGAAGGCAGTACGCCTGTTGCGGTGTATAAAGTGCCTGTCCTATGGCGTAGTGCCTTCCAGGCACATCGTCCAATTCACGCCTTTCCGGGCACTGCGTACCCGGTTATCGTCGCTACGCTCCGTAGTGCCTTCCAGGCACTTTATTTTATAGGTCTTTTCACGCGAAGCGGAGGCCTCGGGGATATTGCATGGTGGCGCAATGGAGAGAGCCGTGCTGGCGGATGAGGGCATTGCAGGGCACGCCGACTGCTTCGCGAGAGGGATAGGCCTTGATGATGGCAAGGCGGGCCGCCTCGTCGGTTTCAGGACTGCCGTAAGTGGGATAAAGCACCGCCTTATCCATCACGAGATAATTGGCATAGGTGGCGGGCAGGCGTTCACCTTCTTCGTCGTAAACGGCAGGGGGCATCGGCACAGTTATCAGCCTGTAAGGTTCGCCCTCGGGCGTGCGGAAAGCCTTGATCTGCTCTTCCATACGCTGCAAAGCGGCATAATGCTCGTCGGACGGGTCGGCGCATTTCACATAAAGAATGGTATTATCCGGGCAAAGGCGGGCGAGGGTGTCGATATGGCTATCGGTGTCGTCGCCTGCAAGATAACCCTCTTTAATCCAAAGGAAATGGTGCACGCCAAGGCGGCGGGCAAGGAGTTCTTCTATCTCGCTCTGCCCGTACTGCGGATTGCGGTTGGGGTTGAGCAGACATTGCGCCGTGGTGAGCAGCGTGCCGCGCCCATCGGTCTCGATGCTGCCGCCTTCGAGGCAGAAATCGAGGCAGTCGGCGTACGTGCCACCGAGGATATGCCCCTTGTCGAAGATGGTGCGGTTGATGGCATTGTCGAGGTTGCTCTCAAACTTGTCGCCCCAGCCGTTGAAGCGGAAGTCGAGCAATTCCAGTCCCGCGCTGCCGCCGCCAACGGTGAGGAAAGCGTGGTCGCGCGCCCAGGTATCGTTGGTGGGGCAAGCCGCAAACACCATGTTGTCGCAAACGGCTGCCGGCAGTTTTTCGCGGAGCAACTGCTCCACGGGTTCCGGCTCGGGCGCAACGATGAGCAAGGGCTCGCGGCGGGCTATCTCAAAGGCGAGGCGCAGGTAGCACTCGGTCACCTCGGGCAACATATAAGCCCAGTCGGTGCCGGCGTGCGGCCACGTGAGTTGCACGCCGCTCTGCGGATACCATTCGGGCAGGAGCGTGCGGCGGGTGAGCGTGACGTCGGGGTCGACGTTGCCTTCTACGAAATTGAGGAAGTCGGGATATGCGCCGGGAACGGTTGCTTTTGGCGGCAAAGTGAAGAGGGCCATAATGATTATAATTTGTAAGGAAATTAGGGGCGTTTTCAATAAATCGTTGCTTTACGACAACTTAGACAACTTTTGACAACTTATTTCTAGATTTTCGGCTGCGCTACCGTTTTAATGTGACGACAACAGGGACAACTTCTGACAACTTTCAGTTGTCTTTCAGCATGCGAGGCGGGCGTATAAAATACGCCCCGTTGTCTATGTTGTCGTCATATTAAGCGCAAATTGTCAGACTCGGA
>SFFY01000098.1 GCA_004556745.1 Bacteroidales bacterium | reverse complement strand
TGGAGCGGCCTATCGGCAACGGGCCGATTGACTACGCGCAGCTGTATGCGCAGGCGGTGGCGGAAATCCAGGCGGGGGAACCGACGTTTTTCTCAAAAGCGGAGGAGGCGGAGATTGAGGCGCACAATGCTTCGTTCTATCGTCACTCGCCGCTGGCGGAGGCGTTCAACAAGTCGTTCGCCACAGAGGGCGAACAGCTGGAGTGGCTGTCGCCTAACGAGATTTTTGAAATTCTTAAAAGGGAGTCGCCGAAGGCGCTGCAGGGGATTTCCATCACGAAACTGGGCAAGGAACTCAGGGCGCTCGGCGTTAGAAAGAGGAGGGTGTGCCACGGGGCGAGGTATGCGGTGGCTAAGAGGTCCGGGGCTAAAACTGTGTAGGGTTGTGTTGGGTTGTGTATAGTTGGGGCGGCCAACTATACACTGATTTAACAACTGTGTGTCAGTGGATTAAGGGGATAAGTGCTGGGTTGACGGTTTTTTCGGGGATAAAAAATGCGTATAGGGGGCGAAAAAACTATGTGCTAACGGGGTGTTTTTTTGCCCACGAATTGGCACGAATTTTCGTGCAAGCGAGTGCAAAACCGAACTTGTTCGAGTTATGCCGAGCGCAGCCGAAAATGTCAAAGAAATTGGCACGAATAGTTGCAATGGATAAATGGCGACCGGGTCGGTCGCACGAATTGGCACTAATGCAATGAGGGGGCATATCCTGTGGCGTAGTGCCACTTCTTCGAGATTTTCGGCTGCACTCGGCATAGCCCGAACAAGTTCGGCTCTGCGCTCGCTTGCACGAAAATTCCAGGCACATCGTCCTCGGCTCGCCTATCCGGGCACTGCGTACCCGGTTACTATCGCTACGCTCTGTACTGCCTTCCAGGCAGATTGTCCTCATCTCGCCTTTTCGTGCGAGCGAGTGCAGGGCCGAATTTGTCCGGGTTATGCCGAGCGGGCTCGGCATTATTAAAAACGTACTTACTCGGGCTGTTTTATTCTATCACCCAATCGGAAACGGTGCGGGTGGCTGTGTCGAAGTTGATGCCGACCTTCACGATGGGCAGGCCGCACTGCGAGAAGCGGGCGGGATAGTCGTTCAGATTGATCTGCTGCATGGCGGCTGCGGCGGAGCGGTTGAGCTTCAGCTCGAACAGATAGAGCTTGCCGAAGGCCTGCATCACCATATCCACGCGCCCCGTGGCGGTGCGCACCTCGACATCGACGTATTCGCCAAGCAGAGAGAATATCACGAACAGGAGTTGTTGGTAATGCCCTTCATAATTCGTATTATCGCACTGGGGGATTGTGAGGAGATATTGCTGCAAGAGGCGGAGCATGCCGTCGAGGTCGCCCTGGCGCAAGGCGCGGTTCATCTTGCTCACGGTTACCAGACCGGCGTTGAAACCGCTCTGCACGTATGAGGGCAGAAGGCTTTCCATCAGACCGATGCGGATTTCCTTGTTCGGGATATCCAGCACATAGATGTTGTCTTCCTCATAATAGTCTTTAATCGTGAGGTAGCCGCTTTGGTAAAGCAGGGGGATTAGGGAGGTCATACGCTCGGTGGGCGCATCGAAGGCGGAGGCCATCGCCTCGGTAGGCCCTATCTGGGAGGGTGCGACGCCGAACTTGCGCATCATCTCTATCAGATAGGTCGGCGTGCCGCTGGCGAACCAATAGCTGTCTACTCGCTTGTCTGAAAGGGCGTTGAGTAGGCTGAAAGGATTGAAGATGTCGGGCGAGGGCCAGCAGAAATGGTAACCGTCGTAGTTCTGCTTCAGCTGTTGCAACGCTTCCTCGTGCGTCTTGCCCTGACTCTCGGCAATGGCTTCGACATAATCTGCAAGCTGTGCGGTCAGTTCTTCCTCGGTGATGCCGCAAATGCCGGCGTATTCCGGCATCATGCTGATGTTCTTCAGGTTGTTCAGCTCGCTGAAGATGCTCATCTGCGAGAATTTCGTGATGCCCGTGAGGAACACGAAGCGCAGGTAGGGGTCGCAGGCTTTGAGCGGGGAGTAGAAGTTGCGCATCACCTGACGCAACTGGGGCAGCTGCTCGTCCTCATGCACCACGTCCAGGAGCGGGGCATCGTATTCGTCTATCAGGACGACTGCCTCGCGGCCGGTCTTTTCATAGGCGTGGACGATGAGACATTCCAAACGCTGGTTGAGTTTGGTTTTTCCAGGGTCGCTTTTGCCGTATATCTTCTCGTAGTCGGACAACTTGCCGCTCAATTCCTGCTCAAGCGTCTCCTTGTCCATGTGCTTGGCCGTGCTC
>SFFY01000060.1 GCA_004556745.1 Bacteroidales bacterium | reverse complement strand
AAAACTACGGAATACGTGCTGATAGGTACATTCGCAAGTTTTACAATAGCGATTCTTATAGGCTTTGGAGTAGTACAGATTATAAATTAGGATAAACCAATCGGGCAAGAACTTTATAAGGATAGAGTTTTTGCCCGATTGTTTTTTTGCAGCCTATCTTATGCAAAGGTAAAGAAAATAAAGCAATGCCCGTCCGCTTTCGCACTATCTTATAGGATAATTGCAAATGTTTTTCGTA
This sequence comes from Bacteroidales bacterium, assembly GCA_004556745.1. Lineage (GTDB taxonomy): Bacteria > Bacteroidota > Bacteroidia > Bacteroidales > Bacteroidaceae > Alloprevotella. Next base: position 11,866 of record SFFY01000060.1, on the reverse strand, counting down.
ACTTTGCGCCATTAAACTATATATTTTTTACCCCAATGAATATCTTAGAACTCAGCGAGCAGGAAATACTCCGCCGCAACTCCCTCGAAGAACTCAGGAATATGGGCATCAACCCCTACCCTGCTGACGAATATCCCGTTAATGCCTACGCCGAAGAAATCAAGGCTTCGTTCAGCGATGACGCAGAGCCGCGCGAGGTTTGCATCGCCGGGCGACTGATGGGCCGCCGCGTGATGGGTAAGGCAAGCTTTGCAGAACTGCTCGACTCCACAGGGCGCATTCAGGTGTACATCACCCGCGACGATATCTGCCCCGAGGAGGACAAGACATTATATAATAATGTATTCAAAAAACTGCTCGACCTCGGCGACTTCGTTGGCGTGAAAGGTTTCGTGTTCCGCACGCAAACGGGCGAGATTTCCGTACACGCTCGCTCTATCACCCTCCTGGCCAAGAGCCTCAAGCCGCTCCCCGTGGTGAAAGAAAAGGACGGCGTGACGTACGACGCCTTCGACGACCCCGAACTGCGCTACCGCCAGCGCTACGTGGACCTCATCGTGAACCCCGACGTGAAGCAGACGTTCCTCAAGCGCGCCACGGTGGTCAAGACGCTCCGCGCCGCACTCGACGAAGCGGGCTATACGGAGGTGGAAACGCCTATCCTGCAACCCATACCCGGCGGCGCCAGCGCACGCCCCTTCATCACGCACCACAACTCGCTCGACGTGGACCTGTATCTGCGCATCGCGACGGAACTTTACCTGAAACGCCTCATCGTGGGCGGTTTCGAGGGCGTGTACGAAATCGGAAAGAACTTCCGCAACGAGGGTATGGACCGCAACCACAACCCCGAGTTCACCTGCATGGAACTCTACGTGCAGTATAAGGACTACAACTGGATGATGGCCTTCACCGAGCAACTGCTCGAACGCATCTGCATCGCCGTGAACGGCAAGCCCGAAACGGAAATCGACGGCAAGACCATCAGCTTCAAAGCCCCCTTCCGCCGCCTGCCGATCCTCGAAGCTATCAAGGAAAAGACGGGCTACGACCTCAACGGAAAGACAGAGGAGGAAATTCGCGCGGTGTGCAAGGCGCTCAACATGGAGATCGACGACACCATGGGCAAGGGCAAACTCATCGACGAAATCTTCGGCGAGTTCTGCGAAGGCACGTACATTCAGCCTACCTTTATCACGGACTACCCCATCGAGATGTCGCCGCTCACGAAGAAGCACCGCTCCAACCCCGCTCTCACCGAGCGTTTCGAACTGATGGTGAACGGCAAGGAACTGGCCAACGCCTACTCCGAGCTGAACGACCCGATTGACCAGGAGGAACGCTTCCAAGACCAGCTTCGCCTCTCTGAAAAGGGTGACGACGAAGCCATGTTCATCGACCAAGACTTCCTCCGCGCCCTGCAATATGGCATGCCGCCCACATCGGGCATCGGCATCGGCATCGACCGCCTCGTGATGCTTATGACGGGACAGACGCAAATACAGGAAGTGCTCTTCTTCCCGCAGATGCGCCCTGAAAAGAAAGCGCCGCGCGACAACGCAGCCGCTTACACGGCCGTGGGCATCAGCGAGGAACTCGTGCCCGTGCTGCAAAAGGTGGGCTACTATCTCGTTTCTGACCTCAAAGACGTGAACCCGCAGCGCATACAGCAGCAAATCGGCGAGGTGATCAAGAAATACAAACTCGACATCGCCAAACCCTCTGTGCAGGACATCGAGGGCTGGAATGTGTAAAATATCAACAACGCCTTAGTTGAATCTCAGGCCTCACGAGTAGGGGCGTTTTGCAAAACGCCCGGAAATCATGCAAATGAATGCCTAATTGATTTGTGCCATGCGGCGCACACGGCGGGCGTTTTGCAAAACGCCCCTACTCGTTTCAACCAACACGTAAATTATCATTTTCGTGAACAACGGGAAAATTGCCATAATGGGCGGCGGCAGCTGGGCTACAGCCATTGCCAAAATCGTGCTCGAAAAGGCCGACCATATCTATTGGTATATGCGCAAGCAGGAAACGATTGACAATTTCCGACGCTTGGAGCATAACCCCTCATACCTTACGAGCGTACACTTCGACGTGTCGCGCATCACATTCTCGGCAGACATCAACGAGGTGGTGCGCACCTGCGACACGCTGATTTTCGTGACCCCATCGCCCTACCTCAAAAACCATTTGAAGAAACTCAAAGTGAGGCTCACGGATAAGTTTGTCGTCACCGCCATCAAGGGCATCGTGCCCGATGAGAACCTCGTGTGCTCGGAGTTTTTCAGGCAAATCTACAACGTGCCCGACGAAAACCTCGCCGTGCTCGGCGGCCCGAGCCACGCAGAAGAAGTGGCACTCGGACGACTCACGTATCTCACCGTGGGCTGCACCGACACCGACAAGGCCGCACGCTTTGCCGACCTCATTGCCTCAAGCTACGTCAAGACGAAGACCAACTCCGACGTGATCGGCATAGAATACGCCTCCGTGCTCAAAAACGTGTACGCCATTGCCGCCGGCATCTGCAACGGCCTGAAATACGGCGACAACTTCCAAAGCGTGCTCATGGCCAACGCCGTGCAGGAGATGAACCGCTTCCTCTGCGCCGTCTATCCCATACCGCGCAACGTGTACGACTCCGTATATCTCGGCGACCTGCTCGTGACGGGCTACTCCAACTTCTCGCGCAACCGCGTGTTCGGCACGATGATTGGCAAGGGCTATTCCGTAAAGTCGGCGCAAATCGAAATGGAAATGATTGCCGAGGGCTATTACGGCACGAAGTGCATGAAGGACATCAACCGCCTCTACCACGTAAATATGCCCATCCTCGATGCCGTCTACAACATTCTCTACGAACGCATCTCGCCCGCTATCGAAATCAAATTGCTCACAGATTCTTTCAGATAACAACGGCACAACGCTTACGGGCTGTATGGCGGCATCGCTTTAATCTCATTGCGCCATACGCCCTTTTTGTATCTATTTATTACCGATGCTCTTCAATTCCTTTGAATTTTGCCTCTTCCTGCCCGTGGCGTTCGCGCTCTACTGGCTGCTCCGGCGCTGGCGACAATGGCAAAACGCCTTTTTGCTGGCGGCGAGTTATGCCTTCTACGCAATGTGGGACGTGCGCTTCCTCTGGCTCATCGCCGGCGTTTCGCTCACGGCGTGGCTGAGCGGCATGGGCATCGCCCGCTTCGGGCACGGCAGTCGCAGGGCGAAGGGCATCGTGGCGGCACAGGCGGCGGTAAGCCTCGGCGTGCTGTTTGCCTTCAAATATTTCAACTTTTTCGTAGACTCATTCGTCAGCCTCACAGAGTGGCTGGGCTTTTCAGCCTATCGCCCGCTGTGGCAGGTGGCGTTGCCCGTGGGCATCAGTTTCTACACGTTCCAGGCCTTGGCGTACGTCATCGACGTGTATCGCGGCGAGGTAAAGGCATGCCGCAACGCCCTCACTTTTTTCACCTTCATCGCTTTCTTCCCGCAACTGGTGGCAGGTCCTATCGAGCGCGCTGCCCGGCTGCTGCCCTACTTCGACCGCCCGCGCCGCTTCGACTACGCCGCCGCCACCGACGGCTTGCGCCTGATGCTGTGGGGCATGGTGAAGAAAACCGTGGTGGCGGACAACTGCGCCGCCATCGTCAATGCCATCTACGCCAACCCGCAGGCCGACGGCACTGACCTCTGGGTGGCAACCATCTTCTTTGCCATTCAGATTTACGGTGACTTCTCGGGCTACTCCGACATCGCCGTGGGCTGCGGCAGGCTCTTCGGCATTCCCCTGATGCAAAACTTCCGCCTGCCCTACTTCTCGCGCAGCATCGCCGAGTTTTGGCGGCGGTGGCATATATCGCTGATGTCGTGGTTTCGCGACTACATCTATATCCCCCTCGGCGGCTCGCGCCACGGGCGGCTGCGCACCATGGGCAACACGTTCATCGTGTTCCTGCTGAGCGGCCTGTGGCACGGGGCGAACTTCACCTTCGTGCTTTGGGGCGCATATCATGCCTGCCTCTTCCTGCCGCGCATTTTCCTCAATAAGCGCACGCCGCGCAGCAGCGACACCGCCGCCGACCGGCTGCTGCCTTCGCTCAAAGAGGCGTGGCAGATGGGGTGCACCTTTTTGCTGGTGTGCATCGGCTGGGTACTGTTTCGCTCGGAGGACGTAAGTACGGCCTGCCTGCGCCTGCAACGCATGTTTACCGACCTGCATTGGCACGTGCCCTACTGCGGCCGCCTGCCGCTCTTGCTGCCTGTCGCGCTCTTGCTTGCAGAATGGTGCACGCGGCGCAGGGAGCACCCGCTCGACTTGCCCAACCGGGGACTATGGCGCAGCCGCGCCGTACGCTATGCCGTGTACTACGCCCTTATCCTTTGCGTGCTGCAATGGGGCGGCACGCCGGTGGAATTTATCTATTTCCAATTCTAAACGTCGATAATGAAAAGATTTCTGCTCCGCACCTTCCTGTTCCTCCTGCCCCTCGCCCTGCTACTCTTGGGCGGCGAGGCGGTGCTGCGGCTGCACCCCAATGCCGCCAAGGACAAGGACAAAGCCATGCGGCTCACGGGCAGCATTATCGACACGCTGATACTGGGCAGTTCGCACGCCTACTACGGGCTTTGCCCCGAACTCCTTGGGCGCAATGCCTACAACGCGGCGCAGGTGTCGCAGACGCTGATGTACGACGAGTTTATCCTCAACCGCTACGCCCTGCCGCATCTGCGGACGGTGGTGCTCACGATGTCCGATTTCAGTTTCTACGAGGAATTGGAAGGCACGCCGAGTTGGTATCTCGCCGGCCGCTACCGCATGTACATGGGTTGCGATTACCATTCGCTCGCCAGCGCCTACGCTTGGGAGGCGGCGGCGTTTCCCGTGTTTGTAAAAAAGTTGCTCGCCCTGCGCCAGCCGCCCCGAGAGCGGTGGAGCCTGCGCGGGCAGGGACTGGAATACACGCTCGAAAGCCGCGCCGCCGACTGGGACAACGGCATCAGCCGGGCAGCCGTGAACCGCTACACTGACCTTAGCCACGGCGATGTCAACGAAACGCGCCTCTGCCGCATCGCCGCCCTCTGCCAACAGCGCGGCATCAGTCTTGTGCTGGTTGCCACGCCTCTGCGCCCGTCTTACCGCGCGGAGCAAAATACGGCGCAAATAGCCGATATGCACCGCCGCATCGAGCGTGTCGCCGCCCGCTTCCCGCACACCGTGCGTTTCCTCGACTTCGCTGCCGACCCTGCTTTCACCGCCGACGACTTCTACGACGCCGACCATCTCAACCGTGCCGGTGCTGTCAAGTTGTCGCTGAAAGTGAAGGGGGCGATCTGAGGAATAATATATATATGACAAAAACCATAAAAACCGCTCGCTTCGTTTGAAGCCCAAGGGCACGCCGCTGGTCTTAACGCCGAGCATTAAAGCCTTACGGCTTTTGCTCGTCCTTAATCCCTGCGGCTGCGGTCTGTGCCCGCCCGCTTCAAACGACGCAAGCAAAAAACAGGAAAAAGTGGACGATTACTTTTGCTGTGAATAGAAAAGGAGAAATGCTTTACTTTTTTCTGTTTTTTGCTTGTCCTGTGTGGGCGGGCGGGAACCGACCGCAGCCTTAGCGGAGAAAGCGCGAGGCGAAAGCTCTGCTTTCAGACTCGGGGTTTATCCGCTAAGGCAAGCCGACAGGCCACACAGGGCAAGCGGTTTTGACTGTTTTTGTTTCATTCAACCAATAAGCCATACACAATATTATATATATGGACTACAAAAGCATATTTTCAAAAGAAGAACTTAACGAACTCACCGATTGGTTCAACGAGCGGAAAGATAAACTTCCCGAAACGCTGCAAGTGGACGATGCCACATTTGTAAAAGACCTCCGCCAGACGGTGGACTATTACCTGCGCCTCGTGGAACTCTACCACGACAAGCGCGCCTTTTCCGGACAGCTCTATCTCTTGGAACGTATCCGCAAAAAATTGATTGAACTCGGATTATAAGCAGTGAAGATGAAAAAACACCCTATCCGCGTAACGCTCCTTTTGCTGGCTGTCTTCGCCATCTTGCTGCTGCTGCGCCTGATGCCGCCGTTTGAATTGGGAACGGTGGAAATCAAAAAGACCGACATTCTCGCCGACATCATCAAGACAGACGGCAATGACGACGGCAACGAGGCGGCCATGCTCGAAGCCCTGCGCAAGCAAAAGCCTGCCTTCCGCGACTCCTGTCCGCCGGGCATGACGTGCATCGAAGATTATGCCGAAGAGGGCGGGCGCGGCATGGAGCCGTTCTACCGCGCCTTGGAGCAAATCGGCGAACTCGACCACCCCGTGCGCATCGCCTACCTCGGCGACTCGTTCATCGAGGGCGACATCATCACCGACGAGCTGCGCCTCCTGCTGCAAAAGCGGTTTGGCGGCTGCGGCGTGGGCTTTGTGGATATGGCCAGCCAAACGGCGGGCTTCCGCCACAGTGTGCGCGAGGAGGCAGAGGGCTGGGAGAGTTTCAGCATTGTGGACAAAGACAAATGCGACCTTACGAAACTCGGCATTTCGCAACGCTACTTCCTGCCCCAGCCCGGTGCGCACACTGCAATGAAAGGCGTGAAAAAGTTCGGTTGCGACACCTGCCAAACCGCCACGCTCTTCTTACGCGCCAACACCCCCTGCGACATTCGCCTCACGCTCAACGCCTCCGACAGCCTCCTGCTGCACGCACGGGGCACGGGGCAGGTGGAGGCACTCACCGCCGAGGGCAAAATAGGCCGCGCCGAGTGGTCGTTCCCCTCCCCCGCGCCGGGCATGGTGTGCTGGGGCATTGCCCTTGACGGCCGCAGCGGCATTTCGCTCGACAATTTCTCACTGCGCGGCAGTAGCGGCACCACCCTCACCTCTGTGCCCGAGGCCACGCTGAGGGAGATGCACGGCGTGCGCCCCTACGACCTCGTTGTGCTGCAATACGGCGTGAACGTGGTGACCAAGAACGCAAAAAAATATACCCAATACGTGCGCAACATGAAGCACGTCATCGACTTCATCAAGAAGACCTTTCCCGAGGCGGGCATCCTGATATGCAGCGTGGGTGACCGCGAGGGTAAGGACGACAGCGGCAAACTCTGCACCATGCCGGGCATCAAGGCGATGGTGCTGAGCCAGCAGACCATGGCCGCCGAGTCGGGCGTGGCGTTCTGGAACATGTACGAAGGCATGGGCGGCGAAGGCAGCATCAAGCGCATGGCCGACGCGAAACCTGCCGAAGCGGGTAAGGACTATACGCACATCAACCATCGCGGCGGCCGCCGCATCGCCGGCATCTTCTACAAATCCATCATGCACGGTTTCGAGCAATACAAGAAGCGCAAAGCCTATGAAGCGGAATAGCCTCTTCCACAGATGCGCCGCCCTCTGCTGCATCCTGACGCTCTGCCTTTGCTGCGCGGCGCAAGACGTCTTGCCCCATCGCCTGAATGCCGATGGCGGCGCGACCGTTCCGCAAGCACCCGACAGCTGCGCCGAGTTGCCGCCGCTGCGCAGCCTTGCGTTTGAAACGGCAAGCAGCATGCCGTCGTCGTTCCGAAACCGCAAAGAGAACGTTGTGGCAAATGCCGCCGCCCTGCGCCCCGCAGTCGGCATCGTGCTGCGAGGCGAACGGCCGCTGCGCGTGCTGCATCTCGGCGACTCGCACGTGGCGGGCAAGGCGTTTCCCAATGCCGTGGAGCAGACGCTGCGCACAGCGTTCCGCAAGGCGGAGGTGATGCCCGACGACGACACCGACGGTCTCGTCTTCACCGCCATAGGCAGCAACGGCGCCACCAGCGAACGCTTCCTCTCCGAGAGTTACCGGGAGCGCATCGCCGCCACGCAGGCCGACCTCGTCATCGTGTCGCTCGGCACTAACGAGGCACACGGCATGGGCTACATTGAAAGCGTGCACGAGCAGCAACTCTCCGTGTTCCTCGACATGCTGCGCAGCGTTTTGCCCGAGGCAACATTCCTCTTCACCACGCCGCCGGGCGACTACCTGAAACAGGTGTACGTGAACTATCGCAGCATGGGGCGCGGCGGCAAGCGTCGCCGCGTGGTGCGCAGTGCCCTCCGCCCAAACCCGATGAATAGCCGCTGCGCCGCCTGCATCACGGCCTTTGCCCGCGACCACGGCCTTGCCTTCTGGGACCTTTACAACATCTGCGGCGGCGAGGCTGCCGTGCGCAACTGGATTGCCGCCGGTCTGATGCGCCCCGACCGGGTGCATTTCGAACCGCAAGGCTATGCCATTCAAGGCAAACTCCTCGCAGAAGCGCTGCTTCAGGCAGTATGCAAATGATTGCCTCATTGATTTTGCCATGCGGCGCACACGACGGGCGTTTTACAAATGGCGTGCAAACGAGTGCAGCCGACATTATGAAATACGCCCCTACTCCTTAAAAACCCAATAACGACATATGCCCCAAATAGATTTCGATGCGCTTCTGCGCCTGCTTAGTTTCACGCCCGGCGAGCCGATGCTGTTCAACAGCGGCCTGTTTCTGGTGCTTTTCCTGCTGTTCAGTGCGGGCTATGCCCTGCTCTCCGCACAGCGTGCCAAGGCGGTGCGCCTGCTCTACGTAACGGCCTTTTCCTATTATTTCTATTATAAGAATGCCGGCGCGTGGTGCTGTCTCTTGGCGGTCATCACTCTGGTAAACTACTTTTGCGCCCTGCGCCTCGACCGCACGGAGCGTCCCGCCGCCCGCAAGGCGTGGCTATGGCTCGCCGTGGGCTTCATGCTCGGGCAGTTAGCGGTGTTCAAATACACCGACTTTGCCATCGGCACATGGTGCGACCTCACCGGCGAGCCGCGCCCCGACACGCCCACGCTGCCCGTGCTTGTGGGCATCTCTTTCTTCACGTTCCAGTCCATGAGCTATATAATAGATGTGTATCGCCGGCAGATGCCCGCCACGCGCTCGCTCACGGACTTCGCCTTCTTCGTGTCGTTCTTCCCCACCCTCCTTGCCGGTCCTATCCTCCGCGCCCGCACCTTCCTGCCGCAACTCGCGAAGCCGCTCCGCGTCACGCAGCAGATGCTCGGCACGGGCACGTGGTTCATCATCATAGGCCTGTTTAAGAAATGCGTCATCTCGGACTATATCAGCGTGAACTTCGTGTCGCGCATCTTCGACAACCCCGCGCTTTACAGCGGCCTGGAAAACCTGCTCGGCATCTACGGCTACGCCCTGCAACTCTACTGCGACTTCTCGGGCTACTCCGACATGGCCATCGGCATCGCCCTGTGGATGGGCTTTGAAATCCCCGCCAACTTCCGCGCCCCCTACAAGAGCGACAGCATCACCGACTTCTGGCGACGCTGGCACATCTCGCTCTCCTCGTGGCTGCGCGACTATCTCTACATCTCGCTCGGCGGCAACCGCAAGGGTCGGCTGCGCATGTACTTCAACCTGTTCCTCACAATGCTGCTCGGCGGCCTGTGGCACGGGGCTTCGTGGAACTTCGTCATCTGGGGCAGCGTGCATGGCTTTGCCTTGGGCGTGCACAAGCGTTTCCGAGAACTGCTCGGGCACGACCGCCATTATCAGTCCACGGGCATCAGGCGTTTCTTCGCCGTGCTTCTCACCTTCCACCTCGTATGTTTCTGCTGGCTGTTTTTCGCCGGCACGTCGTTCGAGGCTTCCATGCAGATGATAGGTCAAATCTGCTCCAACTTCAATCCGCAGTTGCTGCCGCAATTTCTCGAAGGCTATCCCCTCGTGTCGGCACTGATGGTAGGCGGTTTCGCGCTCCACTTCCTGCCCACGGCATGGAACGCCAAGGCGGAAAGCCTCGCCGGCCGCACGCCGCTGCCCGTACAGGCCATTGCGCTGGCGCTGATGATATTTATCGTGGTGCAGGTGAAAGGTTCGGAGGTTCAGCCATTCATATATTTCAAATTCTAAAAGATATTAGTATGATAGAGGTATTAACTGCCTGGAATTTTCGCGCAAGCGAGTGCAGAGTCGAACTTGTTCGGACTATGCCGAGTGCAGCCGAAAATCTCACAGAAGAGGCAGTACGGAGCGAAGCGACGGTAACCGGGGACGAAGTCCTCGGGAAAAAGCGATTGCGAGCGATCTGCCTGGAAGGCAGTACGCCCGTGGAGATGAAAAGAACCTGTCCTATAGCGTAGTGCCTTCCAGGCACGTCGTCCTCACCTCGTCTATCCGGGCACTTCGTACCCGGTTACCATCGCTTCGCTCTGTAGTGCCTTCCAGGCACTTAACACATAATTCAACCAACGTGTTTTTCTACTAATTACGATATATGCGCTCGCTTGCACGACATTTTCATAATGTCGGCTGCACTCGGCATAGCTCGAACAAGTTCGGCTCTGCGCTCGCTTGCACGACATTTCTGCGCACAAAATGCCCGAAAGTCTTTGTAACTTCGGAAAAAAAACGCAATTTTGGAGCGTTATATCTTATAAAATACCCTTTATCTCAAAGAAAATGGAAAGCAAATACGATGCAATGAACGGGAAAAGCGAAAACGAAATACTGTTTTCCAGAACAATCAAAGCAGGCAAGCGTGTCTACTATACCGATATAAAATGCGACCGCCGAGGCGAGCTTTACCTTGCCGTCACGGAGAGCAAGCGCATTAAGGACGGCACGGAAGACAGCCGCCCCGTATTCGAGAAGCACAAGATTTTCGTGTACCGCGAAGACCTCGAAAAGTTTATGGACGCCATCAACGCCGCCGCACAGTTTGCCCGCGAGAATGCGCCCTACGAAGACGAAGAGGAATGGGGCGCAGCCGACCATTACGATTACAAGGCCCGTCCCGCTGCCCCCTATTACCGCAGCAGCGAAGAACCCGAAGCCGAAAAGCCTGCCGACTTCAAATTAGACATTGACTTTTAGCAAAGGGGCGCAACGCGCCCTTTTTGCATTATGCCTGGTTTCTCTGGCTTATTATCTTATTCCCCCTTATGCCACACCCGCAAGGCACGCCCCAGCCGCCGCAAATCGCAATCGTGATGAGCAACACGCTCGCGGCACTCGGGCTTTCGCAAATCATCGGGCGCATGATGCCCCATGCCCGCCTGGCCACGTATGCCGCGCCCGGCGATCTGCCCAAGGAAAAAGCCGACAGCTTTTTCCATTTCTTTATTTCCCCAGAAGCATTGACGGCCGATGCGTCCTTTTTCCGGCAATACCGCCACAAGACCATTGTGCTTGTGCGCGGCGAAACGGGCACGCTGCTCCCCGACACCTTCCACTGCATCAACATTTGCCGCCCCGAAGAAGAATTGGTACGCGACTTCCTGCGCCTCGCCGAACACTCCCACGCCGCTCGCGGCGGCAAGCCGCAGGCAGTGCGCGAAGCGGAGGGCACGCCGCCAGCCTCTGAAAGCAGCGTGCTCACGCCGCGAGAGCGCGAAGTGTTGCGCCTCGTCGTGGCAGGATATATCAATAAGGAAATTGCCGACCGCCTCGCCGTGAGCCTCACCACTGTCATCTCCCACCGCAAAAACCTCACCGAGAAACTCGGCATCAAGTCAGTCTCCGCCCTCACCGTCTACGCCGTGACGAGGGGGCTGATTAGCGTAGACGAAATTTAAGGTCTACACACTTCCACTCATTTACTTGTCCACTACATTTACTTCTTAAAAGTGCGATTGCTCGCCAAGCCAAAGCGAATAAATTGGCTTAACGAAATCGTCCGGTAAATGATTGGGGCGGGCTGTAAGCCCAAATGTTGCCAACAGCCCAGGGCAACGCCCTGGGGAAACGTAGACCGCGATTGATACATTCGGCATTTTTGCGCCGGCGCAAAAATGCCACGCGCCGAAAGCGCGTAACCCATTAATGCCCTTAACGCCCCACGG
>SFFY01000097.1 GCA_004556745.1 Bacteroidales bacterium | reverse complement strand
GGACTTCAACTGCTTCAGCTCGTCCTCCTTCTTCCACACCTTACCCGCTATCTCCTGTAACTGCGGTATCTCCATCTCCAGCACCTCGTTCTTCGCCTTGTACTGGTCGATGATGGAGGGTATCCTCTCCATCGCGTTGAGGAAGTTGCGGGCGGCGGCCAACGGGTCAGCCATCGCCAGATGCCCGTTGTTGTAGGTGTACTTGTAGTTCCCCTCGACCACGAAGCGGTTGTCGGTGAACTCCAATCCCTCTTTGAGTATCCTTTCGCTCACCACCTTTATCGGAAAACCGTAAAGTTCACCGACCTGCGTGTACAACCCTCCGGTCGTGGCATTCTTGGCTATCTCCTGCAAACGCTTTCCGATGACCTTCTCATCGGCGGAATCCACTCCGTCCACCTTTATTATATTAAGGCGGTTGCCCTCCTTGTCGGTCTGCACCACCGACAGGAAGCGGTTCCAGTCCTCCGTCATGGCATCTATGAAAGCCGTGTTGTTGCGCAACTCGCCGGTCTTTGACTCCAGCTTGAACTCCGAATCACGCTTGCCCTTGTTGAACGACTTGCGTTCCCCTTCGAGCGATGCGATCCGCTTTTCCAGTTTCGCCTTGTCCAACAGGTCGGTATTGCCGGAGAGCAACGCCATGTATTCCGAGAAATTCATGCCCGATTTTTCGTCCATTGCCCCCTCGTCGATGGTACGCGCACCCATCGCACCGCTTTTGAGCTGGCTTATGAAAGTCTGCTTGCAGTGCAGGAGGTTGAACTTGTAGCTGTCCAGTGACTTCTCCACCGCGTAGATGATTACATCCACGTTGTTCCCGGCGAAATGTTTGGCAATCTCATTACCTGCCCTAACTCCGCGTCCGTCACGCTGTTGCAAGTCGGACGGTCGCCACGGCGTATCGAGATGATGGATAGCCACACACCGTTTCTGGGCGTTCACACCCGTTCCGAGCATAGAGGTAGAGCCGAACAGCACACGCACCGTCCCGGCGTTCATGGCGTCTATCACCGCCTTCCGCGCCTTGTCGGTCTTGCACTCCTGAATGAAGCGCACCTCGCTTGGCGGTATACCGTAGTCCTCCGTCAGTTTGCGCTTGATTTCCGAATAGACGTTCCACCCGTCGCCCGGCTGGTATGTCCCCAAATCAGAGAAAACGAACTGCGTGCCTTTCTGGGCGTCGTATTTTTGATAATACTCCGCGATCATCTTGGCACAGTGACTCGCTTTGTTGTCGGGATGATCTTCGTAATTCGGGTCTATCATGCGCATGTCGAGTGCCATTTTCCGGGCATAGTCCGTGGCGATGAGCATCTTCGCCTTTTCTTCCGTTTCCGAAAGCGGCAGCCTGCCCAACAAGGTGGCATCGCCCGTCTTGGCGAACTGCATCAGTTTCTGTATGAAGTCCTCCTGTTCCGGCGTGGGCGGTATATGGTGCAGTATCTCGTTCTTGGCAGGACGGTCAACGCCCACATCCTCCGCCGTGCGGTAGTCCGTGATTTCATTATAGAAGGCGGCAAGCTCCGGCACTTTGATGAAGTAGCGGAAACGCTCCTTCTGGACCACATTGTTCGTCACGTTAAATTCAAAATCCGTCGTCTTCTTGGCAAATATCGCCGCCCAAGCGTCGAAACACCTTATGTCCTGCCGTTCCAGCTCCTTCGGGCGCAGGTACTTGAACAGCAGGTACAATTCAGTCAGTGAGTTGCTGATAGTCGTGCCGGAGAGGAAGGTCGCACCCAAGTCTTTTCCTGTGCGCTCCTGTATGGTGCGTATGGCAAAGAGCATGTTAAGTGCCTTCTGGCTTCCCTCGCTGTTTCCCAATCCCGCCACACGGTCGTGGCGCGTTGCCCATCTGCTTGAAATCCACCACGTCGTCCGTGCGTGACTTTATGGCGTGTTCCACCTTCTCCAGCTTCGCTTCAAGGTTGTGCTTGCGCTTCTCCAATCCTTTCAGCATCGCCCGCGACACGTTCTTTCCCTGCTGCCGTAGCACTTCGAGGTTTTCCTCCACCGTGTCAAGCTCTGCTTGCAGGATGCGCTGCTGCAATTCCGGCGACTGCGGTATCTTGCCGAACTGGTCGTGCGACATGATGACGCAATCGTAGTCGTTGTTCTTTATATTATTGAAGAAGCGCACACGGTTGGCGGTCGAAAAGTCCTTCTCCGAAGCGTACAGAATACGTGCGTTGGGATATGCCGCCTGATAGGTGGCTGCAATCTCCGCAACGTTGGCTTTCAGCCCGATAATCATCGGCTTGTGTGCCAAATTCAGACGCTTCATCTCATGCGCGGCGATGCACATTATCAGCGTCTTACCGGTTCCCACCTCGTGGTCGCAAATTCCGCCGCCGTTCTGTTTCAACATCCAGACGCAATCCATCTGTGAGGGATAGACGCTCTTGATACCCCGGCTTGCCAGCCCTTTCAGGTTGAGGTCGGGAAAGGTCTGATGGGAGCCGTCGTAGCGCGGGCGCACGAAACAGTTGAACTTGCGGTTATACATCGTCACAAGCCGCTCCTTGAACTGCGGCGACTGCTCTTCGAGCCATTCGGAGAAGCCGTTTCGTATCTCGTCAATCTTGGCGTTGGCGAGTTGTATTCCCTCGCTGTCGCGCATCTTGATGTCGTTGCCATGCTCGTCCTTGCCGATGGACTTCATCATGTCAGGGCAGGTGTTGTGCAGGGCGTGTTTTAGGAGGTGCATACCGTCATAGTTCCGGTAATACCCCTTCACCAGAAACTCGTCCGTGATTTTCATGGTGCGGTAGCCGCACACCACCGAAAACTCGTCCATGCTTGCGGAATAGGCGATTTTCACCTCCGTGTCGAACAGCCGGCTCATGTAGGCGGCATAGACACCCGTCGGAATCCAGCGTTCCCCGAAATTGAAGTCCAGATCCTCGAAGGCGATGCGCTGCGGCTCGGCATCTTTCAGAGCCTCCAACGCCTGCTTCACCTCCGGCATACGCTCATTTTCGGGATTGTCACCCATCCATGCCTCTATGCGTTCCGCTTTCTCTATGACATTTCCGGCGATGAAACGGTCTTTGATTTCGTAACCGGTCACGAGCGGATTGTAGTAGATGCGCCCTTGCAGGGCAGTGAGCAAATCCTCCGCCGTGCTGTCGGTTATCTCCCGCATATAGTCGAGATTGACCGTACCATATTTGTTGAGCGACGCAGACAGGGCTTCTTCGGGAGAGCCTACGTTGGCATGGCTCTCCACCGCGAAGGAAACAGGATGCTCGAAGATGTCCGCCTTGACGAACTTTCCGTTTTCCATCCGTTCCAGCGAAAGGATGTCGCGCCCGCCCGCATCCATCATCACTAACTTCACGTTCTGCTTGGCGTTGAGGTTGCCGTAGCGCATGACAAACTCATCGTAACAGGTATTCAGATGCTCTCGCCACGGAACATTTGCCTCGCGCCGGAGCGATTCATAACGGTACAGACGCTCGTAGGCGTCACGCAGCGACACATACAACAACGCCTTTTCCTTCTGGTATCCTTTCAGGTCGAGCGGCTGGAATGTCGCCCCGTATGGCGTGATGTCTTTCAGGTAGCCGATGTTATGACGCCCCCGGTCACCCTTCGCGCAGGTGCATCTCCGGCGTGCGGTGGTAGGCACGCGGAGAAAGGTCCACGACTTCCTCCTTCGGCTTTTCCGCTTCGATGTCGGGGAAAAGGAAAGTCCCCACCGCTTCCGATGGGGTATCTGTAACGGCAGGTGCGGCGACTGCCTCCGGCTGTGTTTCCTCCTGTCGTGGCTGCTCACGGGAAGTTTCCGGCACGGCTTTCACTTCCGTCTTTTCCGCCACTTGTTTCTCGTTATGCTGCCTTGCCAGTTCCCGAAGTTCTTTCCTACGCTCCGGCGTCAAACCCATCATCATTTCATAGAAACCGTTGATGGGAGGATTGGTATCCCAGTCCAGTGTGGCATAGATGTCGTCCGGGTCGGCAGGCTTGGCGGTGTTCTCCGCTTTCACCTCCTTATTCTCCATTGCGGGTTTTGCAGTTGGAGCTGTCGGTGTAACCGTGACTTTCGGTTTGGGCGGAGTGGACTTTGCCGTAACTGCCTTTTTCACCGTCTTTTTCTTTTTGGAGGTTTTCGGTTGGCTGACCTCTTCCGTCATCCCCCAGAGGTCAAGCAGGGTGAGCTGCACGCCTGCGGAATATTGCGGGCGCGGTTCTATCTCCGGCTTTTCATCTGCGGGTTGCGGCTTTTCTGTCGGAGTTTCCACCGTCTGCGCCGAGGATACTGTTTCCAATTTTATGGCAGGACGCTCTACTTTATTTTGAACGGCAACTTTTTCTTCCGTTCCTGCCTGCCGGATTGAACCCGAATACAAGCGCATGGCAAGCCTGTAATGGAAATCCTCGTCGAGCATACGGCGCAAATCCCCGGCGATGCCTGCTGCCTTGCCCTCGTGCAGATAAACCATAGCGGGCTTCCCGTAGGGGTCTGTGTCAAGTTTCGCCATCGTATGCACGATGCGTTCCGGGTGGTGGATGAAATAGGCGTTGTCGGTCAGGGCGGTTTTCGTGTCCGTCTGTATCACGGTCATCAGCCGCTCGTCCTGCGACATTTCCTTCTTGCTGAGGTTCTTTTGCAGGACAATCAGGTCACTGCCCACCTCCGTGCCCGCGTTGTCCGTGAACAGGTTGTTGGGCAGGCGTATCGCGGATACCAGATTGGCCTGACTGAACAGCTCGTTACGCACGGAGGTCTTGGTGCTATTCAATACCCCTTGCGAGGTGATGAACGCCACGATACCGCCGTCACGCACGGCATCCAGTCCTTTGAGAAAGAAATAGTTGTGGATGGTTTTCTGGGCGGAGCGTCTGCCGAAAGAGTCGCTCCGCTGAAACTCCGCGTCGAACACGGCAATGTCACCGAACGGAATGTTGGACACCGCCAAGTCGAAATAATTGTTGAACGGTCTTTCGATTTTCTCAAAACCGCAGGTGCGCATTTTCTGGTCGGGATAGAGATGCCTCAAGATTGTACCCGTGAGCAGATCCTTCTCGAAAGCCATCACATCCGCATTGGGGCTGTGCCGCAGCATGGAATCCACGAACACGCCGACACCTGCCGACGGTTCGAGCATACGGGCGGGGCGGACGCTGTAATCTGCCAGCACGTCCGCGATGGTGTCGGTTATCTCTTTGGGGGTGTAGAAAGCGGTCAGCACGGACGCTTTCAGCGAATCCACAAACCGCTTGTACTCTGTTTCGTCCTTGCTGTTCTCACGGATAAGCCTGTGCAGCTCCACCGTCGGGGCGAACAGTTCGAGGTCGGATTTCGCCCACCGGACGGCATCCGTCAGTTCCTTTGCAGGGTTGAGGATACATTTCAGACCGCCGAAACCGCAGTACCTTTGAAGTATGGCACGCTCTTCGGTTGTCGCTGTCCTATTTTCCCTGTCAAGGATGAATGCCGTCCGTATCGCCTCGATGTTGTCCCGCAGTTTCTGTTTGCGGTTAAACGCCATATTCGTCTAAGTAAAGGACGGTTGCTCCCGTCAGCTCCGTGTAGAGCAGGTCGTAATCGGAAGACAGGGCGAAATTGTCATCCGAGAGGTCATAGACGGAGAACACGTTGCCGACAAGCGGCAGCAGTTTCAGGACAAAGGCTTCACGCTTCTCTTCCGGCACTTCATCGGCAAACTCGTTTTCCACGACTTCGCGGAGGATGGCGTAACGGGAATAATGCAGCCCGCGCAGCAGCGTGTCCATCGCCAGTTCCTGCGCACCATCGGCGGGATAGCCTTCAAGCCGTGCCCTCTCATACGTTTCGGCGGCACGGTCGGCCCGTTCCCGTATGAAAGCGGTGTCGTCAGCCTGTTCAAACTTGTTCGTGCGGAGATAGTCCAGCAGGTACAGACCGTAATAGGAAAAGTCGGTCTGACCCTCGTTTTTCTTCTTGTTGTTCATT
>SFFY01000059.1 GCA_004556745.1 Bacteroidales bacterium | reverse complement strand
CATTGGTGTCGTTAGAGGTTGAACCTCAGAGCAATCGTTCATTATTTTGGCATTAGCAAGTAGTATCTGCATCTTTTCTTTAACTATCTTATTATTCGTTGTAAATTGCGATCTTTATGACGCCATCTTCCTTGTTTTCAGAATAGGCGATAGGTTTCCTCTGTCTGACTCAACGATTCCCACCATCTCATGAGCTACGGTTATTCCAGGTACGGCACGAGGTACGACGCTACTATGCTTGATGTGAAGATATCTGCAGCCCGACTGTCCCCTTCTTTGGCTGCAGCCATGTCTGTTAGAGAAATATAATCCTGTTCTTCCCATTGCAGAACAGTTACTTGTGTTTCTTGAACCGTAATCTTTGACATAATAATCAAGGCTTTAATTTCCGTTACAAATTTAGAGAGAATCCGCGGATTTTATCTAAATTTGCTGTTGTAATAGTAATTCCGACCAATTTTCTTTACCATGAACACCTTTGGAGAGATATTCCGCCTGACGACGTTCGGCGAAAGCCACGGCCCGGCCATCGGCGGCGTGATTGACGGCATGCCGGCAGGCATCGGCATTGACCTCGGCGTCGTGCAGCACGAACTCGACCGCCGCCGCCCGGGGCAGAGTGCACTGACCACGCCGCGCAAGGAAAGCGACCGCGTGGAAATCCTCTCGGGGCTGTTCGAGGGAAAGACCACAGGCACGCCCATCGGCTTCATTATCCGCAACGAAAACCAGCACTCGGCAGACTATGACAATCTGCGCGATGTGTTCCGCCCCTCGCACGCCGACTATACCTATTATAATAAGTACGGCATACGCGACCACCGGGGCGGCGGGCGTGCCTCGGCACGCGAAACGGCAGCGCGATGCGTGGCGGGGGCTTTTGCCAAGATTGCCCTGCAAGCGCAAGGCATCTGCGTGAAAGCCTATACCTCGCAAGTGGGCGGCATCGCCCTGCCCGGCACTTACAAAGACTACGACCTCAACGCAATAGAGAGCAACGCCGTGCGCTGCCCCGACGCCGCGACCGCCGAAAAGATGGCCGCCCTCATCAAGAGCGTGAAAGCCGAAGGCGACACCATCGGCGGCATCATCACCGGCGTGATAACGGGCGTGCCGGTTGGCGTGGGCGAACCCGTGTTTGGAAAATTGCACGTCGCCCTCGGCGCAGCCATGCTTTCCATCAACGCCGCCAAAGGCTTCGACTACGGCAGCGGCTTCGAAGGCGTGGCGCAGCGCGGCAGCGAGCAGAACGACCTCTTTGTCGCCGACGGCGACGGCCAGGTGCATACCCTTACCAACAATAGCGGCGGTATACAGGGTGGCATCAGCAACGGCGAGGACATTTACTTCCGCGTGGCTTTCAAGCCCGTGGCGACCCTGCTGCGCGAGCAGCCGACAATCGACAAGGACGGCAACGCCGCGACCATCAAGGCCCGAGGCAGGCACGACGCCTGCGTTTTGCCCCGCGCCGTGCCCGTAGTAGAAAGCATGGCAGCCGTGACTTTGCTGGATTATTTGCTGATTGCAAACCTATACAAACGTTAAATTATAGGTAAAACGAATATTTTTTTTGATTTTCTTTGGAAATAATAAAAGTATACCCTATATTTGCAATATCAAGTTGTCGCGAGACAACGCATAATAGTTTAGTTAAGTCTAGTTTAGTTTTTGTGTTGGTTAATGGTGACCTGTAGAGACAGATGTCACCATTAATTTTTTTATCCCTGCGCCTGCTGCAATACAGCAAATACTTTGGCAATTATAGAAATCAGAGCATAAAAAAACCTGAAAGGTACACGACCTTTCAGGTTAAGTCTCTCTCAATGTTCGTAGAGAGCTACTGCAATTCGCTAAGATTAAGCGTTTACAGTGTCAGCAACCGTGGTGTCAGCAGCTGCGCTGTCAGCAACGAGGCTGTCGCCAGCGAGGCTGTCAACTACTACGCTGTCAGAATCAGCAGCAGCGTCAGTAGCAGCGGTTTTGTTACCACAAGAAGCGAAAGAAATTGCAGCGAAAGCTACGAACATGAAAACTAACTTTTTCATTTTGTTTGAAATTTTTTAAAGTAAAACAATCAATTGCCTTTATTAAAACGCTGCAAAGTTATGGACTTATTTCACGCCCTCCAAATGTTTCTACCAAGAAAATGCTATTTTGCCCCGGATTTTAACAAAGAATTAACTTAGGTTGCCCGTTTGAAAAGTACGGTTATCAAATTAGAGGTGTTTTTCGGGTAGTTGCGGCGAGAAAAAGAAAAGTATCTGCGCAGCAAATGCCGCTTTTGCCTATAAGTTTTCCGAGGATATTAGTTAATTATGCTAACTTTGTGCCTTGAAATCGGTATTTTCAAAATGGAAGAACTTAGCAACTCTAAACAAGACGGCTTCGCGCCCGCGCGCGATACATATATATATAATGAGTCGGCGGAGAAAGGAGCGGACACGTTGCGCGGCCTTAAAGTGGCATTCCAGACTTTGGGCTGCAAACTCAACTTCGCGGAGACCTCCTCGCTACGCGACGAACTGATGCGCTGCGGGGCGCGGCCGGCCGAGAAAGGCGAGGCTGCGGACGTGTGCATCGTGAACACTTGCTCCGTGACCGACGTGGCAGACCAGAAATGCCGCCAGGCCATACGCCGCCTCACGCGGGAACACCCGGGCGCGTTTGTGCTGGTGATGGGTTGCTACGCGCAGTTGAAGTCGCAAGAGATTGCCGGCTTCGACGGTGTGGACCTCGTGCTCGGCATGGAGCAGAAAGGCCAGGTGGCGCAGATGCTCAAAGAGAGGCTGGCACGCCGCCGGGCGGAGATGAAGGGCGAGGCGTGCCACGAAGCCATCTCCGTGCCCACCAAAGACATTCGCACCTTTGTGCCCTCGTGTTCCTGCGGCGACCGCACGCGCTATTTCCTGAAAGTGCAGGACGGCTGCAACTACTACTGCACCTATTGCACCATTCCCATGGCTCGCGGCCGCTCGCGCAACGGATCTATCGCCTCGCTCGCGGCACAGGCCGAGGACGTGGCTGCACGCGGCGGCAAGGAAATTGTGATTACTGGCGTGAACATCGGCGACTTCGGGCACTCCACGGGCGAAACGTTCCTCGACCTGATTCGTGCGCTCGACCGTGTGGAGGGCATCGAGCGTTACCGCATCTCTTCAATCGAGCCGAACTTACTTTCCGACGAGATCATTGACTTCTGCGCCTCCTCCCGAGCCTTTATGCCGCACTTCCACCTGCCTTTGCAGAGCGGCAGCGACGACGTGCTGCGTCTGATGCACCGCCACTACGACACTGCCCTCTTCGCCCGCCGCGTGGAGCGCATCCGCGAGTTGATGCCCGATGCCTTCATCGGCGTGGACGTGATTGTAGGCACGCGCGGCGAAACGGAGGCGTTCTTTGAAGACAGTTACCGCTTTATCGACAGCCTCGGCATCTCGCAACTCCACGTGTTCAGCTACAGCGAACGCCCGGGCACAAGGGCACTGAACATTCCGCACACGGTGTCGCCTGCCGAAAAGCACGAGCGCAGCCAGCGGCTCTTGGAACTCTCGCGCCGCAAACACGAGGCGTTTTATGAAAAATATATCGGCGAGGTGCGCCCCGTGCTGTGGGAACACGGCAAGGGCGACGGTCCGCTGCGCGGCTTCACGGACAACTATATCCGCGTGGAGCAAGCCCCCTCGCTCGCCGTGGCCGACAACAGCATCACCCCCGTGCGCCTCGCGGCAATGGCACAGGCGGCGGGCGAGGACGAACCGTGCCTTTTAGGGACACACATATAAATATGTTGGACGAATTATCTAGTTTTAGATAAAAACCAAGAAAAACCTGTGAGACCTTGACAACATCAATGTTGCACTGATGCATATTTCATTGGTAACGGGTTTTTACCGGTTTTTTCCTTGTTCTGTGTGGGGCGGGCGGGAACCGACCGCCGCCTTAGCGGAGAGGACGCGAGACGAAAGTCAACAGACTTTCAGGCTCGAGGTCTATCCGCTAAGGCAAGCCGGTAGGCCCACACTGAACAAGCGGTTTTATTTGGTTTTTATCTAATTCCATCCAACCTACAAACGAATAATATTATTGTCTACAAAAATCTGATTATGCCTAATCCCAAAATAGCAGTCGTTATTCTCAACTGGAACGGCAAGGAGATGATGCGCCGCTTCCTGCCCTCCGTGGTGAACTACTCCGTCGGCGCGGCAGAAGTCATCGTGGCGGACAACGGCTCGACGGACGGGTCGCTCGAGATGCTGGCGGCAGAGTTTCCCACGGTGCGCCGCCTGCCGCTCGCCAAGAACTACGGGTTTGCGCAAGGCTACAACGAGGCGTTGCGCGGGTTGGAAGCCGACTATTACCTTTTGCTCAATTCGGATGTTGAGGTTACGCCCGACTGGCTCGCGCCGCTGCTCAATTATATGGAGGAGCACCCCGAAACGGCCGCCTGCCAGCCCAAACTGCTCTGCGAGGGCAAGCGCACGGAGTTTGAATACGCCGGCGCTTGCGGCGGCTACATCGACCGCTACGGCTACCCCTTTTGCCGGGGGCGCGTGTTCGGCGTGGTGGAGACCGACAAAGGGCAATACGACAGCATCGCCCAGATATTCTGGGCCACGGGCGCAGCCCTGATGATACGCCGCGCGGACTGGGAAGCCGTGGGCGGACTGGACGGCCGCTTCTTCGCGCACATGGAAGAGATTGACCTCTGCTGGCGGCTTAGGGCACGCGGCAGAGGCATCGTGTGCGTGCCGCAAAGCACGGTGTACCACGTGGGCGGCGGCACGCTGGCGCAGCACCACCCGCGCAAAACCTTCCTGAACTTCCGCAACAACCTGCTGCTGCTCTATAAAAACCTGCCCGAGCGGGAATTGAAGCGCGTGATGCGCGTGCGCAGCGTTTTAGACATCGTGGCAGCCTGCTCGTTCCTTATTTCGCCGAACGGCATAGCCAATTTCAAGGCCGTGTTTCAGGCGCGGCGCGAGTTTCGCCGCATACGCGCGGACTTCGCAGACAACCGCCGCGAGAATTTGCAGCACACCCTGCTCGACCCTATCCCCGAGCAGTTGCCCTGCGCCCTGCTCCGCCTCTTCCACATGAAGCGGCTAAGGACGTTTGCCGGCATCGCACGCTATTTTTAATATGGGGTAAGGAAATCGCACTTTTAAGACCAAAAGTTTGTTTCCTTACAAGCAAATACCTAATTTTGCAACGTGCGGTTGCCATATTGACTTGTATATTCCGCAAAGAAGGCAACCCATATTGTACTTAAATCTATTCTAAATAAATAATATTTATGAGTCTTAAAATCGTAGTTCTTGCCAAGCAAGTGCCTGACACGCGCAATGTTGGCAAAGATGCCATGACGCCGGAGGGAACAGTGAACCGCGCTGCCCTGCCGGCTATTTTCAACCCCGAAGACCTCAACGCCCTCGAGCAGGCGCTGCGCCTCAAGGACCAGCATCCCGGCTCGACGGTTACCATTCTCACGATGGGACCTCCCCGTGCCACGGACGTTATCCGCGAAGGACTGTATCGCGGTGCCGACGGCGGCGTGCTGCTCACCGACCGCGCCTTTGCCGGCGCCGACACGCTGGCCACCAGTTACGCTTTGAGCCAAGCCATCAAGAAGATCGGCATGCCCGACCTCGTTATCGGCGGCCGCCAGGCTATCGACGGCGACACGGCGCAAGTAGGTCCGCAAGTGGCGCAAAAGCTCGACCTCAACCAAGTTACTTATGTCACCGCCATTGAGCAGGTTAAGGACGGCAAGGTTACCGCCCTGCGCACCATCGACGGCGGCATCGAGCGCGTGGAAGCGCCCCTACCCCTGCTGGTCACGGTGAACGGCAACGCCGCACCCTGCCGCCCGCGCAACGCCAAGCTCGTGATGAAATACAAGCGCGCCTCCGCGCCCATGGAACGCCCCGCCGACAAACCCCTGCCCTACGCCGGAGAATATGAAAAGAAGCCCTACCTCACCGTGACGCAGTGGAGCGTGGCAGACGTGGACGGCGACCTCGCGCAATGCGGCCTCGCCGGCTCGCCCACCAAGGTAAAGGCCGTGCAGAACATCGTGTTCAAAGCCAAAGAGAGCAAGCGCCTCACGGGCAGCGACGCCGACGTGGAAGGCCTTGTTAAGGAATTACTCGAAAGCCATACTATTGGATAATAATCTGGAGAAATTGAAATCATGAACAACGTATTTGTATATTGCGAAATAGATAAGTTCACGGTTGAGGAAGTTTCTTTCGAGCTTCTCACCAAGGGACGCAAATTGGCCAACGAATTGGGCGTGCAGCTCGAAGCCATCGCCGCCGGCAGCGGCATTACGGGAAAGGTGGAGAAGGATATTCTCTCCTACGGCGTAGACAAGCTCCACGTGTTCGACGCACCGGGCCTCTATCCCTACACTTCCAAGCCGCACACGAGCATTCTCGTAAACCTCTTCAAGCAGGAGCAGCCGCAAATCTGCCTCATGGGCGCTACGGTCATCGGCCGCGACCTCGGCCCGCGCGTCAGCTCTTCGCTCACCAGCGGCCTGACGGCTGACTGCACCGCGCTCGAAATCGGCGACTACGACGACAAGAAGACGGGCAAGCACTACGAAGGCCTGCTCTATCAAATCCGCCCCGCTTTCGGCGGCAACATCGTGGCCACGATTGTCAACCCCGACAACCGTCCGCAGATGGCCACCGTGCGCAGCGGCGTGATGAAGGCCGAAAAGGTGGCAGAATACTATAACGGCGAAATCGTTTATGAAGATGTTGCCAAGTTCGTGCCCGAAACGGACTACGTGGTGCGCGTCATTGAGCGCCATGTTGAGAAAGCCGCCAACAATCTGAAAGGCGCGCCCATCATCGTGGCAGGCGGCTACGGCGTGGGTTCCAAAGAAGGTTTCGACCTGCTCCGCAAGTTGGCCGACGAACTCCACGGCGAAGTAGGCGCGAGCCGCGCCGCCGTAGACGCCGGCTTCTGCGAGCACGACCTGCAAATCGGGCAGACGGGCGTGACGGTACGCCCCAAGGTGTACATCGCCTGCGGCATCAGCGGCGCTATCCAGCACGTGGCGGGCATGAAAGAGAGCGGCATCGTCATCTCAATCAACACCGACCCCGATGCGCCGATCAACCAACTGGCCGACTACGTGATTACGGGCAGCGTGGAAGAAGTTGTCCCCAAAATGATTAAGTATTACAAAGAGAATAGCAAGTAAACGACAATGGCTAACAATTATACAGACCATCCCGAGCTGAAGTTTGAACTTCAGCATCCTTTGATGAAACGCATCGTGGAACTCAAAGAAAGAGACTTCCGCGACAAGGACGCGTACGACTACGCTCCGCTCGATTTTGAAGATGCCATGGACAGCTACGACCGCGTGCTCGACATCGTGGGCGAGATTGCCGGCACCACGATTGCCGACAACGCAGAGGGCGTTGACCTCGAAGGACCGCACCACGAGGGCGACCGCGTGCGCTACGCCTCCGGCACGGCACGCAACCTCGAAGCAATGGTGCAGGCAGGCATGAACGGCATGACGATGCCGCGCCGCTACGAAGGCCTCAACTTCCCCATCACGCCTTACACGATGTGCGCCGAACTCGTGGCTGCCAGCGATGCCGGCTTCGGCAACATCTGGAGCTTGCAGGACTGCATCGAGACGCTCTACGAATTTGGCGATGAAGACCAGCACAGCCGCTTTATCCCCCGCATCTGCGCCGGCGAAACGATGTCGATGGACCTCACCGAGCCCGACGCAGGCAGCGACCTGCAAAGCGTGATGCTCAAAGCCACCTTCGACGAGAAGGAAAACTGCTGGCGCCTGAACGGCGTGAAGCGCTTCATCACCAACGGCGACGCCGACCTGCACCTTGTGCTTGCCCGCTCGGAAGAAGGCACAACCGACGGCCGCGGCCTCTCGATGTTCATCTACGACAAGCGCGACGGCGGCGTGAACGTGCGCCGCATCGAGAACAAACTCGGTATCCACGGCTCGCCCACCTGCGAACTCGTATATAAAAATGCCAAGGCCGAACTCTGCGGCATGCGCAAGATGGGTCTTATCAAATATGTGATGGCTCTGATGAACGGCGCACGCCTCGGCATCGCCGCCCAGAGCGTGGGCATCTCGCAGGCCGCTTACAACGAAGGTCTGGCCTATGCCCGCGACCGCGAGCAATTTGGCAAGAAAATCATCACGCTGCCCGCCGTGGCCGATATGCTTTCGCTCATGAAGGCGAAACTCGATGCCGGCCGCGCCCTGCTCTACCAGTGCGCCCGCTATGTGGACATCTACAAGGCACTCGACGACATCGCCCGCGAACGCAAGCTCACGCCCGAGGAGCGCACCGAGCAGAAGACGTATGCCAAACTCGCCGACTCGCTCACGCCGCTTGCAAAGGGCATGAACTCGGAATATTGCAACCAAAACACGTTTGACGCGCTGCAAATCCACGGCGGTTCGGGCTTTATGATGGACTACCCCATCCAGCGTTACTACCGCGATGCCCGCATCACGAACATCTACGAAGGCACCACGCAGCTGCAGGTCGTTGCCGCTATCCGCTACGTCACCAACGGCTCTTACCTCGCCCAGATGCGCGAGTTCGAGCAGGCCGAAGTGAGCGAAGCCGTGAAGCCCTTGCAGGCACAGGCCAAGGCATTGGCAGACCTGTTTGAGCAGGCCGTGGAACACGTCAAGGAAGCGCAGTCGCAGGAAATGCAAGACCTTTGCGCACGCCACCTCGTAGAGATGGCCGCCGATGTCATCATGCTCCACCTGCTTTGCTACAACGCTACGCAGCAGCCTGAAATGTTTGAGAAATCTGCTCGCGTTTATGCCCGTTTCGTCACCGCCGAAGTGCAGAAGCACCACACTTGGGTGATGGACATGACTGCGGAAGCCCTCGAAGACTACCGCTGCGAATAATCCTTTTGCGGTTATATTCAGACATTATAAAAAACGGGCGTGCCGGAAAAAGGCACGCCCGTTTTTCTTTTTCATTCGTCAGAATCACGAGTAGGGGCGTTCTGCAGAACGCCCGCCGTGTGCGCCGAATGGCAAAAATCAATGAGGCAATCATTAACCGGGCGTTTTGCAAAACGCCCCTACTGGCTGCGGCGGCATGCCCTTGGGCTTCAAACGCAGCAAGATGTTTTTCATGGTTTTTATCTTCATCCAGCGTATATACCACCCTCTCTATACGCAAAAATTTTCCCCGAAAAACCTTTCAACTATTCATTTCGCGCCGCAATCCATTGTCAATTAGCCGATTACAGCTAAACAGTTTTACGGTTCAACCCTTCACAACCCTTCATCACTCGCGCCGGCACACCCCGTACAGGTTGCCCCGCACCGTGTGCCTTTTCGCCACGCCCAGCAGCCGGAGCTGCTTGCCGAGCCGCGCAATCGTCACGCCCTGCAACGCCTTCAGCGACTCCCGCTTGAGAATTTCAAAAATCTCGTTGGCCGACAGCCACTCCTGCTGTCCGCCCCCGGCGTCAAACGATTTGTGGAATGCGTCCGCCAGCGGCGACTCCCGGTAGAACGACTTGTTGTGCGCCTCAATCTCCGCCTCCTCATCTTTTGAGAAAAACGTCGGTTCCCCTGCCTGAATTTCCGCCACCGCCTGCGCATACAGCTGCGCGTAGTCAATCGGCGCGTTGGAGATAGGCCGCTCCACTACCTGACAGAAAAAGCGGCGCGAGCCCGTGGGGTCAGCCAGCAACTCCGAGTAATTCGACGTGCCGATGAACGCCGCCACGCGGCGCACCTCCGAAAGCCCCCTGCTTCGAGGCCGGCGCATCTTCACGTCCGTCAGCTGCATCAGGTTCTTCAACACCCCCATCTGCCGCTCCGAGTAACGGTCGAACTCGTCCATGTTGATCAGCGCGAACTGCCCCAGCAGCTTCTCCGAATGGCTGTCCGAGGAAAGGTCGAACTTGTCCGAATAATACATCCTCAGGCACTCCGGGAGCAGCATACGGCAAAACGTACTCTTGCCCAGCCCCTGCCGCTCGCTCACGAGCAGCGGCGCTAACTGGCAGTCGAACACGCGCGGCGACGCGCCGCCGTCCTCCTGCATCCAGCCCTTCACCGCCCCGCGCAGCCACGTGCGGAACACATTGACCCACAGAGCGTCGTCCGACACCCGCGCCGCCAGTTCCCCGATGCGGT
Source organism: Bacteroidales bacterium (assembly GCA_004556745.1). GTDB lineage: Bacteria > Bacteroidota > Bacteroidia > Bacteroidales > Bacteroidaceae > Alloprevotella. Next base: position 2,248 of record SFFY01000059.1, on the reverse strand, counting down.
CGGTGCCGTCCCATGCGGGCAGCCCAGCGAGATAGCCCTGCAACGGATTGAACAAAGGCACCTCGTCCGAGAAGAGATAACTGTCGATCTTGCTTCTGAAGCAGAGCGGAAACACCTCCTGCACGCGGTTCACCATAGAGTTGTGCATCCGTTCGGTGAGCGGCTCAAACGCCTCATTGCCCCTGCCTGCAGGCTTTGCCTCAAGATTATTGCTCAGCGCGTTGTGGCGCACGTCCCAATGCTCGGAGATAATAGCATGAATATCCCCCAGCGTCGGCACGCCCGCCGCAGCCGCCGCCTCTCGCTTAACGGCGACCGCCCGCTTTTCAGCAACAGCGCGTCTGCGCACTCGTCTTCTCTCGGCAGCCTCATATCCGCCAAGTTTTCTCATCAGCCTCCGCCCGCAGTACCGTGCATAGGCTTCGCCAAGTTCCGCCAATGCGGAAAGAATAGGAAATTCCATAGGTTTAGTTTTTTGTATGTATGATTTGAATTACAATTATTTGTCCACGAATTATTTTTTGTCCACGAATCTCACGAATTGTCGTGCAAACGAGTGCAGAACCGAACTTGTTCGGGTTATGCCGAGTGCAGCCGAAAATGTCAAAGAAATCTACACGAATCTCTTTGTCCTGTGTATTTATGGCGACCTATTCGGTCGCACGAATCACACGAATTCAAACATTTTCAATACCTTAGTTACTTGTGTTAAGTGCCTGGAAGGCACTACAGAGCGTAGCGATGGTAACCGGGGACGAAGTCCTCGGAAAGGCGAGGCAAGGCCGATGTGCCTGGAAGGCACTACGCCACAGGACCTTCCTCAACGCTCTCTCTCATTGCATTCGTGCGATTCGTGCGACCGAACAGGTCGCCATTAAATGCAAAGCACGAGATTCGTGTAGATTCGTGAGATTCGTGGGCAAAAAAAATCCGTGGTTTTTCGCTTGCAAAGTTATCCCCCCGCGCAACCCATTTCCAACAGAAATGACCAAAAACAACTCCTGTTTTTTTCTCCTTAAAAGTTGTTCCTGAAAGCGCAGAAAGTCGTTTCTTCCTCCTTGATCTTCATCGCCCCTCGCCCGCGGTTCGACCGCCCCGCGCCCAAGACGCGGTCGCCCCACGGGCGTGACGCGACCGCACCGCGCCCGCGAACCGCCGCCTTTTCTTCTACAAAGTTATTCCCCCGCGCAACCCATTTCCAACAGAAACACCCAAAAACAACGGCTGTTTTTTTCTCCTTGAAAGTTGTTCTTTTAAGCAAGAAAGTTGTTTTTATCCCCTTTATCGTTATTGCCCCACAACTGTGGTGTACCTTCCCCGCAACTGTGGTGAAGCCGCCCCACAATTGTGGTGTGCCTTCCCCGCAATTGTGGGGAAGTAAAAATGACCTTTGAAAAAACGAATACAAAGGGCAGAGAAACAAGTAAAATATAACCTGCGAATAAATCACCTCCAGCCCCAAACCCTTCAGCAATGAATGGTTGGCACGCCCAACCGTTCAGCGGTAAACCGCTTATAAACAAATGGATATGGAAAAAGCTGAATGGTTGAAAGGTTTGAGAGGGGAAAAAATTGCGTAAGGAATCGTCCTTGTCGCGGAGGACTGTTGGCAAAATAAAAAAAGGGTGTGTCAAAATGAATATTGTTGCAGATATGACCCTGATTACAACCAACCTCACACCGCAACAAATCCGAGAGCATTATGGTGACCGCATTGCCGACAGGCTCAACGAGATGGTCAAGAAAATTGTGTTCAGCAATGCTACTTACCATTCAGACAAGTTAGCAACACGTGGTTAGTTGCATTCCAAATCTTCGGGCATTGGGCTTGCCAATGTGCCAGATTATTTTGGCATAGGGAAGCCTAATACCCCAACCATCTATCGATGCCTGGGAGACTGACCAGATAAAATAGCAAGCAATTTGGTTTATTATGTCTTTGTTAGTTTTCAAAATATGGTATTCAAAAATAAAATTAGGGTATGACTATGACATCAATAAAGATAAAATTCAGGCCATCCACGGTGGGCGGTAAGGAGGGAGGCATTTATTTCCAGATTATCCACAATCGGGTAGTCCGTCAGTTGAATACTGAATATAAAGTCTTTGCAGAGGAATGGAATGCAGAGTCAGAGAGTATTGTCATAAAAGGCAGCCGCTCCAATTTTCTGCTTGGCATTCAGGAGCGTCTGTTATGGGACGCAACTCGTCTGGAGAAGGTAGTCCGCACGTTGGAAACAGAACGTCG
>SFFY01000018.1 GCA_004556745.1 Bacteroidales bacterium | reverse complement strand
GGAGGCTTGCTTTGGGGAAAAGAAAGCCCGAAGCCTGAATTTACTAGGCTTCGGGCACGATTTTTAGGCTCTTTTGAGTTTTACCGGACAGCAATAATTCTAAAAACTAACCGCGATTAGATTTGCACCGTGCCGCCGGCGGCATCTACGGTGCAGGTCATCTGTCCGCCGCTGTAATAATATACGCCGTCGACAGATATGGCTTTCGACTTTGCGCCCGTGGCAGAGATGTCGATAAAGCCGCCGGCAAATGTCAGGTTGCCCTTCACCTTGATGCCGCGGCATTTCGATTCGAGCGTGGCGTCGCCGGGCATGTAGGTGGTGCCCGTCACAGTCATCTTGATTGTCGTGCTGCCGCCCTCGGCCTGCGACACAGTAAGGTTGGTGCCTGCGCTGATGCCCTTCGCGCCGTTGCCGCTCACGGTGGCGGTGATGCTGCCGCCGCTGAAAGCCAGTTCGTTTTCGCTCTTTATGCCCTTGGTATCGTCGGCTGCGACGTTGAGCACGAAGGTGCCGGCGTTGAGGAACGTCTGGCCGTTGTACTCGTCGAGCGGGTCCTTCGTCGCCGATACATCGATGCAGTCGCCCTGCACGCCAGTGATGTTGAACGTGCCGCCGTCGGTTTGCAGGTATTGCTCCACGTGCATGCCGTCGCTAAGCGCCGAGGTGACGTTGAACGTGCCGAACCCGCTCTTAAACTGCGTGTACTCGTCGGAAGCGTAGGCGTGCTTGGTGCGGCCGGAGAGGTTGAGCGTGCCCGCGCCGCCAAACTCGGCATGGCCGTTGATGAAGAAGCAGGCCTTGTGCACGCCGCCCGCAGCATCAGCGAGCGTGGAGGCAGTGCCTTCGGGCAGCACCACGGCGATGCGCTTGCCGTTCTCAATGTCGATGGCCGCGCCCGTGGTGGAGGTGAGGTTGAGATTGTTGAGCACTACGGTGCTCTTAAATTCGCCGTCCATGAAGAACGAGCCGTTGGCCGACGTGCCAGAGAGGTAATAGGTCACCTCTTCTTGCAGGGCGGCGTCGGCAAGGACACTCACGTTTGCGCCGTCGACGCTGACCGTGACGAGGGCGGCAATGTCGCCCGTAACGGTGACGTTCGCCCGGTTGCCGGCATAATCCACATTGATGCTGTTCGGCGTAAATGTGCTGGGCACGTTCGTCACCTTGATGCTGTCGATTTCAGCGGTGGAGAACGAGCGTCCCAAGATGGTCAGCGTCTGCCCGCCGTCGGAATAGTTCATGGTTTCGAGCAGGCTGGCGGGGTACACGTAAGTCACCGTGCCTTGATACACGCGGAGCTGCTGCGCCGTGGCGGTGAGGGCGAGGCAGCAGAAAAGGGCTATTGCGGATAATATCTTTTTCATCGTGCGAGTACTTTAATGGTTTGACCTGCTGCTTTCATCACGTAAATGCCCTTATCGAGTTTCAGTGAGAGCGCGCCTCTGCCGCTTGCCACGGCCTTGCCCGAGGCATCGTAAAGGCGGATCATAGTTTCGCCGTCGGCAGCAGCGGCGTGCAGGCCGCCCTCATCGAGGCGCCAGTCCAGCGCGGCGGCATCGTCTGCACCAACTTTGTCAATGCCGGTGCGCTCTGCGGCGAAGAACATGGCGGCGAGGTCGGAGAGCGCTATGTCGAGCGTTTCCGTGCCAGCGGTAGCCAGCATCTTGCCGTCGGCAAACGTGATTTTAAGTCCGGCTGCGGCGATGCTCTGCTCCGTGCCGTCGGCCGTGCGGAACGTGAGGTAGCCGTAGTCCTGCGCCTGCGCCGCGAATGTCGGCAGGCACATCAGAAGGAGTAGGATTCTTTTCATAAGCTAAATGGAATTGAGTAGGGGCGTTCCGCAGAACGCCCGCCAAATAAACGAGTTGGCAAAAAGAAATGAACAGGTACGCCGCAAAGTTAGGCGGCATCTGTTACAAAGAAGTTAAGTTTGGGAGAAATTGATTGTCAGAACTTAAATTTATATCCGATTTCCAAGACGTGCAGATTGCCGTTGCTGTCATCGTCCTGCCCGTCGTCGTAGAGATAGGCGAGCGAGAGCGTGTGCTGCTTGCCTATTTTCCAGTCAGCCCCCACGGTGTAGCGCGTCTTTTCGAGATACATGCCCTCGGAAAGGTTGTTGCTGAACTCCACCGTAACAAACGGGTCGACGGGACAGCGGGGAATGTTGTAGTCGAGAGCAAAGCGCGAGCGCAGGTAGTGGCGGTTTTTGGAAGCCTTGTCGTCGGTTTCCTTAATATAAACCTGCTCGTACTCTGTATATTTCTCCCCATTATAAACATACGTGTCGCCGATAAAGCCTGGGGAGGCAAGGTCGCGATAACGTTGGCGGTAGGTGTCGCGGTTGCAAGTCGCGGCATTATAGCGCGTGAACTGATAGCGTTCGCGCACGGAGAGCGAGAAGCGGCCGAGGGTGAGTTTTGCCGACACGTCGAACCAGGCGCGGTGCTTGTTGCGCCAATAGCCGTGGTCGATGATGGAGTCCACGTTCCAGCCGTTACGCTTGCCTTTCTGCGTATAATTTTCTTTAGCCTTTATTCCCTTATCTTCCTGCGGGTTGCGGTCGTGGAGGAAGGCGTAGCCTGTACCGAACTTCACGGAGAAGGCATTTTTCTTGCCGCCAAACTTCACGGTCTTAAACGGTTTGTAACTCAGCCCCAGCGACACGCCGTGGCGCGAAATGGCATTGAGGTTCTGCTCCGTGCGGAAGTCGTAGCCGAAGTCGGCGGAGAGATGCTTGCAGAGGCTTTTCTCTACCGAAAGTTCCGTCCAAAGCCCGAAGTCGTCGCCCGCGCGCATTTGCGGCACCGCGGCGAAAAGGGCGGCCAATAATAATATGGCAACATGTCTAAAACGCATTGTCGGCAGGTACTTTAAGGATACGGTCCACGGCTTTGATGCGGTGGGTGGGGTCTTTGTAGAACACGCGCAGCATCGTCATGTCGGTGAGGAAGTCCACCGCGCCCACGTCCACGCGCAGGATTTCCAGCCCGAGGCGCTTTTCGAGGTCGGCCACGAGCTCGTCGTAGCGTTCAGGCTTGATGAGGTCGATATTGTCATACTTCACAAACTTGCAGCCCTCGCGGTAGGCCGAGAGGAAATTCTCCGACACCCATACCACCACGACAAAGAGCGCGTTGATGATGAGCCGCCCGAGGAAATTCAGTTCGTCAACTTTCCCGTTGAGCACCGAAAGCGCCACGAGGAAAAACAGGTAAGTCATCTCGCGGATAGGTACGCTCTCCGTGCGGTAGCGGATAATGCCGAAGATGGCGAAGAGCCCAAGCGCCGCGCCGATGCCCATGTCGCTGCTGCCTTTGAGCAGCACACCGATCAGCATGAAGATGCTCACCGAGAGCATCAGAAAGGTGAAGTAATAGTCGCGCCGGTGACCTTTGGGATAATAAAAGAAATGCACGATAATCCAAACGACCACGAGGTTCATGAGGAAACTCATGCACAGCTGTGCGATGTCTGCCGTAAAGGCGAAGTTGCTTGAACTGAAAAAGTCTGCGAAAAGGTTGTTCATGGCATTTAATAGGAGAAAGAAATAAGGTTTTTTGTAAAGTTATGATTTTTGTGATGGTCCTCGCGATATAGATATATTATTGCGCCCCGCGCTCCAAAATCTTGTTGATTTTGATGATGCGCTTCTTGAAGCGGTTCACGCGCACGCCGTCGTTGGTGAGTGCCGTGCCGATGCAGTATTTGCTGAACCCCGAGGGTTTGATGCGCAACTCGCGGAGCATGGGCAGAATGGGCGAAGGCACGCGCCCGTCGCGCTTGAGCTCGATGATGGCGATGTTGTCCATATCGTGCTCCGCCTGCGTTTCATAGTTGAAGAACTGCAGGTCGAAGTCGATGGTCAGGCGTTCCGTCTTGTCGTAGTTCACAAGCGTGATGCGGTTGAAGCGGTTGCCGAGGGCGGGCACGATGTCGGAAAAGGTGTAGCCCGTGAGCTTTGTGAGAAACTCCTCGCCGGCACGTTCCTTGACGACGGCCTCGAGCGAGGGCACAGCAACGCGCTTTTTGGCGGTCTTGCCGTGGTTGTCCTTCTTCTTCACTTCGAGAAAGGTGTGGTTGGAGTCGAGATAGGTGCGCACCCTCACCTTGGTGCGCGGCCTATGCCCGCACTGATGCGTGCGAAACATGGCGTGCTCCTCCGGGTCTTCCCAATATGTGGTCTGATAGGGGCTGTAAGGGTGTCCGCCCGTATTCTGCGCGAAATAACTGCCGCAAGCCATTTGCAGCAGTTTTTTGAGCGTTTCCACGTTGGTGACGAACTTCGTGTCCATTCTGTTCATCAGTCGGATGGACGACATTTCGTCGAGCGTGATGGGCGGCATATCCTTTACAATCCCTGCTAATTCCTCTGCGTGCTTTTCCATAACACGGGCAAATGTAGGGAATAAAACCAAGGTTTGCAAACTTTTCGTTACAATTTTGTAACATCGGGCCGCCATTCTCTCGTTTTTCGCTCCTCGGGAGGGCGTATTTCGAAGCTTTAAGCAGGATTGGCGGGCTGGAAGCGACGCGCCCGGTTGTGACGCGGGCTGGCAATGGCGGCCGGCCGCATGAATGCGGACGAAAGGACCAGCCAGCCTATTCTCCGCACACGTCTTTTATATTGTCCAGAATCTCGTCGGCCAAGCGCTGCGTGTTGCGGTAGCGCATATATCCGATGATGCCGCCCACAATGCCGCCCACCACGCCGCCGACAATCATGCCGAGGGCTAAATCCTTGTTTGCCTCTGACTGCCATATCTCCCAAACAAACCAGCCGAACCACACGGCAAGGAACGGGAACACGCCGCGCAGCCACCGCTGCCCCATCCGCTTCATACGCGCCACCTTGCGCCCCACTTCCACGAGGCGGCCCGTGGAGATTTCCTCCACGCTCAGCCCCCGATGCATCCACACGGTGTAGCCTATGGCGGCAAGCATGAACACGGTGGTGGCGAGCGAGAACCACAGCGAAAGGTCCATATAGAAAAACACAATGTTGCAATACACGAGGGCAAACGCGCCTAAAACGTAAACGAACCGCGCCTCGCGGTTAAGGCTGCGCATCTTGCGCTTCATGGTGCGCCGCATGAGGCGGTCGCTGACGATGTCCTGCCTTTCGATGGTCTTTTTGAGCAGGGCGATCTGCTCCTTCATTTCCTGCCATTCGGCTTCTATAATATTATTGTCCATAATGCGAAAGCGTTAGTTAGTCCGACATATTTTTCAGCGTTTCCTTGATGCGGTAGAGCCGCACCGAGACGTTCTTGGGCGTGATGCCGATGATAGAGGCTATCTCTTCGTAGGTCATGCTTTCGAGCCAGAGCAGCACGATGGCGCGGTCCACGGGGCGGAGGCGGTGGATGCGGTCGTAGAGCTGCTTGATTTGCCGCCCGTCGTCGTCGGCAGGGTCGTAGAGGTCGGTGTCGATGTCGAGGGGAATGGCCTCACCCCGCTTTTTCTTGCGCTCGGCGGAGATGCAGGTGTTGAAACTCACACGCCACACCCACGTGCGCTCCTTGCTCTCGCCCCGAAACTTATCGAAGCCCTGCCACAGGTTGACGAGAATGTCCTGAAAGAGGTCGCTCACCTCGTCGCTGTCTTTCGAGAACATATAGCAAACGGTGTAGATAGTGTCTTTGTTGTCGCGCACCAACCGCTCAAAGTCTTGTTCGCTGGTATTTTTCATATAACCTATTGACGCTTTTTTCGCCCAAAAACTACATTTTTCGGCGAAAATAAACAGAAAATGCCGCATAACGGGCACGCGAAGCGCGGAAAAGCGGTTTTTATAGAAGAAAAATACATAACTTTGCCTATCCGCATACGAGTAAACAAGTAAACGAGTATACGAGTAAACAAGACAAGTTACCATATAAAATATAATCAGCACGACATTCATATCTCGTCTACTTGTTTACTTGTCTACTCGTCTACTAAAAAACAAACAAAATAAATTCATCATGCGTCCAAACATTGCCATAATCCTCGCGGGCGGCATCGGAAGCCGCCTCGGGCTGAGCACGCCGAAGCAGTTTTTCAAAGTGGCCGGCAAAATGGTTGTGGAGCACACCATAGACGCTTTCGAGCGCAATCCGCACATCAGCGAAATAGCCATCGTGTCCAATCCCTTCTACGTGGCCGACATGGAGAACATCGTGCTGCAAGGCGGCTGGAAAAAGGTGAAGCGCATCCTCAAAGGCGGCAAGGAACGCTATGACTCCTCGCTCGCCGCCATGCGCGCCTATTCGGGGCAGGACGTAAACCTCGTGTTCCACGACGCCGTGCGGCCGCTCGTGTCGCAGCGCATCATCGACGACGTTTGCGACGCGCTCACGCGCTGCGAGGCCATCGACGTGACACTCCCCGCCGTAGACACAATTATCTGCGCCGAGGGCGACCACATTGGCAGCATTCCCGACCGCTCGCTCCTGCAACGCGGGCAAACGCCGCAGGCCTTCCGCCTCAGCGTGATTGAAACGGCCTACGAACGCGCCCTGAAAGACCCGAACTTTAAGGTGACGGACGACTGCGGCGTGGTGGTGAAATACATGCCCGAGGTGCCCGTGTATCTCGTGCCGGGCGAAGAGGCCAACATGAAGCTTACCTACAAAGAGGACACGTACCTCATCGACAAGTTCTTCCAGTTGCGCGGCAGCGAACTGCCCGCCGCACCCGCCTCGCTCGACGCTCTGCGCGGCAAGGTGGCGGCCGTGTTCGGCGGCAGCTACGGCATCGGCCACGACATAGTGAGCCAACTCTATGCCGCCGGCGTGCGCGTACATGCCTTTGCCCGCAGCACCACGGGCACCGACGTGGGTTGCCGCAAGCGCGTGGCGGAGGCCCTGCAAAGCGTGGCAAAGGCCGAGGGACGCATCGACTATATCATCAACACCGCCGGCGTGCTCAACAAAGAGCCGCTCCACGCCATGGAGCAGGAAACCATCGAGGCCGCCGTGCGCACCAACTATATGGGCACGGTGAACGTGGCGCTCGAAGCCTATCCCTACCTGAAAGAGACGCGCGGCAAACTCGTGTTCTTCACGTCGAGCAGCTACACGCGCGGACGCGCCTTCTACAGCATCTATTCCTCCACAAAGGCCGCTATCGTAAACTTCGTGCAGGCCGTGGCGCAGGAATGGGAAACAGCCGGCATCGCCGTGAACTGCATCAACCCCGAACGCACCAAAACGCCGATGCGCGTGAAGAACTTCGGCACCGAGCCCGACGACACCCTGCTGCGCAGCGAAGACGTGGCGGAAGTGACCGTGCGCTCGCTGCTCTCCGACTACACCGGGCAGGTAATCGATGTGAAAAGAAAAAAGTAACCTCCGTGAATACTCCCCTGCAAATCCATCAGCGCGAGCACCTGCGTGCCGTGCAGCTCAAGCAACTCGGCATACTCTGCGAAATAGACAGCATCTGCCGCAAGGCGGGCATTGACTACTGGCTCGACGGCGGCACGCTGCTCGGTGCCGTGCGCCACGGCGGCTTTATCCCCTGGGACGACGATATCGACATCGCCATGCGCCTCGCCGACCTGCCACGCTTCGTGGAAGCGGCGCGGCGCGAGCTGCCGCTGCATCTACTGATGCAGACGCCCGACACCGACCGCGACGTGCGCATGCCTATCTTCAAGGTACGCGACACGAACTCTTTCCTCGTGGAAGCCGCCGACGACTTCACGCGCGGCTACGCCAAAGGGCTTTACGTGGACATCTTTCCCATGATGCCCTACCCCGCCTTTTCGCGCCGCTTCGTGAAGCGCATCGCCAAGGGCTACTGCCGCGCCAACGCTATCCTCAACAGCCAGCATTATTACAGCCTGCGCTCCGCCGCCGAGTTCTTCTACTTCGGCATCAAGCGCGCCTGCTGCGCCGCCCTCTGGCACATCGGTTCGCTGTTTTTCAATAAAAAGGAGTACTTCTCCAACACGCTCAACAACAACGGCTACGGCATCATGCACCGCACCGCCGACATCTTTCCCCTTTCGGAAATCTCTTTCGAAGGAAAAACGTTCCGCGCCCCCGCCTCGCCCGACCATTATCTGCAAGACCTTTATAAGGACTACATGAAACTGCCGCCCGAGGACAAGCGCACCGGCCACGCCGTTTTCTTCTGCGAAGAACTATAGTAGGGGCGTTTTAAATAAGATAGGCTGCGGCTCGGCAATTAGAGCAAGCTCTATTGCACTCGCCTTGCACTATCTTTGCAAAACGCCCGCCCCCTTGCCGAGCCACAGCCTATCATATTTAAAAACGCCCGGAAGATAATTGCCTCGCCGGCAATTATACTTCAAACCGAAAACGCCGCTAAAACCATTTACTAAAAACGTTCTCTCCATGCTTGACATCTCTGTCCTTATCCTTTTCTTCAACCGCCCCGAGTCGTTGGCGAAAGTCTTTGAGCAGGTGCGCAAGGCGCAGCCGGCACGCCTCTTCCTCTACCAAGACGGGCCGCGCGGCGAGAAAGACCTGCCGGGCATTCAGGCCTGCCGCGACATCGTGGCGCAGGTGGACTGGCCTTGCGAAGTACATCGCAACTATCAAGAAAAAAACATCGGGTGCGACCCCGCCGAATACCTTTCTCAGAAGTGGGCGTTCTCTATGACCGATAAATGCATCGTGCTCGAAGACGACGACATACCCTCCGTCAGCTTCTTCCGCTTCTGCAAGGAAATGCTCGACCGCTACGAGCACGACGAGCGTATCTCTATGATTTCGGGCATGAATTACGACGAGCAAACACCAATGCCCTACGACTACTTCTTTGCCACCACATTCTGCATCTCGGGCTGGGCAACATGGCGACGCGTAGTGGACCTCTGGGACGATACTTACTCTTTCCTCGACGACGGCTACAACCTCGCGCTGCTCGAAGCCCTCATCAAGGAACGCCGCTACCAGAAAGACTTCGTGCCTTTCTGCCGCTACCACCGCGCATCGGGCAAAGCGTATTACGAAACGATTTTCCACGCCGCCATTTTCTTCTCAAACGGTCTAAGCATCGTGCCGCGCGTAAATATGGTGACCAACCTCGGAGCGTGCGGCGAAGGCATTCACCTTAGCGGCACGAACGACGTGCTGCCCCGCGCCTACCGCCGCATTTTCGAGATGAAGGCGCACGAACTCGACTTCCCCCTGCGCCACCCGCGCTATATAATAGAAGATGTGGGCTACAAAAACCGCATGTTCCGCATTCAGGGATGGGGACATCCGTGGGTCAAGGCGGCCCGCTCGCTGGAAGAACTTTGGCTCAACCTGAAAAAGGGCAATTTCCGCCGCATCGGCCAAGCCATGACGGCACGCCTGCGCAAACTTGCGGGCAAGGCGCGGTGGGACTAAGGTCAAGTCGTCCGCCCTTTTAAAACCAACAGATTTTCAGACCTATTAAGAGAGATTCCAGCACGTGCTGGTGTCTCTTTTTTTTTTACAACATAGCGCAGTTGGTCGTTAAAAAAGTGCCGTTGGTCGAATTTTGTTGTAACAAAATCTTAATACCTGTAATTTTGTAACGTGAAATATAGTCTTTACGCGGCAAAGCCGAGCTTGGGCGGGCGTTCTGCAGAACACCCCTACTGCCGGGTCTCGCGCGCGTATATATATATATTATATGTATGGCAAATAATCTAAACGTTACGTATATGCAGAAATCTCTACTCTTTCTCTTCTTCCTCGGCATGATGCTCACGGCGCGTGCCGAGTGGGTGGTGGTGCAGCAAAACGGCAAGGCGGCAGCGGTCAGCCACGCCGACGTGCGGCGCATCACGTTCGAGGGCGGCGACAACCTCAACGGGCTGGCCACGGGCGGCACGCTCACGGGCGGCGTGACGGCGAAGACATTCACAGCCTCCTCTAAGGTGACTACGGTCAGATAAGAAGCGCAAATTTTCTTATAACGCGGCCGCCACTATCTCCTAAGACCGTTCACAGTATCTTGCTGATAATTTTTACTGTCACGGCAGACAATTTTTCCTGTCTGCCGTGACAGTTTTTATTTTCTACCTGATATTTTTTTCTGTCTGCCTGATATTTTTTCCTTTCTGCGCAGATAGTTTTTGTTACAAAGTTTGTAACACGTATTACAAAGTTTGTAACATGCGTTACAAAGTTTCTAACAAGCGTTACAAATTTTGTAACAAACTTTTTCTTATGTGATAGTAAAAAATATCTTGCTGAAAATAAAAATTATCCCCGAGACAGTAAAAAATATCTCGGGGATAATCTCTCTTTGTTCGTTCGCCGCCCGCTCAGATTGCCGCATAAAAAAAGCCTCGCGCGGAATGCATTTGCGATTGCATTCCGCGCGAGGCGTATGGGGTTGCTTGAAGCGGCAAATAATCCTTATTTGCGCGTCTTGCCGTAGCGGCTCATGAACTTGTCTACGCGGCCGGCCGTGTCGACGAGCTTGGACTTGCCCGTGTAGAAGGGGTGAGAAGAGCTTGAGATTTCAAGTTTCACTACGGGATAGGTTTCGCCTTCAAACTCAACGGTGTCGTTGGTTTTGCAAGTGGAGCGCGAAAGGAACATGTCGCCGTTGCTCATGTCTTTGAACACAACGGGGCGATAGTTTTCAGGATGAATGCCTTTTTTCATATCTTTATCGTTTTATGTTTCGGTTGATGAATGGTTTTTGTTTGGTAACAAAGGGGTGTAATGGGGTAAATCGGGTGCAAAATTACGACTTAAATTTTGCTCTTGCAAGTCATCAAGGCGGTTTTTTCGCGTTAAAAGCCTATTATTTGCCTAATTATGGGGTTTTCGCTAATTTTGCACTGTCATTATCTGCTGAGAAAGTAGACGAGTAAACAAGTAAACGAGTAAACAAGATAGAAAGCCATGCTACGGTTTGTTTCCCTATATATATTAATATTGTGTAGCGCGCTGCCGCTGCGTGCCGGTTTGATCGACAGCCTGTTTATCAATGCGCCGCAGGACGTGCTGCCGCTTTTGGGACATACGGAGCGGCTCGACCTCTTGGACCTTTACGATTACCGCCTGAAAGCCGAGGTGGAAAACCGGCTCGGCGGCAGGTCGCTGCTCGAATATAAGGACTCCTGCATGCTCCGCCTGCGCGTCTCTGATGCAGAAAGTTGGGAGATGCACCTTTTGCAGGGCGAGGGCGACCGCCTGCTCGTGTGCCTCAATTCTGTCAGCGCCGGCGGCGAGATGACGCATCTTACGGCGTATAGCCTCTCGTGGGAGCCGCTAAAGATGGCGTTTCCCAAGCCAGATTGCAAGCATTTCCTCACCGCCGCGCCCGCCGATTCGCTCACGGATGCCGACCTTTCTGCCCTCCACGCGTTGCTGCCCGCCCTTCCCGTGGCGGCTTCTTGGCAGGAGGGCAACCGCTTGCAGTTGCGCATCGATGCTTCCGCGCTTTCCGCCGAACTGCGCCGCGCCGCCCGCCTTTGCCTCCGCCCTTTGACCTATGAATATCGCAAGGGCGCATTCGTGTTGCAGTAGGGGAGAGGGGCTCAATCTGGCAACGCATCGAAAGGATTCGCATTGAGGCGGGCTGTAAGCCCAGTTGCTGCCCATAGCCCAGGGCAACGCCCTGGGGAAACGTATGCCGCGATCATTACATTCGGCATTTTTGCGCTGGCGCAAAAATGCCACGCACCAAAAGCGCGTAATCCCTAAACGCCACACGGGGCGTTGCCCCTCATAAAGCAGGCTGCTCTTACAGAGCGTGACACTTTAATCAATGCATCACCATTTCCCAGGGCGTTGCCCTGGGCTGGGGGCAACAATTGGGCTTACAGCCCGCCCCAATCATAGTGTTTTGAAAATATGCCGCCTACAATGCCACAGACAACGAAATCCAAGCCCTCTTTCGCGCTTAAAATTGCGGGCGGGGGCACAAATTGCGGCGAGGGAAAGCATTATTGTTAGCAAAAAAGGCAGTATAAAGGCAGAAAGTTTGATTTTTTGTTTGTCAAAAAGAAAAATGTAACTAATTTTGCCACTATCTATTCAGACTTACGCGGAACAAACAGATAATATATAGGTATTAGTAATCATATAATCGGATAATCATTTTATTGTTCAACTTAATTTAATAATCACGCACATGAAGAAATTTTTACTTCTGATTGCTGCCGTAGTGGTAACTATGACGGCAAGCGCACAGTCTAAGACTCTTGGTAAGTCTAAGGTTGATGCTAAGGTTGAAAAGCAGCAGTTGCCCGACTTCCTGCTTAAGGCCAAGACTGTAAATCCTTTCGGCGACTTCAAGAAGGGTATCGTTACTGCTCCGCAGAAACAAAAAATCCAGTCGCGCGAGGACGAAATCGATGCGTCTAAAATCCTTGATCTCTGGTGCTGGGCTGACTCTTCTGCTACTTTTGCAGGCCTTATCAACATGCCCTCATCGGCAACTGAAATGCGTTGGGGTGTGGCTTTCCCCGAAGGCTTAATGAAGAAGTATGTTGGCAACACCATCGACCAGATTGCTTTCTACGCTACTCCCGGTACGCTCACCAACTGCTCTGTTTGGGTGATGAGCCTGAAGACGGGTCAGGTTGTATGGCAGCAGGCTTGCAGCCTTAATGAATTTAAAGCTAACGTTATCGCTTGTGAGAATCCTTACACCATCACGGGTGACGGCATCATGGTAGGTTACACGGCTTACGTTAAGTCGCCTTCTTACAACAACTATCCTGTGGCTTCCTGCGTTTATCCCACTTCTGTTGATGGCGGTGCTTATTTCTACTATGGCGGTTGGCACAACACCTCTACTTGGTTCTACGAAGACTGCTACGCTGCCAACTTCATTCAGTGCTACACCAGCGGTGAAGCCGGCCGTAAGAACAACGACCTCACCTTGCTTGGTGCAGACGGTCTTCGCGGCGAACTCTCCGGCGGCAACCAGCAGTTCGGCGCTTACGTGCGCAACTATGGTATGACGGACATCACTTCGTTCGACTACACCTACGAAGTAGACGGCAACACGACCAACGGTACGGTTAATCTTCCCACTCCTCTCGGCTACCTCGGCGCAAAGGGTGTGGCTGTTACGGAAGTTAAGCCCAACAGCAAGGGCGTATTTACCGGTACGTTTACTGTAACTAAGGTGAACGGCGGCGATGATACAGCTGCAGAAGACAACGTGGCTTCTGTTCCTGTTGTTGCTCTTGACGGCGGTGTAAAGAGAATGAACGTTATCGAAGAGTGGACCAGCACGGAATGTGGCTGGTGCCCGCGCGGCATTGTAGGTCTCGACAAGATTAAGGAAGCCTATAAGGACGACCTCCTTCCCATCTCCGTGCACACTTATTTCAGCGCACAGGGTGACGATCCCCTCGAAGTTACCTCTTATCAGGAGGTGCTTGAAAGCTATGCCACCGGCTTCCCCGGCGCATCTATCAACCGCGAATACAACGACGTTGACCCGTACTACAACTTTGAAGATTTCCCCAATATCTTCTCTCAGCACTGCGAAGCTACCCTTGGCCTTGCTACGAGCGAAGAAGACATGGGTGCCAGCGTGAGCATTACGCCCTCTATCCAGTTCAACATCGATGTTCCTGCTAACCACTACGGTCTTGCTTATGTTATCACCGAAGACAACATCACGGGCGTAGATCAGCTCAACTACTACTATGGTCTTCCCGATAACTACTTTGATGGTGCTGACGACCTGAAATTCCTCCAGACGGTTACTCCGACGGATCAGAAGCAAGGTGAAAGCAGCTCTGGCGGTACGACAATGTATTACTATTACCAGCCCACGTTCAACGACGTTGCCCGCACGATTGACTCTCCTTGGGGCGACAAGCACCTCTTGCCCGCTTGCAAGGCCGGCGAAAAGGTAACGCTTGATCCTGTGAATGTCGAAATGCCCGAAAGCATCGAAGGCTCTAAGGTAGGTGACGTTAGCGTAACGGCTCTCCTGATTGACCAGCGCACTGGCATCATCGTTACCGCCAGCCGTGTGAAGTATAACGAAAGCGGTTGGGCTGTAGGCATCAACAAGGTTGAGAACGCTACCGACGAACCCGTTATCGAAGTAGCAGAAGGCGCATTCAACGTAACGGCTGAAAACGCTACCGCTAAGGTTTACACGATGGACGGCAAGCTCGTGACCAGCGCAACGGTTAAGGGCAGCGCTTCTATCCCCACCTTCGGCAACGGCGCTTACATCATCCGCGTTGAAGCTAACGGTCAGAAGTTCGCTAAGAAGGCTATCTTCTAAACCAACAAAACGCTCATAAAAATCAAGGCGAGCATCCCGCGCGGGGTGCTCGCCTTTTTTGTGTTGTCATTGAAGAAAACTCTACAAGACCAGCGCAAGGGCGTAAAGATAATCGGAAAGGCGGTTGAGATAAGGCAGTGCAAACGGATTACGGCAACCGGCAGCGCAGACGCGACGCTCTGCACGGCGGCACACGGTGCGGCACACGTGGCATTGGGCCGCAAGCACGCTGCCGCCGGGCAGCACGAAACCGCCGAAACTTGCGCCGCGCTCGGCGTCGAGACGGTCTATGGCATTTTCCAAATCCTTTATGTCGTTGCCATTCGGCACATCTTCAATCGTCTTGGCGCAGGCCACGTCTGCGCCGACGGCAAAGAGCAAATGCTGGGCGCGGCGCAGCGGAGCGGCAATGCCGTCGCCGCCGTCGGCGGCCCGTTCGCACATCTCCGCCAAGAGCAGACCGATGTGGCTGTTCAGTTCATCGAGCGCGCCAACCGCCTCAATGCGCGGCGCACTCTTGTCTGTGCGCGTGCCGTCAGCAAGGGACGTGCGCCCTTTGTCGCCGCCGCGCGTGTAAAGTTTTGCCATCTAATAATAGTTGATGATATAATCCTGCTTGTTAAGCCGCTCTTCAAAAAAGGCAATGCCGAAATCGTAGAGGTCAAACGTGACGCGCACGGCCTTCTGCCCGATAAAATCCTGCCAAGCCTTGCGTCCCTTGCCGTGAATACCGCCCGCCACGAGGACAAAAGCATCGCCGCGCTGCCGCAACAGGGAGGGCAGGGCTTTGCAGGCAATATTTTCGGCAAACACCATATCGCAACGCCCACCTTGCAGGGCTTCCGTCCATTTGTCTGCCTCAGCCTCTGCCGGCAAAGCCACGAAGCGGCAAGTGGGCACGGCGGCTTTGAGATATTCCAGCGCAAGCGCGTCCAGCCCTACCACGGCGCAGAGGCGCGGGTGGCGGTGGTTGGCGAGGCGGAAGAGCAGGCGATAATCTTTCTCACGCAGCAGCGGCGCGGCAACGGCGAGGTATTGGCGGCGCAGCGCGGGATAGGCATAATAGGCTCCGCGCTCGTAAACAACGTTTGCCACGAAATTGTAGGCAAACGGGGAATGGATGCCATAGCCCCGGCGATGGCGGAAACGATGCAGCCAGCGCAAGGGGCGGCGCACTATATTCTTTCTATTTGCAAAGGGAAAACGCATAGAGGTTTTACTTTACTTCGCAGGCAAAAGTAGATGCCGGCAGCCCGGCGGCGTTTACGAGATTGGCGCGGGTGAATGGCTGCCAGGCGTAGCGCACGGCGGTCGGCGCAGGCACTTGGGGCGAGCGCAGCACAACGCCATCGGGACGCGCCTCTGCGGAGGCAGGATAGAACTTGCCGTCGCTCCCTGCCAGTTCAAAACCGATAATCTTTTTGCCCGAGGCAGGGTGCAGCCCGTGGCCGTAATCGAAACTTACCGCAACGGCATCTTTTTGCAAGCGTGCCGCACGCACCATCGGACCGCTCGGCACTACGTCGTGATAGCCATACACGCGGTGCAGGGCAGATGCCGCGAGCCGCTCGCCCACCTCGCGCTTGTGCGTGGGGTGCACGTTGAGCGAGTCGCCGAGGTCGGAGCAAACGCTCATCCAAACGTTTGTGCAACCCTCTGCCAACTTGCGTTGGCTGTCGCGAAAGGCGGGCCATGTGGGGCGCGTGGAGATGCTCGAAAGTTGCACGAAGAGGAAGGGCAAGGGTTCGCCGCCCGTTTCGGGCGTGCTGCGCCAACTTTGGAGCAGCAGAGGGAACAGCCGCTCGTGGGTGGCAATGTCTTGCGCGTTCGACTCGCCTTGATACCACAGCACGCCGCGTAGGGCGTAATCCTTCCAGGGGCGCAGGCCGCAGTTGTAGAGATAGGCGGGCATGTAAGGGTGGAGTTGGTCTTTGGAAACGGCCTTCGCGCAATTCTTGGCAACGCGCTTCCGCGCCCATTCCATAATCAGGGGATTATCGGGGAAGTTGTCGAGTATTTCCTTGAAATTGGTTTGCAGCGTAAGGCTGTCAATCCACGCCTCACACGTGGCACCGCCCACGGCGTTGCAGATAATGCCCACGGGGCAGTGGAGGCTGTCGGCCAAAACGCGGGCAAAGTGGTAGCCTATGGCAGAAAACTCCTTGATGGCGGCGGCCGAGGACTGCTGCCAGCGGGTGGGGCGCAAATAGCGCAGGCGGTTCACCTCTTCTAATTCTTCTTCGCTCCACTCCACCGCAAACGGCTGGAAACGCGCCCGCTGATTATATATATGTATCAGGGGATGCCGGGCGGCATCTTTGAGGTCGGCGGCAGCCGTGGCGGTTTCGCTTACGGTAAGTTCCATGTTCGACTGCCCCGAAGCGAGCCACACCTCGCCCACATAGACGCTGTCGATGCGGTGCGCGCGGTTGCCGGCCGTTATTTTCAAATCAAATGGGCCGCCTGCCCTGCCGGCATTGAGGCAAACCTCGAAACGGCCGTCGGCATCGGTTTGCGCGGCATACCGCTCGCCGCGCCACTCCACGGCAACGCTTGCAAATGCCTGCCCCGCCGTGCCGCGCAAAGGGAACACCCTGCAGCGCTGCATCACCATGCCGTTGGAAACCATCGGCGGCACGACGATACGCGCCGCCTCTTGCGCGGAGGCAGCAAGGAAACAAACGAAGCAAAGCGCGGAAACAAGGCGCGAAAGGATAGTAAAGGGGGCAGGCATTTTGGGTTAGAAAAAGGGATATGGACTATATTATCTATAAAGCGTAGGCTGAATTAGGTATTAAAGTGATAAAGGCATTAACTGCCTGGAAGGCAGTACAGAGCGAAGCGACGGTAACCGGGGACGAAGTCCTCGGTGAATGCTATCGTGAAAGTTCTGCCTGGAAGGCAGTACGCCTGTGGCAATGTATAAAGTGCCTGTCCTGTGGCGTAGTGCCTTCCAGGCACATCGTCCTTGCATCGCCTATCCGAGGACTTCGTCCCCGGTTACCGTCGCTTCGCTCTGTACTGCCTTCCAGGCACTTAACACTTGATTCAGCCAACACACTAATCTATTAAATTATCTAGAGTGGCGTTCCATTACTCGCCGTACCATTCGCCTTCATCGTCAGTGGCGTTTTCGTCTTTCTCCTCATTCATCTGTTCCAACTGCTCGGGCGTGTACTCGTCCTCGTAATGCTGCTCGATAGGTTCGATATCCTCAACCGGCAGTTCGGGGTCAAGTTCGGCAGGCGCAAAGGTCTGTTCGTAGAAAGCGGCATAATCGTCAAAGCTATAGAACGTGCCGAGCATCTTGAGGTTTTCCTCCGAAATAAGCACCACACGCCCCTTGCCCATCAACTCGCGCAGCGCGGCATCTTCGTGGGCACGCAGGGCGTAGGCGTGCGCCTCGTCCAGAGAGTTGAAGCCCGTGATGCGGAACTGCGTCAGGCCCTCGTCGCGGACAAACGACATGTCGAAGCCGCGTGCCATGAAAGTAGAGAAGTTGAACCGCGCCATTTCGTAGAGCAAGCGGTTGTCGGCAATCGAGTCGGCAGGATAGGCAAGGATAAAGACAAACGCCGCGTTGCGCTCGGGCGAGAGGGCTCGCTGCTGCGCGGCATCTCCGCTGATAGAGTCGCTGAGTGCCGTGCGGCGGCTCCACAGAGAAGTGAGGTCGTAACCGCCCGTGCCCAAGGCGCGCCCGCTTTCAAGACCGCGCACAATCATGCCCGCCATGTCGCTCACGTCGCTCTTCGGGTAGTCGCGCACGAGGTCTTTCAACTCCGTAATCAGCTGCTTCGTGTCGGCCGTGGCCAAACGGCTGAGCGCATGCACAAAGATAAACTTCGGGCGGTTCAGCCCCATCGGGAACTTCGTCGTGCTAAGGCGATAGTTGTGCCCAACGGTCGCCGTGTCGCCTTGCGTGTACGCCGTGTAGGCGGCGGTATAGAGCGAGTCTTCTATTTCCTTTCCGTAACGCGCCGTGCGCTCGTAGTCGGGCGCGGTGATGGTGCGCGTGGTCTTTCCCTCGGGATATTCTGCCGCCATGCGCCGCCTCGTAGCATCGGCCATATCATGCCGTCCCGCCCGGGAGTATAGCAAGAAGAGCTGATAAAGCGCGTCCTCCATTTGCTCAAAGTCCTTGTAATTGTTTACCAGCCTTTCGAGCGTTTCGGCTGCGAGGGGGAAGTCTTCCAAATCGTCCTTTTCAATCACGCCGGCATTGTAAAGACCGTCTTTGATAATCGCATCGGAAGCTTCGACGGCTTCTGGGGTGAAGGGGATTTGTTTTAGATAATATTCTCGGCGGTGCGGATCGTCCTCGGGCGCGAGTTCTGCCTGCGCGGTGTCGGCAGGTTCCTCCGTGATGCCCAGTTGCGCGAGACTGTCGCGCACGGCCTGCAAACTATCGTCGGCGGCATAGTCGAAGCCTTCGGCATCGTCCATAGCCAATACGGTGCGGTTGGAACGCCGCCAGTCGTCCTCGTTCTTGCGCTTGCCCCATTTCTTTTGGAAATCCTGTTTGCCCTGCATGACCGTCATGGGATTATAAAAATACCAAAGGTCGGACTGCTGCTGCGTGTTTTGCACCTGTGGCGGACGGTTGTTCTGCCGCGTGCCTGCGGCGCGGTTGTCGGCATCGTTTTCCGCCGCGCGGGCTTCTGCGGCAGAGTCGGCCTTGGCGCGGCGTTCCTCTTCCTCCTTCTTCTTCAACGCCTCAATCACACGGTCGATGGCCGCATTGCGCGAAGGTTCGTCCATACGGGCCAGGGCTTGCAGACTGTCTTGCAGGTGCACGGCGGAGGTGTAAGGCACGAGTTTGTCGAGCACCTTGGAGCGGCGCATCGCTTCCTCGTAGCCCTCGCGCTGCTTGTTGAGCAAGCCGATGGCCTCAGCGTAGCAACTCTGCGCTTGGTCAAACCGCCTCTGGTCCCAATATATTTCGCCGAGGCGCAGCACCAGCACACCTTTCTCTATGCCGCCGCGCGTGCTCTTGGCACGCCCTTTCTCGTAAGCGGCAATGGCTTGCGCCGTGTCGGCAAGCTGCATATAGATATTGCCTAAGGCGAAATAAACCTGATCGAGATAGTCCTTGTTGTTGTCGGACCGCGCCATACGCTTAAGGCGGGCAATCATCTTTTTGCGTCCTGCGGCATCGCCCGAAAGCACCTCGGCCTGCAAAAGGCGGGCATTGAGTTGGGTGGCGTAGGGCGGGCTGTGCTTGACGCACTTTTGCAGCGCCTTGTAAGCAAGTTTGGGCTGGTTTTGGTTGTAATAGAGTTGGCCGAGCAGATAATAGAGGCGTGCGCGGTCGGCGGCGGGCACGGTTTTCACAGCTTTGGCCAAATGCGGCAAAGCCTCTTCGTAGCGCTTCTGACCTACGAGCATGTCCGCCTGCGTCAGTTCTGCCACTTTGCGCAAACGCGGCGGCAGCGAGTCGCGCACGGATTTGGAAAAAGCATCCTCGGCATCGTAAAACCAGCCTACCTGAGCATAGCAGCGTGCCAGCCAAAGGCGTGCCTCAGCCGCCACTTCAGGTTCGGCGGCATAGAGGCGCGTGATGTAAGAAAAGGTGGCGGCGGCTTCGAGGAACTCGCCCTTTTGGAATTGCGCCCGCCCCATCATCAGCCACGCATGTTTGAGGAAAGGATTGAACTCTTTGCGTTGCAAATAAGCCTTTTTCTTGGGTGAGAGGGTCTTGCCTGCGGCCTGCGTGGGGCGTTTCTTAATGGAGTGTACCTGAATGGCTTTTTTCGATTTAGTAATCGCCGTTTCAAAATTCGATTTTCCCAAACCGCGCGATGCCTCATTGCCCACACAGAATACGGGCAGCGTCTGCGTGAAATCGTCCTTGTTGCCCTCCTGCTGCGCCTTGATGCCCTCTTTGTAAGCCTCCTGCCCGTTGAAATAGGTGTTGAAATGGGCGTTGAAGGAGTGCCAAAAACGGCTCAGCGACGTGTTCTTTTTCGTAGAGCACGCCGTCAGCAGCAAAAGGACGAGGGGGATATATAAAAAAGGACTTCGTTTCACGAAAACTACTTCGGAGATGTGGACAATATTATATATATAAACTTGGAAAAAGGCGTTTTATTGCCCTTGCCATGAAATAGACGGCAATCATGGTCAGCACAATCGTTGCACCGCAGGGCAGGTCGCCCCAAAACGAAGCCGCCATGCCGGCGAGGCAGCCCACCGCACCCGCGAGCGCGCTCAGCCAAATCATCGAGCGGAACGTGCGGGCGAAGAGCGCGGCTGTGGCCTGTGGCACAGACAAAAGGGAAATCACCATGACGATGCCCGCAATGTGCAGGCAGCCAACAATCGTCAAGGCCGTAAACGCCACGAGCGCGTCCTCGATCAGCCGCACGGGCAAGCCGCGCGTGCGGGCAAAGTCGGCATCGCACGCCACGAGGGCAATGCGGCGGCCGAAGAAGCCGAAAAAGAGAAGTGCCAGCACCGTGAGCGTGGCGAGCATCACCAAGTCGGTCTGTCCCACCGCCAAGATGTCGCCGAAGAGATAGGCGTTGAGGTCGGTCACAAAGCCGGGCGTCAATCCGGCAAACACGATACCTACGCTCATGCCGAGCGTCCACAGCATCGCCACGGCGGCATCTTCGCGCTCGCCGCCGAGACGGCTCAGCCGCCTGATGCCAAACCCCGACAGCAGGCAGAACGCCGCCGCGCCGAGCAGGGGCGAAAAACCGAAGTACGCGCCCAGCCCCACGCCGCCCAGCGAGGCGTGCGCCATGCCGCCGCCCATGATGACCATGCGCCGCGTCACGACGTACGTGCCTATCATCGAGCAAAGCATTGCCGCCAGTACAGCCGCTATCAAGGCATTCAGGAAAAACGGATTGTTTATGAGGGAATAAATCATGAAGTATGCGCTTAATAATTACAATGTTGCCGTCCTCCGCTCGCTCACAATCATCACCACCTCGTCTTTCAGCCCATCGGGCAACTCCACGCCGCGCAGCGCAAGGGAGCGCACCCAACCTGCCACCTCTTCGCTGCGCATCGTGTAGAGCACATCGCGGAAGGCCTCGGTTTCGGCTTCGCTGTACTGGTCGGCGGGGCGGCCCCGGAAGGCATCTAATTCCTCGTCTTCGTAATATTCTATCTGCCCCTTGCTCACTGCCGCCAGCAGGCTTTCCTTTTCGCACACCTCATGCGCCCCGCAGCAACCATCGGGTCGCGGCGCGGCATCGGCAGCCGCCGTTTCGGTGTCCCGCTGGCCCGAGAAACGGAGCACGAGCACAAGGACGAGGCAAATCAGGGCAAGGGCGATTAAAACGTACATAAGGAGTTTTTAGAAAATGCAGACAGATGCTGCCAAAAATCTGGGTAAGACTTGCCCACCACCTCGGGCGCGGCGATGCGCAGCCCCGGCAGGAGGAGGGCGCAAGGGGCAAAGGCCATGGCCATGCGGTGGTCGGAATAGGTGTCGATAACTATGTTTTCTGGTTGCACGGGCACGGCGTTGCCTTCGTAGGCGAGCGTGTCGTCGCCGTCGATTTCAATGCTGCGCCCGAGTTTGAGCAGTTCCGCCTGGAGGGCGGCGAGGCGGTCGGTCTCCTTGATGCGCAGGGTGCTCAACCCCGTAAGGCGGAAGGGACGGCGCAGCATGGCGCACGCCACGCAGACCGTTTGCGCCAGGTCGGGGCAAGTGGCCAAATCTGCCTCGTAAAAGGCGGGCGCACTGCCCGGCACAGCGGTTTTCTGCAACAGAAGCCCGTCGGCCTGCCATTCGGCACGCACGCCCAAGGGCTCGAACAAGTCTTTCACGCGGCTATCGCCTTGCAGGCTGTCCTGCTGCAAGCCTTTGAGCAAGATGCCGGCTTCGGCATCGGGCGTGAGCGCCGCCATTTCAAACCAATACGATGCCGCGCTCCAATCAGCCTCAACGGCAAAGCAGCCTGTCGGGGCGTAAGGCGCGGGGTCGACGGCTATTGTCCGTTCGTCCTCCCACTCCACCGCTGCTCCGAAGCGGCGCATCAGGGCGCAGGTCATGTCGATATAGGGACGAGAGAGAATGGTGCCGGCCAAATGCAGGCGCAAGCCTTTGGCAAAGCGCGGCGCTACCATCAGCAGGGCGGAGATGAACTGCGAACTCACATCGGCGGGCAGCGTCAATTCGCCGCCCTGCGGCACGCAGCCTTCCACCAAGAGCGGCGGGCAGCCTTTCCGCTCTAAAAACGTTACGCATGCGCCCAACGTTTCGAGCGCATCGGTGAGCGGACCTATGGGGCGCTGCTTCATGCGCTCGCTGCCCGTGAGCAGGGTGCGCCCCGGCTGTGTGGCGTAAAAGGCTGTGGCAAAGCGCATCGCCGTGCCCGCAGCGCCCACGTCCACCGTGCGCTGTCCGCCGATTTCACGGGCAGCCAGTGCCGCCTGCATCGCGTCGGTGTCGTCGCAAACTGCCGTGCCAGCAATGTCCCAACCCTTGCCCGCGCCGGCAGCCACGGCATTCATCAGGAGTGCGCGGTTGCTGATGCTTTTGGAGCGCGGCAGGTCGATCGTGCCGCGCAGCATGGGGAGGAGATGAAGCGTTAGCGTGTTCATTTTGGGCGATATTCCCTGCAAAATTATGATTTAATTCGCATATTTCTTATAGGCAAGTGACAAAAAGCAAGAATATCCCCGCACCTATAAACCTAAAAGCCCCGCGCTTCGCGCTCGCAAATACCAAAAAGCGTTTGAATGGCACGCTTTTGCAGCATATCTTATATTAAAAGCGGCTTTTATACGGTTTTTTGAAAGGAAAAACGTAATTTTGCAGGCAGAAAAACAAACAACACAGTAAACAAGTAAACGAGTAGACAAGTAAACGAGACAAGTTTCTCTTATAAATATTGATTTTGAAAGACATTTCTGTCTCGTCTACTCGTTTACTTGTCTACTCGTCACTAAGAAACAACTTTTACTGCTCATGCAATATCACAACACAACGGCTGCCGGACTTTACGACCCCGCCAACGAGCACGACGCTTGCGGCGTGGGCATGGTGGTAAACATTCACGGCGGCAAGTCGCACGAACTGGTAGACAACGCCCTGCGTATCCTCGAAAACATGAAGCACAGAGGCGCAGAAGGCGCAGACAACAAGACAGGCGACGGCGCAGGCATCATGGTTCAGATACCGCACGAGTTTATCCTCCTCCAAGGGATACCCGTGCCCGAAAAAGGTCGGTATGGCACCGGCCTTATATTTTTGCCCAAAGACGAACTGCGCCAGTCGGATTTCCTACAAATCCTCGCCGAAGAAGCAGAGCGGGAAGGCCTGACGCTGATGCATGTGCGCGAAGTGCCGGTGCGCTCCGACGTGCTTGGCATAGAGGCGCGCGCCACGGAACCTGCTATCCGCCAGGTGTTTCTCACGGGTGCCGACGGCGACGAACTGGAACGCCGTCTCTACATCGTGCGCAAAAAGACCGAGCGCCGCACGCAGCAGCAAGGCGGCTGCTACATCGTGTCGCTTTCGTCGAAGACAATAATATATAAAGGTATGCTCTCGTCGATGCAGGTGCGCACTTACTTCACCGACCTTGTGCAGCCCTACTTCACGAGTGGCCTGGCGGTGGTGCACTCGCGCTTTTCCACCAACACGTTCCCCACGTGGAGCCTCGCGCAGCCGTTCCGCCTCATGGCGCACAACGGCGAAATCAACACCATACGAGGCAACCGCGGCTGGATGGAGGCGCGCGAGGCCGTGCTCTCCACGCCCCGCCTCGGCGACGTGAAGGAAATCCGCCCCATCATACAGCCCGGCATGAGCGACTCGGCTTCTTTGGACAATGCCTTGGAGTTTCTCGTCATGTCGGGGTTGAGTCTGCCCCACGCCATGGCGATGCTCGTGCCGGAGAGTTTCGACGATAAAAATCCGATTAGCGAAGACCTCAAAGCCTTCTACGAATACCATTCTATCCTTATGGAACCGTGGGACGGCCCTGCCGCCCTGCTGTTTAGCGACGGCCGCTATGCCGGCGGTATGCTCGACCGCAACGGCCTGCGCCCTGCCCGCTACCTCATCACCGAGGGCGGCCAACTCGTGGTTGCCTCCGAGGCGGGCGTGCTGCCTTACGAGGCGGCGGAAATTAAGGAAAAGGGGCGGTTGCAGCCGGGCAAAATTCTGCTCGTCGATACGCTCGAGGGCAAAATCCTGCGCGACGAGGAAATCAAGAAAAGCCTTGCGGATGCCAAGCCCTATCGCAGTTGGCTCTCGTCGAACCGCATTGAACTGGACGCCCTGAAAAGCGGGCGTAAGGTGGAAAATGCCGTGAGCGACCTGCGGCTGCGCCTCTCGGCTTTCGGATTTACGCGAGAAGACGTAGAGCGCACGCTCGTGCCGATGTGCACCGGCGGCGCAGAGCCTGTGGCATCGATGGGCAACGACACGCCGCCCGCCGTGCTCAGCGGCGAGCCGCAACTCCTGTTCAACTACTTCCGCCAGCAGTTTGCGCAGGTGACCAACCCCGCCATCGACCCCATACGCGAGGAACTCGTCATGTCGCTCACGGAATACATCGGCGCGGTGGGCATGAACATTCTCCTGCCCAACGAGGCGCATTGCAAAATGGTGCGCCTGCCGCACCCCGTGCTCAACAACCGCCAGCTCGACCTGCTCTGCAACATTCGCTACAAGGGTTTCAAGACCATTAAGTTGCCCATGCTCTTCGACGCCCACGCCGACAACCCCGAGGAAGCCATGCGCCTTGCGCTCGACGACCTTTGCCAAAAGGCGGCGCAGTCGGTGCAGGACGGCGTGAACTATATCATACTCACCGACCGCGGCATCGATGCCGGCCACGCTGCCATCCCCTCCCTGCTGGCCGTGAGCGCCGTGCACCATCATCTGATTGCGGTGCAGAAGCGCGTGGAAACCGCGCTCATCGTGGAGAGCGGCGAAATACGCGAGGTGATGCACGCCGCCCTGCTCTTGGGCTACGGCGCGAGTGCCATCAATCCCTATATGGCGTTTGCCGTGCTCGACGACCTCGTGCGGCGCGGCGAGGTGCAGATGAACTACGAGACGGCCGAGACCAACTACATCAAGGCCCTGCGCAAGGGCTTGTATAAGATAATGTCGAAAATGGGCATCTCCACCATTCGCTCCTACCGCGGCGCGAAGATCTTCGAGGCGGTGGGACTTGGCAAGGAGTTGCTCAAAACGTATTTCGGCACGAAGCAGTCGAGCATCGGCGGCATAGGCCTGAAAGAGGTGGCGGACGATGCCCTGCGCTTCCACCGCGCCGCGTTCTCCGCGCAGCCCAGTCTCAACGCCGCCGCGCTCGGCGAACTCTTGCCCCACGTAGGGCAGTTCTCCTACCGCAAGGACGGCATCGCCCACGCGTGGAACCCCGAAACCATTGCCGCCTTGCAGCTCGCCACGCGTCTGGGCAGTTACAAGAAGTTTAAGGAATTTTCCCGCCTCGCCGACGAGAAGCCCGCGCCGATATTCCTGCGCGACTTCTTCGAGTTTCGCAAGGCGGCCGCGCCCGTGCCCCTCGAAGAGGTGGAGAGCGAGGACGAATTGGTGCGCCGTTTTGTGACGGGCGCAATGTCGTTTGGCGCGATTAGCAAAGAAGCGCACGAGGCCTTGGCTTTGGCTATGAACAAACTCGGCACGCGCAGCAACACGGGCGAGGGCGGCGAGGACAGCGACCGCTTCCACGAAACCTTCGACGGCATTTCGCTGTGCAGCAAGACGAAGCAGATTGCCTCCGGCCGCTTCGGCGTTACGGCAGAATATCTCGTGAACGCCGAGGAAATACAGATTAAGGTGGCGCAAGGCGCGAAGCCCGGCGAGGGCGGACAGTTGCCGGGCTATAAGGTGAACGACATCATCGCCCGCACCCGCCACTCCATTCCCGGCATCTCGCTCATATCGCCGCCGCCCCACCATGACATATATTCTATCGAAGACCTCGCGCAACTCATCTTCGACCTCAAGCACCTCAACCCCCGCGCGGCGGTGAGCGTGAAACTGGTGGCGGAGAGCGGTGTGGGCACCATTGCCGCCGGCGTGGCAAAGGCGAAGGCCGACCTCATCGTGATCTCCGGCGCGGAAGGCGGCACGGGCGCGTCGCCCGCCTCGTCGATGCGCTACGCGGGCATTCCGCCCGAGATTGGACTGGCAGAGACGCAGCAGACGCTCGTGCTCAACGGCTTGCGCGGCAAGGTGCGCTTGCAGACCGACGGACAGATCAAGACGGGACGCGACATTGTGTCGATGGCACTGCTCGGAGCGGAGGAGTTCGGCTTCGGCACGGCGGTGCTCATCGTGCTGGGTTGCGTGATGATGCGCAAGTGCCACGCCAACACCTGCCCCGTGGGCGTGGCAACGCAAAATCCGGAGTTGCGCGAGCATTTCAGGGGGCACTACGAATATGTGGTGAACTATTTCCGCTTCCTCGCCCGCGAGGTGCGCGAATATCTCTCCGAAATGGGTTTCCGCCGCCTCGACGACATCATAGGCCGCACCGACCTCGTGAGCATCAAACCCTCTGCCGAGGGCAGCAAGACGGCGCTGCTCGACTTTAGCCGCCTGCTCCACCGCGTGGGTGGCAATGCGCCGCTCCACTTCGTGCCGGGCAGCGCAGCCGCAGCAGAGGAGACGGGCATGGACGCCGCACTCTTCGAAGCCGCTGTGCCGGCGGTGGAGACGCTGCGCGAAATATCGCTCGAATATCCCATTTGCAACACCGACCGCGCCGTAGGCACGCGCCTCGCCGGTGCGGTGGCCTTGCGCCACGGTGCCGACGGACTGCCCGATGGCACGGTGACCGTGAACTTTAAGGGCGCGGCAGGCCAGAGTTTCGGCGCGTTCCTCACAAAGGGCCTGTATTTCAGGCTCGAGGGCGAGGCGAACGACTATCTCGGCAAAGGTCTGAGCGGCGGCCGCATCGCCGTGATGCCGCCCAAGCGCGCCCGCTACGCCGCCGCCGACAACACGATTGCGGGCAACACGCTGCTCTACGGCGCAACGGAGGGCGAGGTATACATCAACGGCCGCGTGGGCGAACGCTTCGCCGTGCGCAACTCGGGCGCGGTGGCGGTAGTTGAAGGCGTGGGCGACCATTGCTGCGAATACATGACGGGCGGCCGAGTGGTAGTGCTCGGTCCTACGGGGCGCAACTTCGCTGCAGGCATGAGCGGCGGCGTGGCTTACGTGCTCGATCGCGACCGCAATTTCGACTACTTCTGTAACATGGAGATGGTGGAACTTTCGCTGCTCGAAGACTCTGCCTCGCGCAAGGAACTGCACGAACTTATCCGCCAGCATTACCTCTACACCGGCTCGCAGCTTGCCCGCACGCTGCTCGATGACTGGAACCGCTATGTCGACGACTTTATCTGCGTGATGCCGTTTGAGTATAAGCGCGTCCTCGCCGAAGAGCAAATGCGCAAGCTCCAGCAGAAAATCGCCGAGGTGCAGATTGATTATTAATAATCTTGCAATCAATATTCTATTGGTTGAATTGTTTTATCCACAAATATTCTATCCCGATGATATTTTCTGCCCACGAATCTCACGAATTTACACGAATCTCGTGCTTTGCATTTTAATGGCGACCTGTACGGTCGCACGAATTTTCACTAATTCAATCATATTATTTGAGATTTTCGGCTGCGCTCGGCAATTTAAGTAAACTTAATTGCGCTCACTTGCGCGGAAATTCGTGTGATTAGTGCGACCGCACAGGTCGCCATTTAATTCATTGAAAATGGTTCGTGTAGATTCGTGAGATTCGTGGGCAAAAAAAATATAATTCGTGGACAAAAAAATATTTGCAGATTATTCCCTCAAAGCATTATTCACTTAATTCCAACAATATATCCCCGTGGGCAATCCAAAAGCATTTCTTTCCGTACCCCGCCGCGAAGCAGGCTATCGCCCCGTGCATGAGCGCGTGGCAGACTTTGGCGAGGTGGAGCAAACCTTGAATTCCAGCGACCGCCGCTTGCAGGCGTCGCGCTGCATGGACTGTGGCGTGCCCTTCTGCCATTGGGCGTGCCCTTTGGGCAACCGTCCGCCCGAGTTTCAAGACGCCATTTACAAAGGCCGCTGGGAAGAGGCCTACCGCATACTTTCCGCTACCAACGACTTCCCTGAATTTACCGGGCGCGTATGCCCCGCGCTGTGCGAGAAAAGTTGTGTGCTGAAACTCACTGCCGACGCGCCTGTCACGATCCGCGAGGACGAGTGCGCCGTCATAGAGACCGCCTTTCTCGAAGGCTATGTGCGTCCCGAGCAGCCCGGGCGAAACGGCAAGAAGGTTGCAGTAGTCGGTTCAGGTCCTGCCGGTCTTGCCGCTGCCAACCGCTTGAATCGTATGGGCTATGCCGTCACCGTGTTTGAAAAAGACGAATACGTGGGCGGACTGCTGCGCTTCGGCATTCCCAATTTCAAGTTGCAGAAGGCCGTCATCGACCGCCGCGTCCGCGTCATGGAAGCCGAGGGCATCGAGTTCCGCACAGGCCAGGCCGTATCCCTCAACGCCTTGCCCGAAGGCTTCGACGCTTGGTGCCTCTGCACGGGTACGCCCGATACCCGCAACCTCGACATTCCCGGGCGCGAACTGCGCGGCATTCACTACGCACTCGATCTTTTGGGACAGCAGAACCGCGTGCTCGCCGGTCAGACGTTTTCAGAAGAGCAACGCGTCACCGCCAAGGGCAAGCGCGTGCTCGTGATTGGCGGCGGCGACACAGGCAGCGACTGCATCGGCACAGCCAACCGCCAAGGCGCAGTGAGCGTGACGCAGATAGAAATAATGCCCAAGCCGCCCGTAGGCAGCAATCCCGCCACGCCGTGGCCGCAATGGCCGCAGGTGTTCAAAACCAGCTCAAGCCACGAAGAGGGCTGCACGCGCCGCTGGTGTTTGGCCTCCAACCGCTTCATCGGTTCGGCCGACGGCAGAGTGACGGGTGTGGAAGTGGAGGAAGTGGAATGGCTGCCCGCAGCCGACGGCGGCCGCCCCACGATGCGCCCCACGGGACGCAAGGAAATCATCGAGGCCGACCTCGTGCTGCTCGCCATGGGCTTTTTGCGCCCCGAGCAAACGCCGCTCGCCGAGGGTGTGTTCCGTGCCGGCGATGCCCGCACGGGCGCATCGCTCGTGGTGCGCTGCATTGCCGACGGCCGCCGCGTGGCAGACGAAATCGACGCGTATCTTAGAAAATAGTACATTGGCATAATTTGATTGGGGCGGGCTGAAATGTCGTGCAAGCGAGCGCAGAGCCGAACTTGTTCGGGCTATGCCGAGCGCAGCCGACATTATGCAAAGCCCAATTGTTGCCCCTAGCCCGGGGCATCGCCCCGGGGAAACGTATGCAGCGAGCAATACATTCGGCATTTTTGTGCCGACGGCGCAAAAATGCCACGCGCTTGCAAGCGCGTAACCCTTCTCGCATTGTTGTTTCTTGATTTTTGTTTAGCATTTTTACCGTCAATAATCCACGCTCCTCGGGCGCGCAACTCTTTTGATTGGAGTTTGCGCGCCCGAGGCGTTTGTTATGTCCGATTATTAAGGATATATTTTTTATTATCCCCTTGATAATTTTCCCTTTTTCCTTGATATTTTTTCCTGTCCTATAAGAAAGTTTTTGTTACAAAGTTTGTAACACGCATTACAAACTTTGTAACATGTGTTAGAAACTTTGTAACGGCCGTTACAAACTTTGTAACAAACTTTTTCTTAGCAGATAGTGAAAAATATCTTGCTGAAACGAAAAACTTTCAAGGAGCAACGAAAAAATATCTCCGAGCAAATCGGCGCGTTCTTATAAGTCCCTAAAAACGCTCATATAAGAAAATATCAGTAACTTTGCAGGGACATCATAATAACAACCACACAATAATATATTTATATACAATGGACAATCACGACCTGCTCATCTACAATACGCTCACGCGCACCAAGCAGAAATTCGTGCCCCTGCAGCCCGGGCACGTAGGCATGTACGTTTGCGGACCTACGGTGTATGGCGACGCACACCTCGGACACGCACGCCCCGCCGTGACTTTCGACCTCGTGTTCCGCTATCTGAAACATCTTGGCTATAAGGTGCGCTACGTGCGCAACATCACCGACGTAGGACACCTCGAGCACGATGCCGACGAAGGCGAAGACAAGATTGCCAAAAAGGCACGCCTCGAACAGCTCGAACCGATGGAGGTGGCGCAACATTATACCAATCGCTTCAACGACGCGATGAAGAAACTCAACGTGCTGCCGCCCAGCATCGAGCCGCACGCCACGGGACACATCATCGAACAGGAACAGCTCGTGCAGCAGATTTTCGATGCCGGCTACGCCTACGAGTCGAACGGTTCGGTATATTTCGACGTTGAGAAATACAACAAAGACCATCATTACGGCATTCTTTCCGGCCGCAACCTCGACGACGTGCGCGATGCCAGCCGCGAACTGGACGGCGTGGGCGAGAAGCGCAATCAGGCCGACTTTGCCCTTTGGAAGAAAGCGCAGCCCGAGCACATCATGCGCTGGCCCTCGCCCTGGGGCGACGGCTTCCCCGGCTGGCACTGCGAATGTACGGCCATGGGACGCAAGTACCTCGGCGAGACCTTCGACATACACGGCGGCGGCCTCGACCTCATCTTCCCCCACCACGAATGTGAAATCGCGCAGGCCGTGGCAGCACAGGGCAAGCAGATGGTGCGCTACTGGATGCACAACAATATGATCACCATCAACGGCAAGAAGATGGGCAAATCGTACAATAACTTCATCACCCTCGACGAGTTCTTCACGGGCAGCCACCCGCTCTTGCAGCAGGCATACTCGCCCATGACGATCCGCTTCTTCATTCTCCAGGCGCACTATCGCAGCACCGTGGACTTCTCGAACGAGGCGCTGCAAGCCTCGGCCAAAGGTCTCGAACGCCTTATGGAGGGCATCAAGCAACTGGAACGTATCGAGCCGCAGGCAGCAGGCACCATCGGCAAAGAGTTTGCCGAAAAACTCAGCGCAGACTGCTACGCCGCGCTCGACGACGACTTCAACTCGCCCATTGCCATCAGCCACCTCTTCGATGCCTGCCGCACCATCAACCAGTTGGCCGACAAGAAAGCAAGCATCACGCCCGAAGGTCTCGAAGCCCTCAAAGCCGCTTTCAGCACGTTCTGCTTCGACATTCTCGGCCTCGCTTCCGAAGCCAACGGCAACGCCGGCCGTGAAGAGGCATTCGGCCAGGCCATCGACCTGCTCCTCAACATTCGTGCGCAGGCCAAGGCCAACAAAGACTGGGCCACGAGCGACCGCATCCGCAACGAACTGTCCGCCCTCGGATTTGAGGTAAAAGACACCAAGGACGGCGCCACTTGGCGGCTTAATAAATAACACTTGTTAGAAATATCCGCGTCCCACCCGCTTCAATTCGCCAAAAAAGCGTAACTTTGCCGCTGCAAACCGCGCTTGTGGCGAAATTGGTAGACGCGCCAGACTTAGGATCTGGTGTCGCGAGACGTGTAGGTTCGAGTCCTATCAGGCGCACATATAATAAAAAGCCAAATCTCTGTGTTTTTGAGATTTGGCTTTTTGTTTTTGTATCTTGAAGCACAAGATATATCAGCAACTCCTTGCTTATTAATGGCGATAGACGATACAAAAAAAGGGCAAACATAAAATATTCTTCTTACTTTTGCAGTAAGAAAAAATAGACAATCTATAAGAGGACGCTTATGTTTTGGATCATTTTTGCTCTTTTCATTGTGGGCGGTTTTGTGTACGTCTGTAAGTACGATGATTATCACAATATTTATAATAACCATAATGGTCGCAAGCCCGGTAACTCTGCGCACGGTTTCTATGAGCAGACAGAAGATGACAGACCTGATTCCGACTTTGAGGAGTTTACGGAAGACGAAATAGATTACGACTATATGTTAAGGGAGCAGGAAGAACAAGCCGAAGAAGATTATTATATAGAACACATGCACGATGAATAAAGGTTTTCATCGTGCATGTGTTTTTTCTAAGCGAACTTGTGCATAGGCACAGGTTCTTGCTGAATAAAATAAAAATGCAGGGCGCGGCAATCACTCTGCTACGGCACGCACCGACTGACCGAAATAGCGGTAGTCGTAGCCCGTCCAGCTTTGCTTGCCTTGGTAAAAACCAAGGCCATGCGCCGCGCCGGCATATTGCGGATAGGCTGTGCCGCTCCAGCAGCACACGTGAGAGAAAGCATGGTTGCGATAGCCGAACCAGCGGTAGCCGGCGGCGGGTATGAAGATGCTGCCGCCATTGCGTCCCATAATGAAACGCCCGTAAGCGTCGCCCAATTTGGCCCATTCGCCTGTGCTGTTTGCCACAAGTTCGGCGCACTGTTCTTCCGACGGCATTTGCCAATCCTCGCCCCACAATTGGCGTGCCACGTCGCGCTCCGTGCCGCAAATGTCACTGCCGAGGTCGGCATAACTTTCGTCGGCGGGGGAATAATAGGCATAAGTGTCCCACGAATATTCTTCTTTCTCCGCCGTCTCGCCCCAAGCGTAATAGCCGCCAAACTCCTGCGGCGCACTTGCTCCCACGTTGCAGCAGGCCCAAAGCGTGCCGCTGGGCAGTCCGAGGTCAATGGCGTGGGGATGACGGTCGTCGGGACACGAAAGGTGTGCGTAGTAGGCCACAAACGCCACGCTGTCCACCACGCGCACCTCTATGCGCTCGTCCTGGCCGAGGTTCCAAACGTCCTGATATTCCTTGGAGCAGACGATGCTGTCAATCGCATGGCGCAGGAAAGCCTTGCTCGTTCCGTCGTTGCAGTAAACGATGACGGCATCTTTGTTTTGAGCATGCAGGGCGGGCGCGGCTAATCCCGTGAGAAATAAAAGGAGACAAAGGATATGTTTCATTGGGAAGAGATTTTTCAGTATATAATCAGAAGGGAAAACAAGCAACTATGCTGATTGTGCAAAATTAGTGATTTTCTTACGGAAATGGCACGTAGAGGGGGCGCGACAAGACAAATTAGACCCGATTTTATTTGTTTCCGCAATAATCTTTCTGAAAAATAGCAGATTATCCGTAATCTTTGTACTCGCTCTTTTAGACCTTGTTTCTTTGGAGCGCGATAAGCATTTGCGTACTTTTGCCAGCAGAAACTTAAATAAAAGACGGTATGCGTAGATGGTTGCTCCTTATTATAATAATGTCTGGCTTTGTGCCGGCACTCTGCCACGACGAAAGCGCCCTTGAAACGCGCTATGCGTTTGAAGCGATTCTGCTCGCGGTGTTTGCTTTCATGGTGCTCCTATATACTGGACACGAACGGCGGGCGCACGAGCAGGAGGTGCTGTATGCCGAAAGAATGGAAAGCAGCCGGCGGCAACTGGACCTGATGAGCAAGATGCTGATGCAACGGTTGGACTTTGCGCGCCTGCTGGATAGTTTGCAAAGTGGCGCAGCCAATCGCTATAAGATGCGGGAAGAGGATTGGCGGGAACTGGAACAGTTTTTAGACGTTACGCAAAACCTCTTCGTGCATCGGCTGCGCGAGCAATTCCCTCACCTCAGCGAAGACGACATTCGGCTGCTGATGCTGCTACGTCTAAGGATGCCGGCAAAGGTGTTGGCAGACATTTACGGTATTGCCGAGAAATCGGTGAAGCAAAACCTTTTTCTGTTTAAGAAGAAAGTGGGCTTGGAAGGCAGCAGCCTGTCTTTGCGCACGTTCGTAGAGCAATTTTAGCCAATTCGCAGTATATCTTTCTCCCAAATATAGATGTTTATGACGCACGCCACATTTGTCCTCATTTCAGAGATTGTGATTTTGCTGCTCAGTTTTCGCGAGCAGATTGTAAGCGTTTTCTTTTCTATTAAGCGTAAGGAAAGGAGCACCGCAGCACGGGAGATTTTGCCCATTCTTTATGCTGCGGTGCTCCTTACGGCGTTCCACGCGGTTTACCCGATTGGGAGCGTGAATGCCTTGAAGGTATGTTTCATTGTGATTTGCGTAATGGCTTATACAAGGAATTTCAGGAATATGCTTACGGCCATTAAGCATCGGGACAAAGATGCCGTAAAGATGCAGTTGCTTGTCTTTTCTATCATCACGGCATTTGTTGCGGGAGATTATCTGATTAGTAAGTAGACGACAAAACTATGCTGCCCCACACGGCGGGCATTTTTGTTTCTACTCCTATCTGCAATATGTGTCGAGGCAGGCAAAGCGCGGGGTTTGCGGCTCGATGGTGACAGAGGCGTTGGACGCGGGGAAGAGTACGGCCTCGCCGGCTTTAAGCGACACTTCTGCGCCTTGGGCATCGCGCAAGAGGGCTGCGCCTTCGTAGGCAATGAAGATGACGAAGGAGTCGATGTCGCTGCAATCTGACACAAAAGGTTTGGTGAGGGCGTAGCGGCGCGTGGTGAACTGCGGGCAGTCTACGAGCACGGTGCGGCAGTCGTCCTTTGCCTCATAATGCGTGCGATATTCGGGATAAGCCTTGTAGTCGAGTGCTTCGCGGGCCTGCGCCACGTGGAGCTCGCGCTTGTTGCCGTTGGCATCTGTGCGGTCAAAGTCATACACGCGGAAGGTGTCGTTGCTCGACTGCTGGATTTCTACCAAGAAATTGCCCGCGCCGATGCTGTGGATACGGCCGGCAGGGATGAAGAAGCAGTCGCCGGGGTGCGTGGTGTGCTGGGCAAGGTGCGCGGTGAGCGTGCCGTCGGCAAGGCTTTGGGTGTAGCCGTCGGCAGAAAAGTCGACGTTGAAGCCGGAACAGAGCGATGCGCCGGGCTGCGTGCCTACAATATACCACATTTCGGTCTTGCCATAAGGGTGTCCCATGCGCTGCGCCATGGCGTCGTCGGGGTGCACCTGTATGCTGAGGTCTTGCGCTGCGGAGATAAACTTGATGAGGAGGGGAAAGGTGGTGCCGTAGCGTTCGAGGTTTTTCTTGCCCACGAGTGCCGCGCCGTATTTTTTAATCAGTTCCTCAAGCGTGCTGCCCTGCTCCGGGCCGCAGCAAACGAGCGTTTCGTTGCCAGGCACGCCGGATATTTCCCAACTTTCGCCCACTTGGCTCGGCGCGTCTGTGAGGTTTTTAAGTTTGGTTACTTCCTCGCCGCCCCAAATGGTGGTTTTGAGAAGTGCTTTGAATTTAAGAGGGGACATATATAATATATATTGTATGGGTAGTCAAGAACGCATCAGGCATCCGTTAGAAATGAATGCGCGTGCCGAGTTGCAGGCGCACCTCGCCCTCTGCCGGGTGGCTGGTGGAGTGTTTGAGGATATTGCTGGAATAAACGTCGGCTGCGGGTTCGAGATAAATATCTACGTTCTGTGCAACGCGGGCACCGATTTGCAGGGCTGCCTGAACGCCGGGAGCGAAGCGGGTGTCCTCGTTCTTGCGGTTGTTGATATAAAGGCCAGCGCCGAGCGTACCCGTGAGCTGGAACACGCGCTCGTCGGCCTTTTTGCTGCTGAACGGTGCGATGAGGTCTATCAGGTAGTTGGCCTGCAATGCCGTAATGTTGCGGTTGCCCTTGCCGTAGGTCTGCAAGGTGGAGTTGTGGAGGGCAACGTGCCAACCGCTGATTTCGTTCCACCAACGGCCGTAACCCACGCCGGCTTCAAAGGTGATCTTCCTGTTGCGCGGCTGCATCACGGTGGCGGTGAGCGTGTGGTAGCCCGAACCGAGCCCGATGTTTACAAACTGGCGGTACTTGGGCTTTTCGCTGCGTGCCGTCTTGCCTTCGGAGGCTTTCATGTTGTACGTCACGCCGAGTAAGAGCGAGGGATGCCAGTGGTCGAGGCGCGACTGATAGCGCGTACCCATTTTGTAAGCCAGCTGCGGCTCGAGGAAGATTTCAGCCTGACTGCCGGCACGCACGGCAAACTGTCCGCCAAAGTGCAGGTTGGGCGAGAAGGTGGACTTGCCGCCATACATATAGTCTGCGCCGAGCGCACCGCCGAGGAAGCCGATGAGGCGCACGGGGCGGTCTTTGCGATAGCCGTAGGTCATGGCGGTGAGGTCGGCCATATAGTCTGCGCCGAGCATGATTTCGGCGTAATGGCGACGGCGGCCATAATTTTTCTTCAAGCCGGAGAGCGTGGTGCGCCATGCCGATGTGGGCGAGAACCAGCGGCCGAAAGCAAACTGTCCCTGCCAGCCGTAGTAGTCCCATGTGCGCATGTTGTTGGCCTGCACGCCGGAGCCCAGACCGAGAGAAACGAAGGTGCCCTTGCCTTCCTCGTCGAACGCTTCGCGTGCCTTGGCGCGGTCGTAGCCGCCCGTGAGGTCGAGCTGTGCGCCGAGCATCAGAGCCACGGGGAAGTCGAGATTGGCACTCGAACCCGACTGTTTAAGATAATTGTCGGGGTTGATGCGCAGCTGCGGCTCGAGATAGAGACCGAAGAGGCGCGTCACGTGCCACAGGCCTTTGAGCGAGGCGTTGCCGCCGAAGTACAGGTGCTTCTGGTTTGCCAGCGTGGAGCCGCTGATGCCGATGCCAGCAATGAGTTCACAGGGGCGGTCTTCCTTGTAGCCGTGGAAGGTGTTGGTGATGTTCCAAAGGAAGTCTGCGCCCATGCCCATGAACTTGGAACTGCGGTTAGGCTGCTGCTTCATCTGTCCCGCCTCGGCCCAAACGCGTGCGCCGACCGTAGGTGCGAACCACTTGCCAAGTCCCACGAAAGCCTTTGGCCCAAGGTAGTCTTCGGGGTGCTTCACGCTCTTGGGCTTTGCCGGCATCGTTACGCCGCCGGCTGCTTCTACGAAGAAATGGCTGGTCCAATGGTCGGTCTGGAACGTGGCATTATTCTCGCGGCGTTCGGAGGCGTCGGTACTGTTGTGGAAGGTGACGCCGGCGAGAACCGTGGGCATCACGTCCCACTTGGCTGTGGTGCTGCTATGCTTGATGTATTCGTTGCCGTAGATGTCTACGCGGGGTTCGAGGAAGAGGTCGGCATTTTTCGACACACGCAGATTTCCCTGCAACCCTGCGCCGAGCCCCCAGCGGTTGCGGTGGTCGTCTTTCTCTCTCATGTAGGAATAGCTTGCGCCGGCAAGGGCATTGACCCAGATGCGCCTGTCTTGACGCGGACCGCCGAAGAGGTTGTGCAGGTTGAGCATGTAATCTACCCGGCCGCCGATGCCGCGCAAGAGTTCGCCCCGGCGGGGATAGCCCTTATACACGGAGGTGTGTGCGGAGAGGCGCAAGGCATTGTAAGGGTCGAACCATTTGCCTACGCTCATCTGTGCATGCATGCCCACGTTTCTCTTAAACATATAGAGCTGCGAGCCTGCCATGGTGGAGGGGCCGATGCCGAGAGAGAAGAACGTGCCGTCGTGGAAGAAGTTTCCGCGGTCGGCCTTATCGTTGGAGCGGTCGGGGTTGGTCATCAGGCTGTAACCCAAGCCTGCGAGCACATTGCCCACGGGGCGGAAGTGGTGCAGGTTGGTGAGGTGGAACACTTTATCCTGATACAGCCCTACTTGCGGCTCGATGTAGATATACGTGAGTTTCGAGAAGTTGTATTGCCCGCGCAGCCCGAGGTGTACGCCGATTCCGTGGGTGGTTTTGCCCTTGTAGCGCGAATAGATGAGGTTGCCGCCTGCCACGCCGAACACCTCAAACGGTTTGCGCTGCTTGTAGGTGGCGTTAGCCACGGCGGTGATGTTGAGCAGATAGTCCACGGAGAGCGACACCGTTTTGTACTTGCTGTTGCCGAGTTTATAGAAGCCCGAGTTCACGCCCAGTCGCCAGCCATGCTCCGGCGACACCCAGTCGCCGAGTGCCACGTCTCCGAGAATGCCGGGGCACGACGTTTTGAGTCGGTCGGCCTTATTGGGCATGGTGGTGAAGCCCGCGCCGCCTTCGAGGAAGAGGTGGTCGCCGAACACCTTGTGGTCGTAGCGTTTCGTTACGCGCGGCCCTTGGAGCATATAGTCGAGTGCAGAACCTTCGAGTTTTGCAGCCTGCTGCGGCTGTTTTGCGCTATTGTCGTCCTGCGCGGTGGCTGTGCAGAAGCCGCAGGCTAATAGAAGCGGAAGAAGCGTATGCTTTAATTTCATTGTTGTTGAAAAAAGTAGTATCTTATATAGTGGCTATATACATTATATATATGTATTGCGCTATCACTCTTTGATATTGTCTGCCTCGCGCTCATAACGCTTGTCGCCGAGCAGCAAGCCGTTCACGTCGCCGTCGATATAGGCCGTGGCTTTGAGCGAGGGATCCATTTTAATGGCAATATTGAGTTCCTTGCCGGCATCGAGCGGTTTCTCGAGGCGGTTAAGACACACGGCACGGAGGTAGTGCGACACGGCATCGCCGTCGTCGAGCGTCAAGGCATAGTCGTAGGCTTCCTTGTTGCGCTTCATGGCCAGCAGCATCGCCACGCGGTTGCGCGTCGAGGTTTTTGCAATCACGTCGTAGTTGGCCGCCACGTTACCGCTCATTGCGCCGCTCACGGCGTGCAGCAGTTCCGTCCTTTCGTTGTTGGGAATGGTGTCCAGCAGTTCCATTGCATCTTCAAAGTGTCCCGTTTCGAGCAGTGCCACGGCGTGGTTGACGCTCACCTCGAGCGGTGCTTTCTTATTGACAAAAGGCTTGAGCAACTCGGGGTCGGGGCGGCCGTCGTTGAGCAGCATCACCTGCAAGTCGTTGGCCGCCACCATGAAGCGGGGACTGGTTTCGAGTGCCTGGCGGATGATTAGCTCGCGCTTGGCATCGTCCGGCTCATTGCGGTAGAGCTGGAAGAACTCGTAGCGCGACAGCTGCTTGTAGTCCTTGTCGTAGAGGGCACGAATTTCTTCAAGCGTGAGCTGACGGTACACGGAGTATTCCATATTATACTCCACGCGGCGCAGCCTCGGCAGGTATTTGGCCTCGAGCAGGTTGCGATAGAAGGGCAGTTTCCTTATGGCGCGTCCCTGTTCGTCAATGCTCTTTGAGTGGCGTTTTATCAATGCCTCTATCTGGT
Source organism: Bacteroidales bacterium (assembly GCA_004556745.1). Classification (GTDB taxonomy): domain Bacteria; phylum Bacteroidota; class Bacteroidia; order Bacteroidales; family Bacteroidaceae; genus Alloprevotella. The sequence goes on along the minus strand of SFFY01000018.1, from coordinate 2,174 downwards.
CGGCCTCATCGAAGAGCGAGTCGGCGCGCAGCAGTGCCGTCACGTCGTCCCACGTAGCCACGTCGGCTTCGGAGGAAAACTCCATGTCGCGGCGCGAATCCTCGTCGATATGGCTTTTGAGCACCTCGAGGGCATAGTCCATACGTTCGCGCGCCAGCCGCTTGTTGGTTTCGTAGCGTCCGTCGGGCGACGATGTGCCGCTGATGCGCAGGGCCTGCAACTTGGCATCGGGCGTTTCGCGTATACCGCGCAGCTGTTCTTCCATCTTAGCCAGCTCCGCCTTGTTCTCCTCGCTTTCAGCGTCGAACACGGCCTTGCCGATGGGGAACACGAGGTTCACCTCTCCCCTGCTGTCGTGCAGCTGCTTTTCCACTTGCGGGAAGTAGGCCGAGTCGGTTATAGCCTCTGCGCCGAAGTTGTATTCCAGCCAGCGCAGGGGGCGCACGGTGCCGCGGGCGATGATCGTGGTGTCGCGGTAGAGGATATGCCGGTAGTCCTCAATGGCCATATACACGTCGCAGGTAAACTCGTCGCGCACGTCTTCGAGATAGAGCGAGTCCACGTAGGGCAGGATGTCGTTGGCGCCCGCCGACTTCTTCTCTTCCAGACTGTCGTGGCGCACAGTGACGTAGGCGGCGAGCGGGTCGCCCTCTTCCATTCGGAAGTTGTACATGCGGTCCTGCGTCTGGTTGTATTCCTTCGCGTCGTACACCATCGGGCGGAACATCCGTTCCTGCTTGCGCGTCAGGTTGTTGAGCACGGGCTGCACCACGAGGCGCGTGTCGCGGCGGAACATCTTGTGGGGCACGCGCACCACGGTCTTTATCTTGGCCCAGTTGCCCACAATTTCTATGTCGGTCGGCTCGGGCTGAATGGTCTTCTCTTTGCGCGTGGCCATCACGGTAGCCTCGCCCAGCTCGATGTCGTGTTCCTCGATTTCCACTTCTATATAGGTGCGTTTCCTCACCTTCACCACCACGGGCTGTGCGCCCACCATGGTGAAGCGCAGCGTGCCGTTGTCGCGCACGCTCACGGCGAAGCGTCCGTCCTCATCGGTCGTGGCGAGCAGGCGTTTGGTGCGTTCGTCGGTGATGTTCACACCCAGCTGCGGCTTGCGCTTTTCCTTGGAAATCACCTTACCCGTTACGCGCACCACGTTTTGGGCGTATGCTGTGTTTGCCGGCAGCGCAAGGAGCAGCAGCAACCCGAGGGTTGCCACGAGGCCGGCGGCCGTATTCTTGTTAAGACTCATATCGTAGAGGGGGTTATTTGAAGATGTAAACAAAGGTAAGTCCGAGTTTCGTGGGGGCGGGCGCAAATCCCGTGTGGTTAACGCCATTCGGGGTCTGCTCGCCGTCCCTGTATTTCTTTTCGCGATAGCGCAGCACGCCCAGTCCTGCCGTGGCCTCCATGCTCCAGTGCTTCGAGAGCACGAAGCTGTAGCCGTAAGTCAGTCCCACGCCGTAGGCATCGCCGTTGTAGTGGCGGCTTTTCAGATGCAGGTCGTAGGCGGAGGCGAAGCCCATCAGACCCACAAAGTGTCCCGCCTGCGGACGGGCGGAGAACCAGTAGCGCAGTTCGGGGTTGAACGTAGCGTGACGCAACTTGTAGTCTTTGATTGTGAAAGGATTGCCGGCAGCTTCGATGTTGAGCGAGATGTGGCGCGACATTCTGAACTCTACTCCCAGGTTAGGGCTTGTCGTGAGCCAATAAAGCGCGTTGGTCTTCACTGCCACGCGCTGTGCTTGCACTCCCCCAGCCCCTGCCGCAAGGGCGAGGGCGAGGAGCGAGCATTTCAGTTTGTTGAAAAAAGGCATCTGAATTCTTTTCTATTATAAAAAATCGCCCTTTATGGCGCAAAACTCATGTTTCGGAGGCAAAATTACGCAAAAAAAACGCTTATTGCTACTCTTTTACGGCTTTTCTCACGTAAGACAGGCATAAAAGCATTTTTTCTTGCCCCTCGCGAGGGCGAAAGCGTGAAATGAGGCTGCTTTGCCCGGATATATTTTTTCTTTTCTCCCTTGAATTTTTTATTTTGCCGAAGTTATTTTTCCTGCTTTGCGCAGATATTTTTTGTTACAAACTTTATAACATGTATTACAAACTTTGTAATATGTGTTAGCAACTTTGTAACAAGCATTACAAAGTTTGTAACAAAAACTGTCTTATAG
>SFFY01000096.1 GCA_004556745.1 Bacteroidales bacterium | reverse complement strand
CAATAGGGTATAGATAGGGTATACAATAGGGTATAGATAGGGTATACAATAGGGTAGTATACAGATAGGAACGGACTACAAGGAGACAGTCTCTATCTATATACTACCCTATTGTATCTATATCGCACCCGCGCACGAGCCTTTAGGCCGCCTTTTCCACCTTCTCGGCTTCAACCTTGACGAGCTCGGCATTGGAGCGAATGACGGGATCGGAGGACTTCGCCATATTCTTCGCTTCATTGCGCAGGGCCTTCGCCTTCGCCTTCTGCGCATTTTTGCGCTCGGCTTCCACGGCGTCACGGATTTCGCCCCAGACCTTGACGGCCTTCCCCATCTTCTCGAGCATGAGGACAAGGCGGGCGGCGGCCTTCGCCGTCGCGTTCTCGCTATGGGGGTTAGCAATACGTTCCGCCTCCTCACAAGCGTATCCACGCTTCAGAAGCCACGACGCGAACGTCGTGAAGGTGTTGCCAATCTTAATTGCAACGTTGAACTTCTCACCGCCGATCACAACGCCCTCGAGAACGGACGCTTCCCCGCTCGACACTTTTGCGGCGAACTTAGACACGGCCCGGACATTTTCGGCGGCAAGGGCAGCAATGACGCTTTCAAGATTCGCGGTCATAGCCCGCTTCACATTGTCGCACTTATAGCCCTTCATAATCCGCGCCGAAATCCAAAACTTGCTGAGGACGGCGGAAACGGCCTTGCGTGCCTCGTCGCCGTTCGTCGCGTCCCACTCGTCGCGTTTTGCAATGAGCGCCGCCCGTTTCTTCGTGAGCGCCGCCCGCTTCACCGCGCCAAACGGAAACCGTTTTTTGATATTCCCCATACGCTCCTCATACCGCGCAGAGGCGAAAAACGGAACGCTGTAGTTTGATTTATTCATGATTTTGTTTCCTTTCTGTTTGTTTTGTGTAGTTATATACCGCCGTCAATATCCAATCGCCGGGTATTGACGGCGGTATATACACATTCGCAACTTGTGTATATACCGCTTAAAATGTCCCGATATGCCGCAAAACGGCGAAATATCATGCGCAAAACGCAAAATGGACATGATTTAATTTTGATCTTTAAAAACAAACCGCACTCTCAATGCGGCCGGGGGATGGGTGACACATATTAAATCAGATATGAGCCTATGCTAGCTAGTGTTATCTCACTATGTCACTTGCGGCCCGTGGATTATATCATACTGGTGTACAACTTCACACCGTACGACTTCCCATTGCTCACAACGGATCGACTACTAGACGCAACTTTCCGCCTCCGCCGATATTCCTCCCGTCCGTCACCAGTGAGATCTCCTCCTTCCCATAATTGCAATATTGTCTCATGCGCTCATTGCGCGGTTGCTGGTGGTTAGTGTCACTCTTGCCTAGCCGATTACAATCTGTTTAGGCTAGCCGGTTGTCACGCGACATATTCCGGGCCGACACAGTTTAACGTATAGGTGTATATAGCATTAGCGTACTGTCTACGACGTTCGCCGATCCGCATTACTCGATTGTCAAATATCAAACAGTTTACCTTCAGCCCGGACAACTTTCGACACAACTTCATCATCGACTAGGACTAATGCGCAATTGCGCACGGCGGCTTATAGGGCATGGACTATATGCCATAGAGGCAATTAGTATATCCCGTAGGCCGCCCGTCGTGAGGTGGGCTGAAGCTGGACTGTCAAAGATCAATTGCCCCTTTTGCAGGGAACGGCACCATTATGCGAAATCAAAATTCCGGTCGCAAGGGGAAAATTCCACAGTGGGTACCGGCCGGGGGGCTTTATCTGTCTCCTTCTGAATACCAAACGGGTTCTTCGCCCTCTACCTTCCATCGCCGTGGCGTGCCGTTTCCGGGCCTCTTGCGGGGTATTTGTGTGCTTGAGCGGGGTGTCGTACGCACTTTTCTTCACGGCATCGCGTAGAAGGGGCCTAGAACGGGCCTAGGAGGAGTCCGCGTGATTCGGGCGATAAAGTTATCATCTTTTTTTCAAAGCGATTCTAGGGGCGTTCTAGGGGTGGGTTTTGAGGGGGCGGGGAAAACCGGGGCCACTGGATGTGGCGTGGAGGGATGCGGAATGAAAAAACGAGCGGCCCGTATTAGGGGTCGCTCGTGGGTAGCGAGGGAGGTGCTTCCCGAGGTAGATGAGTATAGCGGCTAAAAGGTAATGTAGACCTGAGAATCAGTCGAATGTAATGTAGACCTTTGAGGTAGCGGGGGCGTCATGGGATATGACCGTGCCCTTCGGAATGACGATCTCTGTCTTGACGGAGGAGACGCCCTTCGCCTGATGGTTGGCGACGAGGCTAGCCGTGGACGGAATTGGCGTGCCGCGAATTTCGCCGGAGACGCGGATCACGAACTTGGCTTCGGCGGAAGGGGTCGCCGTGCCGTAGGTTGTTTCGACGCCTCCAACGGAAGTCTTGAATGTGAGAGTCCCTATGTTCTCGACGGAATCATATGCCTCCTGCGAGACTAAAGTGTCTTCTCCTGCGACGAGGGTGGACTTGCCGGTGACTGGAGAGTATTCGATTGACATTGAGCCGTCGG
>SFFY01000058.1 GCA_004556745.1 Bacteroidales bacterium | reverse complement strand
AATAGTGTTCTTGGAGATACAAAACTATTGCCACAGAGAAAAAAGATTGAAAATCCGCACCCTCTACTACAAACAACTGTTGAACCGAGTAAACCTGAACAGAGAGAAATGTTGCTTGATGCCCTTTTGGAAATCTCAGATAGTGATCCGCTTCTACGATATTACGTGGATTCTACGACACATGAAATTATACTTTCTTTCTTAGGGAAAGTACAAATGGAAGTGATTAGTGCACTGTTGCAAGAAAAGTATCATGTGGAGATAGAACTAAAAGAGCCTACAGTCATTTATATGGAGAGACCGTTAAAAAATGCAGAATATACCATTCACATCGAAGTGCCGCCAAATCCTTTCTGGGCTTCCATTGGTTTATCTGTATCACCGCTTCCGTTGGGAAGTGGAATGCAGTATGAGAGCTCGGTTTCTCTTGGATACTTAAATCAATCATTTCAAAATGCAGTTATGGAAGGGATACGCTATGGTTGCGAACAAGGATTATATGGTTGGAATGTGACGGATTGTAAAATCTGTTTTAAGTACGGTTTATACTATAGCCCTGTTAGTACTCCAGCAGATTTTCGGATGCTTACTCCTATTGTACTGGAGCAAGCCTTTAGAAAAGCTGGAACAGAATTGTTAGAGCCATATCTTAGTTTTAAAGTTTATGCACCACAGGAATATCTTTCACGGGCATATAACGATGCTCCCAAATATTGTGCAAATATCGTAAATACTCAACTGAAAAATAATGAGGTCATTATTATTGGAGAAATTCCTGCTCGATGTATTCAAGATTATCGCAATGATTTAACTTTTTTTACAAATGGACGTAGTGTTTGTTTAACAGAGTTAAAAGGGTACCATGTTACTACCGGTGAACCTGTTTGCCAGCCCCGTCGTCCAAATAGTCGGATAGATAAAGTACGATATATGTTCAATAAAATAACTTAGTGTATTTTATGTTGTTATATAAATATGGTTTCTTGTTAAATAAGATGAAATATTCTTTAATAAAGATTTGAATTAAAGTGTAAAGGAGGAGATAGTTATTATAAACTACAAGTGGATATTGTGTCCTGTATGTGGAAATAAAACACGATTAAAGATAAGGGAAGATACTGAATTAAAAAAATTCCCCCTCTATTGTCCGAAATGCAGACAAGAAAATTTAATTGAAATAAAGCAGTTCAAAGTAACTGTGATTACAGAGCCAGACGCAAAGACGCAGAGCCGATAAAATGAGATTAATACAATCTCATTTTATCGGCTCTTGGATCTTTCGAACTGTTACTAAGAGGGTAATCATAGCCAAACATAAACTGGAAATGTCCTAATTCTAAACCTGTTCCAATACCTACACTATAATCAAGAGGACTTAAACTTCCATCACTTCCAAAAGGTTTTGTGTACTTCTCTTGAGTTTTCGTAGCTAAATAGTAGTGTTTGTTGGTAAATCCAAATAATCCAATATTCAATCTTGCGACCGGGAAAGTCCTCTTGAAAGTACCACAAGTTCGCGGGATGGAGTTTTATCCCAGCTGCATCGAGAAAGGCATGCGCAGTGAGCGTGCTCTCAAGCTCGCCATCGCCGAAATGTATGTCAAAGGAGTAAGTACCCGCAGGGTCTCGGATATCGTCGAAATTCTTTGTGGCACCGAAGTCAGCTCGTCCCAGGTCAGCAGGCTGGCAAAGGAGCTCGATGAAGAGATTACGTCTTGGAAGGCGCAGCCTGTCGGACAGATTCAATACTTGGTACTTGATGCGACCTATGAATCGGTTCGCGTCGGTTCCCATGTGGTCAAGCAGGCGCTTCTAGTGGCTATTGGCGTTGATTACAGCGGGAATCGGCATATTCTTGACGCCGAAGTCGCGAACAGTGAGGCAGAGGTAAACTGGCGTTCCTTTCTCGAGGGTCTCGTACGACGAGGGATGCACGGCCTGCGAATGATCACCAGTGATGACCACTCAGGACTGCGCGCGGCAATCGATGCTGTCTTCCCTGGAATTCTGTGGCAACGCTGCCAGTTTCATCTGCAGCAGAATGCCCACTCCTACGTCACGAAAAAAGATGAGATCCCGCTGATAGCCGCTGATATTCGGAAGGTGTTCAATCGGAATATGTCAAGATAGTTTATGCCAGATTTTTGAGAGGTTTGCATCAAGCAGCCTTCGAAAGAGGACGGCATGACATTGAGACCGGCAAGGCGTCGTAGATACGCACTTTCCCAGTACGCCACCGTAAGGGGTTTTTCTCTTTGGCAGCAAGAATGGTTTGGTTTCTTTTTTCCTCGGCGCCGTAGGCGTCCGACTAACACCTGAATTAAGCCGCGCCGCGAAGCGGCGTCGGCTTGAATGAACTGTTAGATGCCAGCCCGATCAATGTGCGCTGACCTTGGATAGCAGATTTAGAACGGCGACGCCACTAACGATAAGTCCCATGCCAACGAACGCCCACAAGTCTAGTTTCTGGCCATGGAAGATCCAAGCGATAGCTGCCACAAGTACGATGCCGAGGCCAGCCCAAACAGCATAAGCAATGCCGACCGGGATGGACTTGAGTGCGAGAGAGAGGAAATAGAACGCAAGCCCGTAGCCAGCCACAACTACAACAGAAGGAACTAACTTGGTGAATCCATGGCTGGACTTCAGTGCGGAAGTTGCGACGACCTCACCAAATATTGCAATAGCCAGAAAGAGCCAGTTCTTCACGTGCAATCTCCTCTACGGTATGAAGGATAAATAGTGGTGGCTATGAGTTGCCAAAAACAGTCTTGCGGCTGTCGATTTTCTGTGAGCATACGCAACGCCAAATCTGGCATCTAACGCTTGAGTTAAGCCGCGCCGCGAAGCGGCGTCGGCTTGAACGAATTGTTAGACATTATTTGCCGACTACCTTGGTGATCTCGCCTTTCACGTAGTGAACAAATTCTTCCAACTGATCTGCGCGGGAGGCCAAGCGATCTTCTTCTTGTCCAAGATAAGCCTGTCTAGCTTCAAGTATGACGGGCTGATACTGGGCCGGCAGGCGCTCCATTGCCCAGTCGGCAGCGACATCCTTCGGCGCGATTTTGCCGGTTACTGCGCTGTACCAAATGCGGGACAACGTAAGCACTACATTTCGCTCATCGCCAGCCCAGTCGGGCGGCGAGTTCCATAGCGTTAAGGTTTCATTTAGCGCCTCAAATAGATCCTGTTCAGGAACCGGATCAAAGAGTTCCTCCGCCGCTGGACCTACCAAGGCAACGCTATGTTCTCTTGCTTTTGTCAGCAAGATAGCCAGATCAATGTCGATCGTGGCTGGCTCGAAGATACCTGCAAGAATGTCATTGCGCTGCCATTCTCCAAATTGCAGTTCGCGCTTAGCTGGATAACGCCACGGAATGATGTCGTCGTGCACAACAATGGTGACTTCTACAGCGCGGAGAATCTCGCTCTCTCCAGGGGAAGCCGAAGTTTCCAAAAGGTCGTTGATCAAAGCTCGCCGCGTTGTTTCATCAAGCCTTACGGTCACCGTAACCAGCAAATCAATATCACTGTGTGGCTTCAGGCCGCCATCCACTGCGGAGCCGTACAAATGTACGGCCAGCAACGTCGGTTCGAGATGGCGCTCGATGACGCCAACTACCTCTGATAGTTGAGTCGATACTTCGGCGATCACCGCTTCCCTCATGATGTTTAACGCCTGAGCTCAGCCGACCGAAACCGCGTAGCGGTTTTGGGTCGGCTGCAGCGATTTGTTGGGCGATAGCTTGCCACATTCTCTCAACGATTGGGATTTGATGTACTTTCCGCACTTTGTAGCGCGACCACATCATGCTCCCCCTGGCCGCGAGAGCCCTTCACTCGGGAAACACAAGACAGACCGAGCACGACTGTTGCAAGGGTCAAACAGTACACGACAACCGGCCAAGCCGTGTTGCGCGGCAACAGCGAAATGATCAACGTTCCGATGCTTCCTAGCAGTACACCGCCCAAGCAGAAGTAGACTGCCGTGACCGTTCCAGCAACATGGTCGAATCCTCGAAGAGCGCCATTGGGCGCCACAGATACCGCTGTGGCGACACCAATACCCACTAGCCACATTGGAGCAATAAAGCCTAACACGGACTGCAAAGCCCATATTTCGGTGATGGCAAGCAATACTGCTCCAGCTATCAGGCATCCCATTCCCATTCGCAAGACACTTGGGCTGCCCCACTTGGGTATCACACGCCCCATAAAACGAGCCGTAAACACCATGGCAATTGCCACTGTGGCGAACAGCAGGCTGAAGCCAAGCTGAGACACACCTTGCCTGCCCATCATTAGTCCGGGCGCAATGGAGAAAAAGACGAAGAAGCTACCCATTCCAGCGGCGTAACACAACGTGTACAACCAGAAGTTCAGGCACTTAACGGGGAGTAGCAGCTGCGACCATTGCAAGCCCGCAACTCGTTGCACCCGGGTTTCAGGCCAGAATCGCCACGCTGCTGCAGATGCAGCGATCATGCCCAAACCTAGAAACGCAAAGATAGCCCGCCACCCAAGCCACATGTCGACGAGCGCTCCGAGCAATGGGCCTACCGCCGGGACCATGGCCAGCATGGATCCGAGTATGCCGTAAATGACATTACTTTCCTCGCGACCTGCGTAAATGTCACGTACTGTTGCAAATGTGGAAACAAGGCACGCCGAGGCACCACAAGCCTGAAGAATCCGAAGCCCCAGAAAGACTTCAGCCGATGACGTAAGAGCGAGGCCCATTGACGCCACAACGTAGGCGAGGCCACCTCCCAGTAGAACGGGGCGGCGCCCCAGTCGGTCCGATAGCGGTCCAAACAAGAGCTGACCGGCACCAATCATGACCAAGTACGTTGTCAGCGTAAGCTGAATTGTGCTCGCTGTCGTACCAAGCGCGTTTGGCATAAACGGCACTGCTGGCAAGTACATGTCCATGCCGAGTGATGCCAATAAATCGAACGGTGATAACAACAACACCGTGGCGGCAAGGGAGTACCGCCAACTAAAGTTTTTTGAGCTCACGAAACCATCTCCTTGAACAAAGGATTTGGCGGCGCTCCCGTAGAGCAAAAGGATTCATGAGAACGCCGCAACAACCGAAAAATGAAGGTTGCTGCGGCTTACTTGTCTGCGTTCTTGGAAGTGCTCATCTGCTGACTATCTCATGATTGAATTTGAATCGTAACAACTTTCAAGCAACTCTGCAAGGAGCCTTATTGTGCGCCCAACGCCGGAGTTAAGCCGCCGCGCGTAGCGCGGTCGGCTTGAACGAATTGTTAGACATCATTTACCAACTGACTTGATGATCTCGCCTTTCACAAAGCGAATAAATTCTTCCAAGTGATCTGCGCGTGAGGCCAAGTGATCTTCTTTTTGTCCCAGATAAGCTTGCTTAGCTTCAAGTAAGACGGGCTGATACTGGGCAGGTAGGCGTTTTATTGCCCAGTCGGCAGCGACATCCTTCGGCGCGATTTTGCCGGTTATTGCGCTGTACCAAATGCGGGACAACGTAAGCACTACATTTCGCTCATCGCCGGCCCAGTCGGGCTGCGAGTTCCATAGCTTCAAGGTTTCCCTCAGCGCCTCGAATAGATCCTGTTCAGGAACCGGGTCAAAGAATTCCTCCGCTGCCGGACCTACCAAGGCAACGCTATGTTCTCTTGCTTTTGTAAGCAGGATAGCTAGATCAATGTCGATCATGGCTGGCTCGAAGATACCCGCAAGAATGTCATTGCGCTGCCATTCTCCAAATTGCAGCTCGCGCTTAGCCGGATAACGCCACGGGATGATGTCGTCATGCACGACAAGGGTGACTTCTATAGCGCGGAGCGTCTCGCTCTCGCCAGGGAAAGCCGAAGCCTCCATAAGATCATTGAGCAATGCTCGCCGCGTCGTTTCATCAAGCTTTACGGCCACAGTAACCAACAAATCAATATCGCTGTATGGCTTCAGGCCGCCATCCACTGCGGAGCCGTACAAATGCACGGCCAGCAACGTTGATTCCAGATGGCGCTCAATGACGCTTAGCACCTCTGATAGTTGGTTCGAAATTTCGATGGTCACCGCTTCCCTCATGATGTCTAACGGGCGAGGTAAGCCGACCGCAGAATGCGGGTCGGCTTGACCGAAATGTTAGAACCAGAAGCCAAAACGGATAACTTGAATTTGGCGACGGGCGCTAACCGTGAAAAAACGCTGCGCCACCGAGGCGGCACAGCACTGCAAAAACGATAGCTGCTTGCGCTTGCTACGCAAGGGCTAGAGGCCAAAAAGACTGAAAACCTGCGCAGCCCATGCAGGCGAAGCCCGGAAAAAAGGCAAAACAGGCACTGAATAACGCCTGAAAAGCTAAATGCCGTTTGAATAAACATGAGCTAAATAAAGCTGGGTTTCAGTGGTGCTAACGTTGGACGTAACGAGAGCCGGAGCGCAGCGGAGGGAACCAAAATGCGCAGCATTTTGGCGTCCCGTTGACGGAATGGTTAGCCGTTTCGACGCGCATAAACGGAGTGGGTGTACGGAATTACAGCTTGAATGGTTTCGGTTGAGACAAGCTCGAATTCTGTTTCGTTGAGCATTGGGAAGAAGGCGTCACCCTCGAAGGTTTGATGTACCTCAGATAGAAACACGCCGTGGGCGTGAGGTAGTGCCAGAGTGTATATCTCAGCTCCGCCCGCGACGTAGAGTTCATTGCCGAGTTCGGATGCCAAAGCGATAGCGTGCGACAGCGTTGAAACAACTACGCAGCCAGTGGCGCGGTAGTTAGCTTGGCGTGAGATTACCAATGTGTGACGGTTCGGTAGAGGCTTGCCGATAGACTCAAAGGTCTTTCGCCCCATGACAACGACTTTTCCCTCAGTGAGTCTGCGAAAAATCTTCTGCTCACCCGGAATTTTCCAGGGGATATTAGGACCATTGCCAATAACCCGATTGGCTCCCATCGCAGCAACGAGATAAATGCGTACTGATTCCGAGTTCATATGGCTAACTTTGTTTTAGGGCGACTGCCCTGCTGCGTAACATCGTTGCTGCTCCATAACATCAAACATCGACCCACGGCGTAACGCGCTTGCTGCTTGGATGCCCGAGGCATAGACTGTACAAAAAAACAGTCATAACAAGCCATGAAAACCGCCACTGCGCCGTTACCACCGCTGCGTTCGGTCAAGGTTCTGGACCAGTTGCGTGAGCGCATACGCTACTTGCATTACAGCTTACCAACCGAACAGGCTTATGTCCACTGGGTTCGTGCCTTCATCCGTTTCCACGGTGTGCGTCACCCGGCAACCTTGGGCAGCAGCGAAGTCGAGGCATTTCTGTCCTGGCTGGCGAACGAGCGCAAGGTTTCGGTCTCCACGCATCGTCAGGCATTGGCGGCCTTGCTGTTCTTCTACGGCAAGGTGCTGTGCACGGATCTGCCCTGGCTTCAGGAGATCGGAAGACCTCGGCCGTCGCGGCGCTTGCCGGTGGTGCTGACCCCGGATGAAGTGGTTCGCATCCTCGGTTTTCTGGAAGGCGAGCATCGTTTGTTCGCCCAGCTTCTGTATGGAACGGGCATGCGGATCAGTGAGGGTTTGCAACTGCGGGTCAAGGATCTGGATTTCGATCACGGCACGATCATCGTGCGGGAGGGCAAGGGCTCCAAGGATCGGGCCTTGATGTTACCCGAGAGCTTGGCACCCAGCCTGCGCGAGCAGCTGTCGCGTGCACGGGCATGGTGGCTGAAGGACCAGGCCGAGGGCCGCAGCGGCGTTGCGCTTCCCGACGCCCTTGAGCGGAAGTATCCGCGCGCCGGGCATTCCTGGCCGTGGTTCTGGGTTTTTGCGCAGCACACGCATTCGACCGATCCACGGAGCGGTGTCGTGCGTCGCCATCACATGTATGACCAGACCTTTCAGCGCGCCTTCAAACGTGCCGTAGAACAAGCAGGCATCACGAAGCCCGCCACACCGCACACCCTCCGCCACTCGTTCGCGACGGCCTTGCTCCGCAGCGGTTACGACATTCGAACCGTGCAGGATCTGCTCGGCCATTCCGACGTCTCTACGACGATGATTTACACGCATGTGCTGAAAGTTGGCGGTGCCGGAGTGCGCTCACCGCTTGATGCGCTGCCGCCCCTCACTAGTGAGAGGTAGGGCAGCGCAAGTCAATCCTGGCGGATTCACTACCCCTGCGCGAAGGCCATCGGTGCCGCATCGAACGGCCGGTTGCGGAAAGTCCTCCCTGCGTCCGCTGATGGCCGGCAGCAGCCCGTCGTTGCCTGATGGATCCAACCCCTCCGCTGCTATAGTGCAGTCGGCTTCTGACGTTCAGTGCAGCCGTCTTCTGAAAACGACAATGGAGGTGGTAGCCGAGGGTGTGGAAACACCCGACTGCCTTGCGTGGTTGCGGCAGGCGGGTTGCGACACGGTGCAGGGTTTCCTGTTCGCCAGGCCGATGCCGGCGGCGGCCTTCGTCGGCTTCGTCAACCAATGGAGGAACACCACCATGAACGCCAATGAACCGAGCACCAGTTGCTGCGTGTGCTGCAAGGAAATCCCGCTCGATGCCGCCTTCACGCCGGAAGGGGCCGAGTACGTGGAGCATTTCTGCGGGCTGGAGTGCTATCAGCGCTTCCAGGCGCGGGCCAGCACTGCGACCGAAACCAGCGTCAAACCGGACGCTTGTGATTCGCCGCCGCCAGGTTGAGGCATACCCTAACCTGATGTCAGATGCCATGTGTAAATTGCGTCAGGATAGGATTGAATTTTGAATTTATTGACATATCTCGTTGAAGGTCATAGAGTCTTCCCTGACATTTTGCAGGGAATTCCATGACTGGACAGCGCATTGGGTATATCAGGGTCAGCACCTTCGACCAGAACCCGGAACGGCAACTGGAAGGCGTCAAGGTTGATCGCGCTTTTAGCGACAAGGCATCCGGCAAGGATGTCAAGCGTCCGCAACTGGAAGCGCTGATAAGCTTCGCCCGCACCGGCGACACCGTGGTGGTGCATAGCATGGATCGCCTGGCGCGCAATCTCGATGATTTGCGCCGGATCGTGCAAACGCTGACACAACGCGGCGTGCATATCGAATTCGTCAAGGAACACCTCAGTTTTACTGGCGAAGACTCTCCGATGGCGAACCTGATGCTCTCGGTGATGGGCGCGTTCGCCGAGTTCGAGCGCGCCCTGATCCGCGAGCGTCAGCGCGAGGGTATTGCGCTCGCCAAGCAACGCGGGGCTTACCGTGGCAGGAAGAAATCCCTGTCGTCTGAGCGTATTGCCGAACTGCGCCAACGTGTCGAGGCTGGCGAGCAAAAGACCAAGCTTGCTCGTGAATTCGGAATCAGTCGCGAAACCCTGTATCAATACTTGAGAACGGATCAGTAAATATGCCACGTCGTTCCATCCTGTCCGCCGCCGAGCGGGAAAGCCTGCTGGCGTTGCCGGACTCCAAGGACGACCTGATCCGACATTACACATTCAACGATACCGACCTCTCGATCATCCGACAGCGGCGCGGGCCAGCCAATCGGCTGGGCTTCGCGGTGCAGCTCTGTTACCTGCGCTTTCCCGGCGTCATCCTGGGCGTCGATGAACTACCGTTCCCGCCCTTGTTGAAGCTGGTCGCCGACCAGCTCAAGGTCGGCGTCGAAAGCTGGAACGAGTACGGCCAGCGGGAGCAGACCCGGCGCGAGCACCTGAGCGAGCTGCAAACCGTGTTCGGTTTCCGGCCCTTCACCATGAGCCATTACCGGCAGGCCGTCCAGATGCTGACCGAGCTGGCGATGCAAACCGACAAAGGCATCGTGCTGGCCAGCGCCTTGATCGGGCACCTGCGGCGGCAGTCGGTCATTCTGCCCGCCCTCAACGCCGTCGAGCGGGCGAGTGCCGAGGCGATCACCCGTGCTAACCGGCGCATCTACGACGCCTTGGCCGAACCACTGGCGGACGCGCATCGCCGCCGCCTCGACGATCTGCTCAAGCGCCGGGACAACGGCAAGACGACCTGGTTGGCTTGGTTGCGCCAGTCTCCGGCCAAGCCAAATTCGCGGCATATGCTGGAACACATCGAACGCCTCAAGGCATGGCAGGCACTCGATCTGCCTACCGGCATCGAGCGGCTGGTTCACCAGAACCGCCTGCTCAAGATTGCCCGCGAGGGCGGCCAGATGACACCCGCCGACCTGGCCAAATTCGAGCCGCAACGGCGCTACGCCACTCTCGTGGCGCTGGCCACCGAGGGCATGGCCACCGTCACCGACGAAATCATCGACCTGCACGACCGCATCCTGGGTAAGCTGTTTAACGCTGCCAAGAATAAGCATCAGCAGCAGTTCCAGGCGTCAGGCAAGGCCATCAACGCCAAGGTACGTCTGTACGGGCGCATCGGTCAGGCGCTGATCGACGCCAAGCAATCAGGCCGCGATGCGTTTGCCGCCATCGAGGCCGTCATGTCCTGGGATTCCTTTGCCGAGAGCGTCACCGAGGCGCAGAAGCTCGCGCAACCCGATGACTTCGATTTCCTGCATCGCATCGGCGAGAGCTACGCCACCCTGCGCCGCTATGCACCGGAATTCCTTGCCGTGCTCAAGCTGCGGGCCGCGCCCGCCGCCAAAAACGTGCTTGATGCCATTGAGGTGCTGCGCGGCATGAACACCGACAACGCCCGCAAGCTGCCAGCCGATGCACCGACCGGCTTCATCAAGCCGCGCTGGCAGAAACTGGTGATGACCGACGCCGGCATCGACCGGCGCTACTACGAACTGTGCGCGCTGTCCGAGTTGAAGAACTCCCTGCGCTCGGGCGACATCTGGGTGCAGGGTTCACGCCAGTTCAAGGACTTCGAGGACTACCTGGTACCGCCCGAGAAGTTCACCAGCCTCAAGCAGTCCAGCGAATTGCCGCTGGCCGTGGCCACCGACTGCGAACAATATCTGCATGAGCGGCTGACGCTGCTGGAAGCACAACTTGCCACCGTCAACCGCATGGCGGCAGCCAACGACCTGCCGGATGCCATCATCACCGAGTCGGGCTTGAAGATCACGCCGCTGGATGCGGCGGTGCCCGACACCGCGCAGGCGCTGATAGACCAGACAGCCATGGTCCTGCCGCACGTCAAGATCACCGAACTGCTGCTCGAAGTCGATGAGTGGACGGGCTTCACCCGGCACTTCACGCACTTGAAATCGGGCGATCTGGCCAAGGACAAGAACCTGTTGTTGACCACGATCCTGGCCGACGCGATCAACCTGGGCCTGACCAAGATGGCCGAGTCCTGCCCCGGCACGACCTACGCGAAGCTCGCTTGGCTGCAAGCCTGGCATACCCGCGACGAAACGTACTCGACAGCGTTGGCTGAACTGGTCAACGCTCAGTTTCGGCATCCCTTTGCCGGGCACTGGGGCGATGGCACCACATCATCATCGGACGGACAGAATTTCCGAACCGCTAGCAAGGCAAAGAGCACGGGGCACATCAACCCAAAATATGGCAGCAGCCCAGGACGGACTTTCTACACCCACATCTCCGACCAATACGCGCCATTCCACACCAAGGTGGTCAATGTCGGCCTGCGCGACTCAACCTACGTGCTCGACGGCCTGCTGTACCACGAATCCGACCTGCGGATCGAGGAGCACTACACCGACACGGCGGGCTTCACCGATCACGTCTTCGCCCTGATGCACCTCTTGGGCTTCCGCTTCGCGCCGCGCATCCGCGACCTGGGCGACACCAAGCTCTACATCCCGAAGGGCGATGCCGCCTATGACGCGCTCAAGCCGATGATCGGCGGCACGCTCAACATCAAGCACGTCCGCGCCCATTGGGACGAAATCCTGCGGCTGGCCACCTCGATCAAGCAGGGCACGGTGACGGCCTCGCTGATGCTCAGGAAACTCGGCAGCTACCCGCGCCAGAACGGCTTGGCCGTCGCGCTGCGCGAGTTGGGCCGCATCGAGCGCACGCTGTTCATCCTCGACTGGCTGCAAAGCGTCGAGCTACGCCGCCGCGTGCATGCCGGGCTGAACAAGGGCGAGGCGCGCAATGCGCTGGCCCGTGCCGTGTTCTTCAACCGCCTTGGTGAAATCCGTGACCGCAGTTTCGAGCAGCAGCGCTACCGGGCCAGCGGCCTCAACCTGGTGACGGCGGCCATCGTGCTGTGGAACACGGTCTACCTGGAGCGTGCGGCGCATGCGTTGCGCGGCAATGGTCATGCCGTCGATGACTCGCTATTGCAGTACCTGTCGCCACTCGGCTGGGAGCACATCAACCTGACCGGTGATTACCTATGGCGCAGCAGCGTCAAGATCGGCGCGGGGAAGTTCAGGCCGCTACGGCCTCTGCAACCGGCTTAGCGTGCTTTATTTTCCGTTTTCTGAGACGACCCCTTTTTTGTCTGACTCAGCGGTAATGCTGCCAACTTACTGATTTAGTGTATGATGGTGATTCTAAGGTGCTTGCGTGGCTTCCATTTCCATCAGATGTCCTTCCTGCTCCGCTACTGAAGGCGTGGTGCGTAACGGCAAAAGCACTGCCGGACATCAGCGCTGTCTCTGCTCTCATTGCCGTAAAACATGGCAACTACAGTTCACTTACACCGCCTCTCAGCCCGGTAAGCACCAGAAAATCATTGATATGGCCATGAATGGTGTCGGATGTCGCGCCAGTGCACGCATTATGGGCGTTGGCCTCAACACGGTTTTACGTCACTTAAAAAACTCAGGCCGCAGTCGGTAACCTCGCGCATACAACCGGGCAGTGATGTGATTGTCTGCGCTGAAATGGACGAACAGTGGGGCTACGTCGGTGCTAAATCACGTCAGCGCTGGCTGTTTTACGCGTATGACAGGATACGGAGGACGGTTGTGGCGCACGTCTTCGGTGAACGCACTCTGGCCACACTGGAGCGTCTTCTGAGCCTGCTGTCGGCCTTTGAGGTCGTGGTATGGATGACGGATGGCTGGCCGCTGTATGAATCACGCCTGAAGGGAAAGCTGCACGTTATCAGCAAGCGTTACACTCAGCGCATTGAGCGACATAATCTGAATCTGAGACAACATCTGGCAAGGCTGGGACGGAAGTCACTGTCGTTCTCAAAATCGGTGGAGCTGCATGACAAGGTCATCGGGCATTATCTGAACATAAAACACTATCAGTAAGTTGGAGTCATTACC
>SFFY01000057.1 GCA_004556745.1 Bacteroidales bacterium | reverse complement strand
GATGAACAAGTACGAGACCGTTTTCATTATGACTCCCGTTTTGTCTGACCAACAGATGAAGGAAACGGTCGAAAAGTTCAAAGGCATTCTCACCGCCCAGGGCGCAGAGATTGTCAATGAAGAGAGTTGGGGCCTGAAAAAGATGGCTTACCCGATTCAGAAAAAGTCCACCGGCTTCTATGAACTCATTGAGTTCAATGCCACGCCTGAAACGGTTGCGAAACTCGAAACCGGCTACCGCCGCGACGAGCGCATTATCCGCTACATCACCGTGAAACTTGACAAGTATGCTGCTGCATACGCCGAAAAACGTCGTAACAAATTTAAGAAGGAGGACTAAACAATGGCACAAGCACAATCTGAAATCCGTTATCTCACCCCGCCCTCTGTGGACGTGAAGAAAAAGAAATACTGCCGTTTCAAAAAGAGCGGTATCAAGTATATCGACTACAAAGATCCCGACTTCCTCAAAAAGTTCCTCAATGAGCAGGGTCGCATTCTGCCCCGCCGCATCACGGGAACTTCGCTGAAATATCAGCGTCGTGTAGCACAGGCCGTTAAGCGTGCCCGCCACCTGGCTCTGCTTCCCTTCGTGACCGATAACATGTCGAAATAAAAAAGAGGAGGATACGAATATATGGAACTCATTCTCAAAGAAAACGTAATCGGCCTCGGATATAAGGACGATATCGTAAACGTTAAGTCGGGCTACGGCCGCAACTATCTTATCCCCACGGGCAAGGCTGTCATCGCTTCTGAGTCGGCAAAGAAAATGCTCGCAGAAGAACTCAAGCAGCGCGCTCACAAGATTGCCAAAATCAAGGCTGACGCTCAGGCCGTTGCCGATAAGCTCGCCACGATCGAACCTATCGTTATCGCCACGAAGGTGAGCAAGAGCGGCTCGATCTATGGTTCTGTAAACAACCTGCACATCGCCGAAGAACTGGCTAAGCGCGGCTTTGAAATCGACCGCAAGATCATCGCCGTTAAGGACGTGAAGGAAGTAGGTTCTTACACAGCCGTTGTGAAGCTCCACAAGGAAATCAGCGTGGAAATTCCTTTCACCGTGATTGCCGAAGGCGAAGAAGCTCCCGCTCCCGCAGCCGAAGCTCCCGCTGAAACGCCCGCCGAAGAACAGGCTGAGGCATAATTGCATTTTTGTCTGACGACAGATAAATCATGATAAGAGGCTGTGCCGAGAAAGGCGCAGCCTCTGCTTTTTCCGAGCACTTCGTACCCGGTTATCGTCGCTACGCTCCGTAGTGCCTATTCTTTGAGATTTTCGGCTGCGCTCGGCAAAGCCCGAACAAGTTCGGCTCTGCGCTCGCTTGCACGAAAATTCCAGGCACTTAATAGCTAAGTTCAACAAAACGGGTTAAAGTGGCTTGGGTTTGATTACTAAATCCCCCTCCCTTTCCCCAATGCGCTACTTCATCTTCTTTGCCTACGACGGCACGAACTATCACGGCTGGCAAACGCAGCCCAACGCCGCCAGCGTGCAGCAGCAGCTCGACCGTGCGCTGTCGCTATTGCTTCGCAGCAAGATAGAAACGCTGGGCGCGGGGCGCACTGATGCGGGCGTGCACGCTGCCTACATGGCGGCGCACTTCGACGCACCGGAGCCTATCGACTGCCAGCAGACGGCGTTTAAACTCAACCGCATGCTGCCGCCAGATATCGCCGTGAGCCGCATCGTTGCCGTGCGTCCCGAGGCGCATGCCCGCTTCGACGCCCTCGCGCGCACGTACCATTATTATATATATACCGAAAAAAATCCTTTCCGCCGCCACTACGCCGCCCGCTTCCCCTTCCTCCTCGATTTCGAGCGCATGAACCGTGCCGCCGAACTGCTATTGCAGACGAGCGACTTCACGAGTTTCAGCAAACTGCACACGGACGCAAAGACGAATATCTGCCGCGTCACAAAAGCCCGCTGGGAAGAGACGGAACCGGGGCTGTGGCGATTTGAAATTACGGCCGACCGCTTCCTGCGCAACATGGTACGCGCCGTTGTCGGTACGCTCATCGATGTGGGGCGCGGCCGCATCTCCGAAACAGACTTTGCTGCTATCATCGCACAGAAGAACCGCTGCGCGGCAGGCGAGTCGGTACCAGGCAATGCCTTGTCGCTGGTAAACATTGTGTATCCGAAAGAGTTGTTTGTGGAAGAATAGTAAACAAGGTAAATCTGTCTCGTCTACTTGTTTACTAAAAAAACGACAACAACGACAACTATAGACAACTCCGGTTTAGATAAGTTTGCGTTTAATATGACGACAACATAAACAACTGGGCGTATTTTATACGCCCGCCTCGCACACAGAAAGACAACTGAAAGTTGTCAAAATGTTGTCACTGTTGTCGTCATAATAATGACAGCATAATGTTGCAAAAAAATGTTGTCAAAAGTTGTCTAAGTTGTCGGTAATAAAAATCCTGTTTACTCGTCTACTTGTTTACTAAAATTGTATTCCTATGTGGCTCGCCTTTGCCTTTCTTTCCGCCGCCCTGCTCGGCTGTTACGACGTGTGCAAGAAGCACGCCTTGCGCGGCAACGCCGTAATCCCTGTGCTCTGCATCAACACGTGTATCTGTTGCGCCCTCTTCCTGCCCGGCATTGTGGGCTCTGCACTGGGCACGGTGGGTGTGGACAGCGCGTACTTTATCCCCGGTGGCACGCCGGCGGCGCACGGTTTTGTGGTGCTCAAAAGCTGCATTGTACTCTCCTCTTGGCTGTGCGGCTACTTCGCCATCAAGCAGTTGCCGCTCACGATTGTGGGGCCGATCAACGCCACGCGCCCCGTGCTGACGCTGCTCGGCGCGATGCTCATCTACGGCGAGCGGCTCAACGCCTGGCAGTGGGCGGGCGTGCTGCTTGCCATCACGTCGTTCTATCTGCTCTCGCGCAGCGGAAAGCGCGAGGGCATCAGCTTTGCCCGCAACCGCCACATCTTGCTCCTCGTTGCCGCCGCCCTCTTGGGCGCGATGAGCGGCCTGTACGACAAATACCTGCTTGCGCCCGAAGCGTCGGGCGGCGCGGGGCTCGACCGCATGTTTGTGCAGGGGTGGTACAACCTTTATCAGGCCATTATGATGACCACCGTACTGCTCGTACTATGGCTGCCCGCCCGCCGGTGCGGGGAGGCGCAGCCTTTCGCATGGAAGTGGAGCATTGTGTGTATTTCCCTTTTCCTCACTGCCGCCGACCTTGCCTATTTCTATGCTTTGAGCAATCCCGATGCCCTGATTTCCGTGGTGTCGATGGTGCGGCGCGGCAGCGTGCTCGTGTCGTTCTGCGTGGGCGCATGGCTCTTCCGCGAAAAGAACCTGCGCGCCAAGGCCTTCGACCTCCTACTCGTACTGCTGAGCATGGTGTGCCTGTTTATCGGCGGGCGATAAAAGCCGATTTTATTGGCTGGCAATAAATAAAAACGCCCGATTTTATTTTTATAAGATAGGCTGCGGCTCGGCAATTAAAACAAGTTTTATTGCGCTCGCCTTGCACTATCTTTACTGGCAATAAATAAAACGCTGTCTTATTCTTCCCTAAAACTCTTGCTCACTGCCTCGCGGCATTGCTCCATGAGCCATTTGGGCGTAGACGTTGCGCCGCAAATGCCCACGCTGGCGGCAGAGCGCAGCCAACTGAAATCGATGGCGGCGGGGCCGTCGATGAGATACGAGCGCGGATTGACCTCACGGCACGCCTCGTAGAGCACGCGGCCGTTGCTGCTTTTCAGACCGCTGACAAAAAGCACCACGTCGTGGCGGGCGGCAAAGGCGCGTATGTTGGGCAGGCGGTTTGCCACTTGGCGGCAGATGGTATCGAAATAGCGGAACGTGGCAGGCGCGACGATGTGTGCCGTGATGTAGTCCACGATTTCGCGGAAACCTTCAAGCGGTTTGGTGGTTTGGGAAAAGAGGCAGATGTCGCGGCGGAAGTCTACGAGCGCGTCCAACTGCGAGAGCTGTTCCACCACGACGGCCGCGCCCTCCGTTTGCCCCACCAGCCCGAGCACCTCGGCGTGGCCGCGCTTGCCGTAAATCACGATCTGCGGGCGCTGCTCTTCTTCATACACCTTTCGAATGCGGCGTTGCAGTTGCAGCACCACGGGGCAGGTGGCATCTATGAGCGCAATGCCCCGCTTGGCAGCGGCGGCATACGTGGCAGGCGGTTCGCCATGCGCCCGAAGCAGCACGCGCGAACCTTCCGGCAGTCGGGCAAACCGCTCGTGGTCGATCGTGGCAAGCCCGAGGGCGTGGAGGCGCTCGCACTCGCTGCCGTTGTGCACAATGTCGCCGAGGCAATAGAGCGAGCCGCTGCGGCGCAGTTCGTCCTCTGCCTTGCTGATGGCAGTCGTCACACCGAAGCAAAAGCCGGAGGCTTCGTCAATTTCTATGGTGGGCAGGTTGGGCATGATGATATATATAAAGATGTATCAGTAAACGAGTAAACAAGTAAACAAGTAAAC
Organism: Bacteroidales bacterium; assembly: GCA_004556745.1. Classification (GTDB taxonomy): domain Bacteria; phylum Bacteroidota; class Bacteroidia; order Bacteroidales; family Bacteroidaceae; genus Alloprevotella. The sequence goes on along the minus strand of SFFY01000057.1, from coordinate 8,695 downwards.
GAGTAAACAAGTAAACGAGTAAACGAGTAAACGAGTAAACAAGTAAACGAGTAAACAAGTAAACGAGTATTTTTACGGTTCAAAATTCACGGGGACGGTGACGCGCACCGGCGTGGGCAGTCCCTGCTCGTCGCGCCCCGGTTGCCAGCCCGGCATACGCCTGAGTGCCATAAGCACGGCTCCGGCAAGGTCGGGGTGCGCGCTTTTTTCGATTTCATAATCTACGGTCTTGCCGCTTGGCTGCACGATGAACGATGCCACCACCTCGCCGCCGATGTGCGCTTTCAGGCAGCGGCGCGGATAGGGAATGTTCTCATCGAGCCATTTCATAAAGGCTTTCGGACCGCCGGGAAACTGCGGCATCTGCGTCACCACCTCTGTAGGCACAAAAGCCTTGCCCACGACCGGGGCAAGCGTGTCTTGCTGCAGCGGGCTGGCGGTTTCCTCTGGCAAAACTATTTGGTCGAGATCTTCTTCGGTCAAAGCAGGGACATCGTAGCCGAAAGATTTTAGTTCCGTGGCTTCCTCTGTAATCTCGGGCACGGCGGCGCTTTCGCCTTTCAGCTGATGCGATGCCACGGGGCGGCGGCCGGTGGAAACGAATTTGAGTTCGTAGGCGCTTTTCACCTTCGTCCGCTTCATATTGGCAAGCGCCTCTTCGGCCGCTTTCAGCCCCGCCTCTATGGCATTGCGCTTTATCAGCACGTATCCCGCCTGAACCGCCACCCATAGCGCAAGCACGAGCACAACAGCCGCCAGTGCGCGGCGGTAACGCTTACCGGCGCGGCTGCGTATGGCATATGCACCGTAATCCTTGTTTCTGCCTTCAAAAACAAGATTACACCATTCTTTAGAAAATAAATCGGGGGCGCGCACGTTAATATAAAGATAACTCTAATGCTTTCAGATTTAGTAGACGAGTAAACAAGTAGACGAGTAGACGAGACAAAAATGCCTTGATATATTATATATATGAGTAACCTATCTTGTTTACTTGTATACTCGTAAACTTGTTTACTAATATACGAGCTAAACATCGCCGAAGAGCCGAAAACGGGCTTTTCATACGGCAAAATTACTGCCAAAAACTAAATTTATAGTATCTTTGACCACTATTTTCCGTTTAAGCAATGAAAAAAAGCCTAACCGCAGCCTTATGTTTCCTGTTTAGCGTATTCCTTTCGGGACGTGCGCAGGAATATTCTTCCTCATTCAACGCCGTGAGGTTGCCGGTGTCGGTGCACGTGGCCGCGCTCGGCGGCGTGAACAACACGCTTGTGGAGGACACGCCGGCAGCAGGCTGGGCAAACCCTGCGCTCTACGCCAACGTGTCGGGCAAGTCGGCAGGGCTGGACTTTATGACCTACGCCGGCGGCTCGTCGTGGATGGGCGCGCAATATGTACACGCCTTTGGCGAACGCCACACGGCTGCGCTTGCCATGCAATATATGAACTACGGAAAGATGGACGAAACGGACGCGGAGGGGCGCGTGCTCGGCGAGTTCGCGCCGAAAGACATCGTCATCAACTGCGGCTACAGTTATCTCTTTTCCGACCGATGGACGGGCGGCGCGGCCTTGAAGATGATTTACTCAAAACTGGCGGACTACTCCTCTGTGGCACTTGCCGTAGACCTCGGCCTTAACTATTTCGACGAGGAGCAGGACCTCTCGGCCTCGCTCTCGGTGCAGAACATCGGCACGCAGGTCAAAGCCTACGACGACGGCATGAAGACGCACCTGCCTTTTACCCTCACGCTCGGCTTTTCAAAAGGTTTCGACCACCTGCCCGTGCGCATCCATGCCGCTTTTACCGACGTGACGCGCTGGAAGTCGGACTATTATGCCCTGCCCGATGCCGAGTCCAAGAAGGTAAAATTCGGCTCAAAACTGCTCAACCATTTCGTTGTGGGTCTGGACATCTTGCCGACTAACTATCTTTACATCGCCGCCGGCTATAACTTCCGCCGCGCCTACGAACTGAAAGCCTCTGGCTCTTCCAAACTGGCCGGCCTCTCTTTTGGCGCGGGTATAGACCTGAAAGGATTTAAATTCGGACTGTCGTACGCCCGCTATCATTTGGCGGCGTCTTCCATTATGGGCAGCCTGGCCTACTCATTTAAATAACAAAGAATCTCGTTTACTCGTTTACTTTTGGGCGTTTTGCAAAACGCCCCTACTCGTTTACTAAAAGAACATTATGAAAAAAATCACCGTGGCCATTGACGGGCATTCTTCCTGCGGCAAAAGCACAATGGCCAAAAAGCTCGCCCGCGAGGCAGGCTATATATATGTGGACACCGGCGCGATGTACCGTGCCGTGACGCTTTTTGCTATTCAGAATGGTTGCTTTGCGGCAGATGGCAGCCTCGACGCTGCGCGCTTGGAAAGCCTGATGCCGGGCGTGTCCGTTTCCTTCCGTCTCGACGAAGAGACAGGCAAACCCCTCGCGTGCCTCGGCGGCGTAGTGGTGGAAAAGGAAATCAGGGGCATGGAGGTAAGCAACCGTGTCAGCCCCGTGGCGGCCCTGCCCTTTGTGCGCGAGGCTATGACGCGCCAGCAGCAACTTATGGGCAAGGAGAAAGGCATCGTGATGGACGGCCGTGACATCGGCACCGCCGTATTTCCCAATGCCGAACTCAAAATATTTGTCACCGCCTCCGACGAGGTGCGTGCCCGCCGCCGCTACGACGAACTACGGGCAAAGGGCGAAGAAGTGGAGTTTGAGCAGATTTTGGCCAATGTGCGCGAACGCGATTACATTGATTCCCACCGCGCCGTTGCACCGCTGCGCCAAGCCCCCGATGCACTTGTGCTCGACAATAGCAACATGACAATTGAAGAACAAGACGCGTGGCTGTGGAAGGCATTCCAAAAGGCAGTAAATACTATACAATAATATATATATATCCATGACGCTCACAGAAAAGATTGAAAAATATTTGTCGCATATCCCTTACCCCACTCAGCCCGAGGGACTTTACGAGCCTATCAGCTACGTGCTCTCCATGGGCGGCAAGCGGTTGCGCCCCACGCTGCTGCTGCTTTCTTACTCGCTCTTTAAGGACGATATCGACACCGCGCTGCCCTTGGCCATAGGACTTGAAACCTATCACAACCATACGCTCCTGCACGACGACCTTATGGACAACGCCGACGTACGGCGCGGCAAACCCACGGTGCATAAGAAGTGGGACTCCAATACGGCCGTGCTCTCGGGCGATGCCATGCTGATTTTGGCATTCCGTCATTTTATTGAAGCCCGTTGCGAGGGCAAGGAGCAAATCCTCCAACTCTTTGCAAACACAGCGCTCGAAATTTGCGAGGGACAGCAATATGATGTCAATTTCGAGCGTCGCAGCGATGTTTCTGAAGGCGAATACATGGAAATGATACGGCTCAAGACCTCCGTGCTGCTGGGCTGTGCCGCCAAGGCCGGGGCATTGGCGGCCGGCGCTTCGCCCGAAGATGCCGGCACGCTCTATCGCTTTGCCGAGAAAATGGGCTTGGCTTTTCAGGTGCAGGACGACTGGCTCGACGTGTACGGCGACCCGAAAGTGTTTGGCAAGAAAATAGGCGGCGACATACTTTGCGGCAAAAAAACTTATCTGCTCATCAACGCCCTCAACCGCGCCGATGGCGCCGAGAAGCAGCGGTTGCTCGCGCTCCTTGCCGACGGCGAAATGCCCGCAGAGGAAAAGATTGCCGCCGTTACGCATATCTACGATGTACTCGGCATCAGCCCCCTCACGCTCCAAACCATAGACAATCTTTATAAAGAAGCCCTCGCCGCCCTCGATGCCCTTCCCTTGCCGGCAGAGCGGGTAGCACCCTTGCGGCAATACGCCGGTTCCTTGCTCGGACGCAAATCATAACAACCCTTTTGACTCTAATAAAATTTTGCCATTCCCCTTCATTGACACCCACGCGCATATCTATACCGACGACTTCGATGCCGACCGCGCCGAAGTCGTCGGCCGTGCTATAGAGGCAGGTGCGCAGAAAATCTTTCTGCCGAATATCGATGCCGCTTCCGTGGAACCGATGCTCTGTCTGTGCCGCCAGAATCCTGGTCTGTGCTATCCCATGATTGGTCTCCACCCCACGGAACTGCCGCCCGACCCTCAGCCCGTGCTTGATGAGATGGAGCAAATGCTTACAAGCCACTCGGCAGAGTTTATTGCCGTCGGCGAAGTCGGCATTGACCTCTATTGGGACGCTTCGCGGCGCGAGGAGCAAATTGCTGCCTTTGTGCACCAGGCGGAATGGGCGTTGCGCTATGGTTTGCCGCTCATGGTGCACAGCCGCTCAGCGCATCGGGAAACCGTAGAAGCCTTGCGCCCCTATGCTTCGCAGCTCACGGGCGTGTTCCACTGCTTTGGCGGCACGGCCGATGAGGCCGCCGAACTGCTTGAAACGTTTCCCGGCTTTGCATTGGGCGTTGGCGGCGTGGTCACTTTCAAGAAGTCCACCCTGCCCGCCGCGCTCCGCGCTGCCGTGCCGCTCTCGCGCATCGTGGCAGAGACCGACTCGCCCTATCTCGCCCCCACGCCTCATCGCGGCAAGCGCAATGAACCGGCATATCTGCCGCTCGTGGTCCAGAAGTTATCGGAAATCTACGAACTTGCGCCCGACGTTGTGGCGGAGCAACTCCTGCAAACCACCGCATCCCTTTTTCCCCTCGCCTTTTCCGAATAAACATAAATGGCGGAAAAGCCAAAAGAGAGGTCTCTGCACTAACAGAGACCTCTCTTTTGGTAAATATATGGGCGTACGCCTTATTTTTTCAGTGCATTGTTAAGGCGGTCAATACCTTTGTTCACAGCATCGTTCACCTTTGCCTTGGCAGCCTCTTCGGCTTCCGTGACTTTCTGCTCGGCGGCAGCCTTTGCCTGTTCCTTGGCTTCGGCAGCAGCCTGTTCGGCGCGGTCTTTCGCCTCTTCAACGGCTTCTTCGGCACGTTCCTTTGCCTCATCAACCGTTTGCTCGCCCTTGGCGGCCACTTCTTCTAAAAGTCCCCCGGCATTGGGTGCGGCGGCCTTGATCTTCTCGATATTGGCCTGTACGTAGGCATTGAGGCGGTCGGCATAGGCACGGGCAGCAGCGCTGTCGCCCTTGGCCATCAGTTCCTGCACGGCATCTTGCCCGCGTTTCATAAGGTCCTCCACTTCCTTGCCGTCAGGTTGCTCGCCGGCAAGTGCTTGGTCGAGTTCTGCGGTAAGTTCTTGAACGGAAGCATCGGCGTTTTCGCCGGAGGCATTTTCGGTTTTGTTGCCGCCACAAGCGGCGAGCAGCAAAGCAGAGGCTGCAATGATAAAGATTTTCTTCATGGTAATATTTGTAAGGTTAATGGATCATTTGTTTCGTAGAATTTTTAGTAGACGAGTTAACAAGTAAACGAGTAGACGAGATAGAAATGTCTTGCAAACTATTTTTATATAGGTAACTTGTCTTGTTTACTCGTATACTCGTTTACTTGTTTACTAAAAACGTTTCCTTTTTCCCTTTCCTTTCGGCGCGGCAGCGGGCGCAGGCTTCGGCGCATCGCCGTCGTTCACAAGCACAAAGTCGAGTTGCCGCTTCTCCATATTGGCGCGGTCCACGCGGATACGCACTTTGTCGCCCAGACCGTAACGCTTGTGGTAACGGCGGCCGACGAGGCAGAAATTGCGTTCGTCGAACTCGTAATAGTCATCGAGCAACTGGCGCAGGGGTACCATGCCCTCGCATTTGTTCTCGTCCACCTCCACATAAAGCCCGAACTCCGTGACGCCGCTCACCGTGCCGTCGAACTCCTGTCCGAGGCGGTCGGCCATAAATTCTACCTGCTTGTACTTGATGCTGGCGCGCTCGGCAGTTGCCGCCAGCTGCTCCATGGCGCTGGAATGCTCGCAAAGGTCTTCGTACTTTTCGGCATTGGCAGACCGCCCGCCCTCGGCGTAGCGCGTGAGGAGGCGGTGCACCATCGTGTCGGGATAGCGGCGAATGGGTGAGGTGAAATGCGTGTAATATTGGAACATAAGGCCGTAGTGCCCGATGTTGTGCACGCTGTAACGGGCTTTCATCATGGCACGCAATGCCACCATTTCTACCACGTTTTCTTCCTTGCGCCCCTTCACGTCGGCGAGCAGGCGATTGAGGCTCTTACTCACTTCCGTCTTGCTGCCGTCGGTGCGCACTTTCAGACCGAAGCGGGCCACGAAGGCCGAGAGTTTCTCGAGCTTTTCGGGGTCGGGTACGTCGTGTATGCGGTAGGGTAGCGTCTTGGGTTTCTTGCCTTTCGGCACGATACCTATCATCTCCGCCACGCTGCGGTTGGCAAGGAGCATGAACTCCTCGACGAGTTTGTTGGCATCTTTCGCTACCTTCACGTAAGTGCTTACGGGATGCCCTTTCTCGTCAATCTCGAAGCGCACTTCTGCGCGGTCGAAACCGATGGCGCCGTTCTTGAACCGCTTTTGGCGCAAGAGTTTGGCAAGGCGGTTGAGCGTCACGAGTTCTTCGGCATACTCGCCTTCAAGCGGCGCACCCTCGGGCAGGGGCTCGGGATGCTCTCCGGGCAGGGCGAGGTCTTCTTCGGAGGCGGCGCGGTTGCGCTCAAGGATTGCCTGCACCTCTTCGTAGGTGAAGCGGCGGTCGGACTTGATGACCGTGTGTGCCAAGTGCCACGAGAGCACCTCGCCACGCGCGTTCATCTTAAAGATGGTGGAGTAGGCGAGCTTTTCCTCATCGGGACGCAGCGAGCAGATAAAGTTGCAGAGCCGCTCGGGTAGCATGGGTATGGTGCGGTCCACGAGATAGACGCTCGTAGCACGTTTCTGCGCCTCGCGGTCTATGATGTCGCCTTCCTGCACATAGTGCGACACGTCGGCGATATGCACGCCCACTTCCCACGTGCCGTCGGAAAGTTTGCGCAGCGAAAGGGCGTCGTCGAAGTCTTTTGCATCGTGTGGGTCGATGGTAAAGGTGGTGACGCTGCGGAAGTCTTCGCGGCGGGCAATCTCTTCGGGCGTGATGCCGGGGTCGAGGCGTTCGGCGGCGCGCTCCACGCTCTGCGGATATTTGTAAGGCAGGCCGTATTCGGCGAGAATGGCGTGCATCTCCGTCTGATTGTCGCCCGGACGACCGAGCACGTCAATCACCTTGCCCACCGGGCTTTTAGAGCCTTTGGGCCACTCCGTGATTTTTACCACGGCCTTGTCGCCGTTCTTCGCCGCGCCGAGATTTTCTTTGGGAATGAAGATATCGGTGGCGAGGGCGCGGCTCTCGGACACGAGGAAGCCGTAACCGCGCTCCACCTGCACGGTGCCGACAAACTGGTCGTGGGCGCGCTTGATGATTTCCGTCACTTCTGCCTCGCGGGTATGTCCTTGGCGGCGTGCCAGCATCGTGACGCGCACGCGGTCGCCGTCGAGTGCGCCGAGGGAATTGCGCTCGCACACGAGAATGCTCTTGCCGCCGTCGTCGGGCACGAAGGAGTTGCGCCCGTTGCGCTTGCGGCGGAACGTGCCCTCCATCACGTTGGAACGGGTGGCGGAGGTGTAGCGTCCTTTGCCGTCGGTAGTAAGATAGTCGTCGAGCACGAGTTCCTGCAAGGCGTCCATCACGAGCATCTTTGCGGGGTGGTTCTTTGCTTTGAGTATCGGAAAGAGGTCTTTCACCTCATAAGTTGTCCCGGGATTGCTTTCAAACAGTTCGAGCAACTGCTTCAAGGCCGTTTTCTTCGTCAGGCGCGTAGCCTTCTCTTTGTTCTTTTTTGCCATAAAATGGGAATATTGCTATTATCTTATATGCAAAGTAACGACATTTTGGGGAAAGGCGCTTGCAATTAAGATATAATAACGGCATAAAACGGAATTTTCTTACTAATTTCGCCGCTGTCATGATGCTAAGACTATATATATATATATTGTGTGCCTTCTGCTTGCCGCTCCCGCTACTTGCGCAGAGCGACACCGCGGCGCAGGGCGACCTGCCACCCGAAACGCCTATCGAGCTGCGCGTGGGCAAGGCGGCGTATAAGGGCGACAGCATTCCGCACGTCATCTTCCCCACGCTGCCCAAATATCCGCCGAAAACTGGCATGACCGACCGCCAGCGCACGCGCTACAACCGCACGGTCTACAACGTGAAGAAACTCCTGCCGCTTGCCAAGCTGGCCAAATACACGATTATCGAAACCTACGACTATCTCGAAACGCTGCCCGACAAGAAGGCGCGCGCTGAGCACATCAAGCTGGTGGAGAAGGGCATCAAGCGGCAATATGCGCCAGTGGTGAAGAAGCTCACGCGCTCGCAGGGCAAAATCCTCATCAAGCTCATCGACCGCGAATGTAACCAGACGGGCTACAACATTGCCAAGGCCTTTGTCGGCGCGTTCAAGGCAAACCTCTACCAAGGCATAGCCATTCTCTTCGGGCAAAGCCTCAACAAGACTTACGACCCTGAGGGCGAGGACAAGGAACTGGAACGCATCGTGAGGCAGGTGGAAAGCGGCGTGCTGTGAGATTTTTAATAAACCATTTTAGGTTGGATGGGACAAAAACAATTAAAACCGCTTGTCCTGTGTGGGCTATCGCTCGCCTTATCCGATTAAGCCCAGCCTAAAAGTCTGCCGACTTTTGTCTGTTGCTTAATCTGCTAAGGCTGCGGTCGGTTCCCGCCCGCCCACACAGGACAAGCAAAAAACAGAAAAA
>SFFY01000017.1 GCA_004556745.1 Bacteroidales bacterium | reverse complement strand
ATAATATGAATTTCGTAGAAGAACTCAAATGGCGCGGCATGATACACCAGATGATGCCGGGCACAGAAGAAATGCTTTCCCAAGGCATGGCAACGGCTTACGTGGGCATCGACCCCACGGCCGACTCTCTGCACATCGGACACCTCTGCGGCGTGATGATGCTCCGCCACTTCCAGCGCTGCGGCCATAAGCCCCTCGCCCTCGTCGGCGGCGCAACGGGCATGATTGGCGACCCCTCGGGCAAGAGCGCAGAGCGCAACCTGCTCACCGAGGACGTGCTGCGCCACAACGTGGCCTGCATCAAGGCGCAGCTCGCCCACTTCCTCGACTTCGACAGTGACGCACCCAACGCCGCCGAGTTGGTGAACAATTACGACTGGATGAAAAACTATTCCTTCCTCGACTTCGCCCGCGAAATCGGAAAGCACATCACCGTCAACTACATGATGGCCAAGGAAAGCGTGAAGCGCCGCATCAACGGCGAGGCAGGCGACGGGCTTTCGTTCACAGAGTTCACCTATCAGCTGCTTCAGGGCTACGACTTTCTCCATCTCTATCAGGAAAAAGGTTGCCGCCTGCAAATGGGCGGTGCCGACCAGTGGGGCAACATCACCACCGGCACGGAACTCATTCGCCGCAAGCTTGGCGCAGATGCCGACGCCTACGCCCTCACCTGCCCGCTCATCACGAAAGCCGACGGCAAGAAGTTCGGCAAAACGGAGCAGGGCAACGTGTGGCTCGACCCGCAGCGCACCACGCCTTACAAGTTCTATCAGTTCTGGCTCAACGTGGGCGACGATGAGGCTGAGCGCTACATCAAGATTTTCACCTCGCTGCCGAAAGAAGAAATCGAAAGTCTCATCGCCGAGCACCGCGCCGACCCCGGCCGCCGCGTGCTGCAAAAGCGTCTGGGCGAAGAAGTGACCTGCATGGTGCACTCCCGTGCCGACTACGAGATGGCCGTCGAGGCTTCCAACATTCTCTTCGGCAAGGCCACCAAGGAAAGCCTGCAACGCCTCGACGAGGCCACCCTCCTGAGCGTCTTCGACGGTGTGCCCCGCTTCACTGTCGGCCGCGACCAGGCCATTGGCGCAAAGGCCGTGGACCTCTTTGCCGAAACCACCCAGTGCTTCGCTTCTAAGGGCGAGATGCGCAAACTCGTGCAGGGCGGCGGCGTGAGCCTCAATAAGGAAAAACTCGTCCAGTTCGACCGCCCCATCGAGGAGGCCGACCTCATCGCCGGCAAATATCTTCTCGTGCAGCGCGGCAAGAAGAACTATTACCTCATCACCGTGAACTAATCCTGCGAGGGCAGGCATATATAAAATGTCTTAGGGCATGTCAGGCTTTGGCTTGGCATGCCCTTTTGCGTGTTCGCGTTTCCCGTAATTTGCCCCGCAGGAAGATGTTTTTTCCTCGGACTTGATTTTTCCTTGGTGCTTTATAAATGTTATTCTGACGGATAAAAGTTTTATTCAAAACTTTTGAATACATATTCAGCACTGTTGAATATGTGTTCAGCACTTTTGAATATGTGTTCAACAGTGTTGAATAAAAACTATCTCGGAGCAAATCAGATTTTTCAGGCACGCCGTAAAAACTTTCAAGGGGATAGGAAGATATATAAAAGAGGCATTAGTTGCATCGTTGTGTCAAGTGCCTGGAAGGCACTACGGAGCGTAGCGACGATAACCGGGGACGCAGTCCTCGGATAGGCGAAACGAAAACGATGTGCCTGGAAGGCACTACGCCACAGGACAGGAACTTTACGCATCGCCACAGGCGTACTGCCTTCCAGGCAGAATCATTGCAATGGCCTTCACCGAGCACTTCGTGCCCGGTTATCGTCGCTTCGCTTCGTACTGCCTTCCAGGCAGATAATACCACAACCATAATAATTCCTCATTCAACTAATGCGTAATAAAGGAAAAAACATTGCCCGTAATTGCGGCAAAACAAGTACGAAAAGCCTCTTTTGTTTGTTTGCTACTAAGATAATCGCTATTTTTGCAAGGTAATAACTTTTTTAGCCCCTTCGGGGCATCACTTAAATCTATCAAAAAACACACAATGAAAACGCTGAAAGCCTTTTTACTTTCAACTGCCCTCGTTGCCACAGGCGCGTGGGCACAGAGTGTGCCGACGCATGAGGCGTACGTTAGTTACGGCATGCCCAGCAGCATTGTCGATGCACTCAAAAACTGGGAACCCGGCAAGCCGTTCAACGGCGATGCCAATTACAAGGACGAGAATTTCTTCATCTCGCGCGTGCCGATGAAGCAGAGGTTCCTGCCCGGCGTTTACGCCAACCAGCAGATCACCGACGCCACCGACAAAAACCTCTGCTGGTGCGCTCCCACGGGCGAAATGACCAAGAAATGGGGCCCGATGCCGCGCTACAATTTCGATGCCGACAACTTCAACCTCTGGCAGTACATCAATATCCACTCCAACTGGAGCAACGGTTGGTGGCGCGTGCCTGGTGCATTCAACGACGTAGCGCACAAGAACGGCGTAAAGACAGGCTGCACCTACTTTATCGACTGGGGTGCTTCTGTTAATCAAACGAACGAACCGGGCAAGACGCTCTACGAACTCTCGGCACAGGACACGAAGAAAAATCCCATCTATGCCGAGAAGTTCATCAACTTCCTCCGCTATTACGGTATTGACGGCATCTGCCTGAACCCCGAAGGCACATGGGGCGCAGCCGTTTACACGCGCTTCATGAAGTTCCTCGCTGAGTGCCACCGCATCGCCAAGGAGAAGGGCTGGCCGTTCCACGTGGACTGGTATGCCTTCGTGAGCAACACGGGCGCACTCTCCGACAACGGCTGCACGCTGAGCTCTTATAACGATAAATGGTTCCACAACGACGACCTCGGCCAGCCCGTTACGGACATGTTCTTCCTCAACTACAACTGGGGCGAAAGTTCGCTCTCTACCAGCGTGGCCACGGCCAAAGCCCACGGACGCTCCACGTTCGACGTGTATGCCGGTTTCGACATGCAGGGACGCGGTTTCGGTAAGTACGGCAACGCAGGTTGGGAAACGCTGATGCGCTATCCCGTCAGCATCGTAGTTTGGGGCGCACACGACCGCAGCCAGCTCTACATCGGCTCCACCGAAGGCGGCCAGAGCGACTACGCCGTGCAAAACGAGTATCAGAAGAAGCAGGAACTCCTCTTCTCCGGCGCCAACCGAAATGTGCTCAACCTGCCTGCGCTCAATACGGGCAACACCACGACCTCCTTCTCCGACCTCGCCTCTTGGCACGGCTATGCCAAGGCTGTGCGCGAGCGTTCCACGCTGAGCGAAGTGCCCTTCGTGACGCGCTTCAACCTCGGTAACGGCCGCTTCATGAACAATGAAGGCGTGACGACCTGGAACCACAAGTGGTACAACTGGGGCATGCAGGACCTGCTGCCCACGTGGCGCTGGTGGATTGACAACGGCGACGGCAAGACCGTGCCCGCACAATCTATCGAGGCTGACTTTACTTACGACGACGCTTGGTTCGGCGGTTCCTGCCTCAAATTCCACGGCAAGACGATGCGCTCCGATGTGCGCCTCTTTGCCACGAAGTGGAATGTGGCTTCCGAAAACGACGAGTTCCGCCTTGTTTACAAGGTTAACTCTGGCAAGGAAACGGGTGCCCGCCTCATGGTGTCGAAGCAGGGTGCTGAAAACAACTTTGCATTTGTGGCTCTGCCCGAAGCAGAAAAGCAGGGCGAGTGGTACACCGCTACCATCAAGGCTTCTGCCCTCGGCTTGAAGGGCGGCGACGTGATTGGTTGCGCTGGCCTGTCGTTCCAGGCTACGCCCGACAACTATGAAATCCTCCTCGGCGAGTTCGCGTTCGTGCCTTCCAACTTCAACGAAACACCCGTAACGCCGCAGATCACCTACTCCGAAGTAATGAAGCGCGTGTACAACCGCGCCGACTTCAAGGTTGTCTTCGACATGCCGTTCAGCGGCACGCGCAAGGCTGAATACGACGGTTGCCCCATCTACAATGAAGAAGTGGGTGCCTGGTATTACGAAATATTCGTCAAGCAGGGCGAAAAGGAAACCCTCCTTACCACCACTACTTCTTGGGCGGCTTACGTGGTAGACGCTCCGCTCGACGTGAACAATCCTAAGTTCCAAATTGGCGTGCGTGCCGTGGGCAAGGACGGCAAGACGAAGAGCCCCATCACTTGGACCAACGAAATCGAAGCACCGCTTACGCTCATCGAAACGCTTACCATCGACAAGGATGTGATTAAGCCCAACGAAACCTTTACCATCGGCTTTGAAGATCCCAACCACGTGGCTTCTGACTTTAAGATCTACAACGCCCGCACGGGTGCCGTGGTGAAGACTGCCACCGGCGTGCTGACTATGGAAACCTCTCTGCCCGAGGTTGGCAGCTACGACGTAGAGGTTACGACCAACGGCGTTAAGAAGATGAACCGCTCGCTCATTCTCGTTTCCCCCGAAGCTACGGGCCGCCTGCCGCAAATCAACAGCCTTGCGGCCGACAAGACGACCGTTGCCGGCGGCGAAAGCGTGAACTTCACCGCTTCTATTAATAAGGGCGACACCTACAACGGCAAGCCCTGCACCGTTTCCAAGTCGCTCTACATGCAAGAGCCTTATCAGCTCACGGTTGACGCTGGTGTGATGAGCGAATACACCACCAACTCTTATGCCCTCTGGTTCAAGGTAGAGAAGTTCGAGCACGCCAGCCTCGGCACGCTCCTTATGACCAAGGTGAACCGCAACTACGGCGGCACGTGGACTGAAAGCGTATGGGGCGAAATGTGGACGGCTATCCGTCCCGCCGGCTATGCCAAGAACAACAACATCGGCCGCAACAACGCTGAAAACGAGCTTTCTGTCAGCTTCGACGGCCCCAAAGCCGGTACGGGCAACTACGAGCACAATAACGATGTGGACGGCCTTTCCGACGGCTACTCCTTGCAGCCCGGCACGTGGTACCACGTCTGCGTTGTGAAGAACGGCAAGAGCGACGTGCGCATCTACCTCAACGGTAAGAAGATCGTGCAGTGCGCCAGCCGCGGCGCAGGTCCTAAGGACTGGAGAGGCGCCAAGTTCTACGTTGGCGGCTCTATGACGAACCTTGCCAGCTTTACCGGCTGGGTAGACGAAGTGCAGATTTGGGACAAGGCGCTCACCGATGCCGAAGTGCTCCAAAGCATGCAGGGCTACAGCGCAGGCAATATCCCCGCAAACCTCAAAGGCTACTTCACTTTCGAGGAAAGCCGCACCGACACCGAAGGCTATATCTACTTCCCGAACCTTGGTACGGGCGCAGCAGGTGCTCCGGGCGCTTACATGACGATCGGCAAGTCTGAAAGCGATGTGACGACCGACTACAAGCAGAACCAGCTCACCACCGCCCTTGGCGTACCCATGATTGAAGGCAATCAGGCCATCAATTACGAGTCTTCCAAGTGGATGCTCGACGGCGCATTGCTCGACACCTCTGCCGACGAGGCCGCTACGGCAACTTACCATGAAAAGGGTACTTTCCCCGTTACGCTCGTAGCTTCCAACTCTTGGGGCAGCACCACGAAGACCATTAACGACTACATCGTAGTGACCAGCAGCACGGGCATCAACAACGTGCAGACCGAAGGCGGCTACATGGTTTATCCGAAACCCTTCAAGGATAAGGTGAACCTCCTCTTCGCTCAGGAAGGCAACTACCGCATGATGGTGTTCGACGCAAGCGGCAAGCAGGTAGGCAACTCCTACGTTGAGGCTGCCGCAGGCGAAGTGAGCGAAATCGCCCTCAACGGCGCGAAAGGCACTTACGTAATCACTGTGCTGAAAGACGGCAAGTGCGTCCGCTCCTTCAAGGTGAACAAGCAGTAAAACATTAACCCTATATCAAAGCAAATCGGGTGCGCCGACAAGGGGCGCACCCGATTTTTTTATGTCTCGTTTACTTGTCTACTCGTTTACTCGTCTACTAAAAAGACTCACAATCGGCGACGAATTACAAAATAAGAAAAACAGAGGGAAAGCAGGATGCTTGCGCTGGGAACAAGCCATTGATAAACGCCCGGCAGGCAATAGGCAGCCCAAAGCCCGAGGCAGAGCAGCAGGAAATGAGAAAGCGAAAGCGCGGCCGTGCCCTGCTGGAAACGGAAGCCATAGCGATGTCCGTACACTACGGAAAGATTGAGCAGGTCCAAGGCATTGGCAACGGTAAGGCCGATACCCGCGCCGGCAAGTCCGCCCCAATAATAGCCCGCCACGACGGCAAGCACGAAGAAGGCATTATAAGCCGTCTCCATAAAGAAATAAACAGCCGAGTGCCCCTTTGCCAAGGTAAGGTAGGCAATAGGCGTGTAAATCGCCTTAAAATACATAGAGGGCAGTGCCAGCAACACCATCGGCGCAACGGGCAGGAAATTTTCGGAATAAAGCAGCCTAATGAGCAGCGGCAGGAGCGGCATCATCAGGAGCAGCAGCGGCGTCATCAGCAGCAGGCAGATGTTGATTTGCCGGTTGATAGCCAGGTTGCACGCCGCCGCGTCATGGTGTGCCGCCGAGAGGCGCGGGTAGTAGTCGGCATCGAATGCCAAGAACACCAGCCGCGCGTAGCTTACCGTCAGCGTGCAGCCGGCGGCAAACAGGCCCAATTCGGCAATAGAAGAGGAGGAAGAGATATAAGTTCTGACAATCAGTTCTGCCAAAGCCGTAAGCACGCCGGCAGCTACGAAACCGATGCCGAGTTTGAGCAGCGGCAGCCCGCATTTAAGGTAGCGCACGCTGCGGAGCGTCACTGCCCACGGCACGAGCCGCACGGTGGCGGCGAGGAAAAGCAGGTAAAGCGCCGCGCCCGAAAGCACAAGCGACGGCAGCACGCCGTCCAGTCCCCAAAGCCAGTAGCAAGTCACGCAGATGCACAGCGTGCTGAGTGCGCCGGTGGTCGTGATGCGTGCCAAAAGCCGCATTTGCCTCAGGGCTTTCAGTATGGCCATCTCGCCGCCCGTCAGCGTAGTGGATGCCGCGAGTAGGGAGAGCAGCATGAAGTGGACGGTGTAAGCGGCATCGTGCATCACTAAGCGGCTCAGCAGCGGAGCGGCCGCTATGCCGGCAATGATGCCCAAAAGCGCCGTTATTGCGAGCCACGAGCGTATAAGTCGCACCTGCCGCGCCACGCGCTTGCTGTCGCCTGCCTCGTGCAGTTCCGAGAGGCGGCGCACCGCCGAGAGCGAAAGTCCGCAGCCCGTGGCCGTGCTAAGCATTTCGGCGGTGCGCGAAAAGAGGTCGGCAAGCCCTACGCCTGCCGTGCCGATGAGCAGCGCGGCGAACTTGTTGCGCACCACGGAAATGAGCAGGGTGGCAACCTGCACGCTGCCAAACAGCCCCGTGTATTTGAGAATATGTTTGTAGGAAGTGGGAGGCATCAGCATTATACTCCCGGCAGGGAGTGCCCGTTGATTTTTCTGTAAAGGTCGAGGGCGTAGACATCCGTCATGCCCGAGAGATAGTCTAAGACGGCGAAGATACGCTCTGCGGGCCGCTCGGCCGTGAGTTCGTACTGCGGCGAGACTTGGCGCAGCAACAGTTCAGAGTATGCCTTTTGCGGCGACAGCACCGCCTCTGTCATCAATCCGAGGAGCGTATATATAATATGGTATCCCGCGAGGTCGATGTCCGTCACGCCTTTGCAGTTGTAAATCTGCGCGGCGGCGACTTCGGTGCAACGGCTGTAGGCAGCCTTCAAAGGCTCGGGCAAGTGGTCAATAAGCGACCCTTGGAAAGTTCCGCCGAGGATTTCTACCTCGTGGTCGGTGAAGATGCGCACGCAGGCGCGTTCAAGAGCATTGATCACGCAAGAGCGGAGATAGACAATGCGGTCGTCGGTGTCCGTGCAGTCTTCATACGCCGTCATGAGCCGCTCCTGCTCTTCGGGCGCAAAGAAATCGAGAAACAGGCGAGTGGTTGCCTCGTTGGAGAGTATGCGCAGCTTGTGGGCATCCTCTATATCCATGATTTCGTAGCAAATGTCGTCGGCCGCCTCAACGAGATACACCAGCGGATGCCGCGCATAGCGCACGCCCTCACGGCCTTTGTCTTCGAGGCACGGTATGCCCAACTCGCGGGCAATGTGCTCGAAAGTGTCGCGCTCGGATTCGAAAAAACCGAACTTGGCTTTCTTGGCAAGAGAAGAACTAAACGGATATTTTACAATGGAGGCAAGGGTGGAATAAGTCATCACGAAGCCGCCACGCCGCCGGCCGTTGAAATGGTGCGTGAGTAGGCGGAAAGTATTGGCGTTGCCGTCGAAGCGCGTAATGTCGTGCCATTCGCCGGGCGTGAAGTCGAGCGTGTCTTTCATCTCTGCGCCGCGCCCCTCCGAAAAGAAGCTGCGAATGGCTCGCTCGCCCGAATGGCCGAAAGGCGGATTGCCCATATCGTGGGCGAGGCAGGCGGCAGAAACCACTGCACCGAACTCGCTCCAAAGTTCATCGGGATAATTAGGATAACGCTTTTTCAAAACATCGGCGACATCGGTGCCCAGAGAGCGCCCCACGCTCGACACTTCGAGGCTGTGCGTCAGGCGGTTGTGCACGAATACGCTGCCCGGCAGGGGAAACACCTGCGTTTTGTTTTGCATGCGCCGGAAGGCGGACGAGAAGATAAGGCGGTCGTAGTCGCGCTGAAATTCCGTGCGCCGCTCCGAGGCGGAGCGCTGCGTGCCTGCCTTGCCCCAGCGTTTGGAAGAAATGAGTTGTTGCCAATCCATAAAAACAGCATTAAATCTCTGCAAAGTTAGGAAAAAGGCTGGATTTCAAGGCAGATACGTTACTATAAAGTAGGGGCGTTTTGCACACGCAGACGCCCGCCGTGTGCGCCACAATCAAAACGCCCCTCACAACGCAAAGCGGCGGACAAGTCCGTTGCCTTGTCCGCCGCCCGGTGATTATGCTTTCCTGTCTGCCTTAGAGCGGGCAGGTGAAGCCCATGTTGATATTGGTGTTCATGTGGTTGAGAGGAATGCCTTGCTTGGCGAGTTTGCCTATCCAGCGGTCCGTGCCGATGAAGAAGTTGAAGTGCTTGGCGTGGAAGTCCACCACCATACCCCAAGAGCCGCCCGTGGAAGAGAGTGCGCCGTTGAGGTTGAACTCAAACCATTTCGCGGGGCGGATATTTGCCGACAACATGCCCTGATGCCAGCTGTGTATGCCGGCGAAGCGGGAGGTGTAGAGGAAGCCGAAGCGCAGCTTGCGGTAAACGGGCAGCGTGTATTCCGCGCCGATGTTGAGCGTGGCTGCGAGTGCTTTGGTCTCTTTGCCTGTTCCGTCGTCGTAGATAGAGAAGAGTTCTTCGAGGTCGTCGCCGATGTTCTCGAACTGATTGCCGAGCTTTTCGCCTTCTTCACCGTCTACATGTATGGGGTTCTTAAATCCGTCGAACTCCCATTGGCCGGCAGAGGATGCTTTGTTTACGTTCTTCCATGCGATAAAGCCGAGGTCGGTGAGGGCGGCGCTAAGCGTGAGGTCGGGGAGCACCTTGTAGGTTGCACCGAGGTCGAAGGCCAAGCCGAAGCCAGGCATCGAGAAAGAGTAATCGCCGAAGCCCGAGATGCGCGGACGGCCGGTGCGCGGGTCGTTTTTCGAGGCATCTTCGTACTCAAACGGCATTTTGCCGAAGGCCATTGTTCCGCGAATATCGCCGTTAACGGCCCAGTGGTCGTTGCGCATGGTCAGGTCGAGGCGTTCCGACTGAATGTCAGCGTAGGCAAGACCAACGAGGAATTTCATCTTTGCGCCGACTTTCCACTTATCGTTAATTTTATGCGAGTGGCCGAGGGCGATTTCCGCATAGTTTTGCGTGCGCAGGCCGATGTCGGTAAGCGAGTACTGTTCCTGCGAGCCGGTTTCCTTCATCAGTTCAAAGAGGCCTTTCGGCAGGTTCACGTTGGTATTCGAGCGCAGGTTAAGTTCGATGAGGTTCGTGCCGCCAAAGGCGCGGAAAGCCACAGAGAAGAGGTTGTAGTTGAGATAGAGGCCGAGGCGCGTATTGTCGTGCAGATCATCGAGGAACTTGTTCTTGTCCACGCCGGGGTTCATAAAGGTCGTCAGCGTGTTGCCATTGCCATAGCCGGGCATTCCGGGCGTGAGGTCGTACACGAAATTTTTAAGTCCGAAGTTACCCGTCGTTCCGATATTGATATTTCCGAGGAAGGGTATGCCCACGTAGCCTGCCGAATCGAGGAGGGCGGGGTTCATCTGATGGCGGAAGTTGGAAGTCTCCATGAAATAGGAGGAGCGCAGTTCCTGTGCCGTGGCAGAAAGACCGGCTGCTGCCGCAAGAGTGAGGGCGGCGAGTGATTTTATAATCGATTTCATAATTGTAGAGTCGTTTAATGGATATTACACATATAGCGGTCTTTTCTCATTAGTTGAAGTCGCCGATTATTTGTCCGTTGAGGCGCAGGAGTATCTTGCTCAATTGCAGGAATTGTTCCGAAGTCAGCTTTCGCTGCTGGCCGTCAGGCTGGTCGGCTGCCGCCTTTACCAAGAAGGCAAAACGGTCTACGCGCGCGAGGTCGGAGGGGTCTTTGAATGTAACGTTCACGGAGAAGGGCGAAGTCTTTTCGCCGTCGTTGCTCGGGGCAGCTTCAATAGTTCCCGTTGCAGGGTGTGCGAGCGCGATTTCGTTGCCCCAGACGTTTAGAGCTTTCAGTTCGACCGTCAGTTTCAGGGGCACGGTGTTCTTTGCCTCTGCCGTCACGGTAACGCCCGATGCCTGATAGTCTTTCAGGTCGTCGTTCATGCAGTCCGTGGTGTCGCGGTAGAGAATGCTCAACTTGCTGTTGAATTCGAAGGGAATAAAGATTTCGTAGTCGATACCAGCGTTGTAGTCTCTGCCGAGCGTGATGGTGTTAAGTTCGCCCTGCTTGATGCGCACGCTGCCATCGGGCATATCAACCTTGATGTTTTCGGGAATGGGGTCGATGAGCTTGCTGAGGTTGGGCACATCGTAGATGTTGGCACCTGCTTCCACGCCATCGGGGTCGTAGGGACTGTTGCCCTGATAGAAGTAAACACCCGCGCGGTCGTGCTTGTTCAGTGTGGCATAGCCTGCCGTCTGTTTGGGGAAGTAGATAGGTTCGCTGGTAGCCTGCCCGTTCTTGTCAAGGCCCCACATCTTGCCTTGGAACTGGAACGACATCGGCACTTCCGACAGGTCTACATTAAACTTGATGGTCGGGTTGGCCACGTCAATCTTAACCGTGTTGTCTTTCAAGAAGTCGGGCAACTGTTCGGCAATGTCAAAAGGTGCTACGTCGCCCACGTGTACCGTAGGATTGTACACGCCGCTCACCTTGTCCAGGTCCACGAGGATTTTGCCATTCTCGGGCGCGCTGCCTTCGAGGGCTACGATGAGGCGCACGTTGATGAATGAGCCCCGGCCGAGCGTTACGCTGCGCTTGGTGCAGATGTCGAATTTACCCTCCATCTTAATCTCGCCCGTCAGTTCGATTTGTTCGTTTTCGATAGGCATGCCGAGTTCGTTCTCCGAAAGCCTCACTTCGTCGAGCGATACGGTGCCGAGTTCCAGCCGGTTGGTCTGTGCCGAAGGCGACAGGTCGTCGAAAGTCTTGGTCTGGCCGGTCAGTTCGTTACTCTTAATGAAGTCGGGGAAGGTGATTTTCATTCCCTCAATCTTTTTGATGTAAAAGTCCTGCGTCTCAGAGTTTGAGCGGATTTCGAGAATGAGTTTGAAGCGGCTCGAGCTTTCCTTCGGCACGATGCTCTTGAGCGATACAATGTCGTCCATGATGCCGCTCATGCTGAAATTGAAGTCTTCCTTGGCTTCTACCTTTGAAAGATCGAAGCCCGGGATTTGGGACAGCGAGTTGCCGGCGCCCAGCGTAACTGGAACGGAGAAACCTGTTCTGTCGAAGTTGAACACCTCTACGGTAGGCGTCAGCTTGGCTTCGTCGATTTTCGTCGTCACGTCTTGCACGTGGTAGTCGAATGAAGTAGTGCCGTTTTGCACGAGGTAGAAGAGGTTGTTGCCGTCCACGTGCCAAAGGTCGTCCTCGTCCACGTTGAGCATATCGCCCAAATAAATCTTTTCGGTTGCGCCGAGCGTCATGCCGAGCCCGTCGCTGCCGAGTCCCATAGTAAGGTCAATGCTGTCTACGTCGTACTTGTTGTCGACGCAGCCCGTGAATGCAAGACCGCAGACCGCGCACAAAAGGCTTTTTGCGAGCAGCTTGATAGTTGTTCTGCGTGCCATAATGATGAAAGTGATTTTAAGGATGAATGAAATATTATCTTATATAAATTCCGTGAAATCTGTTTGAGAAAAGGTGCAATACAGGATTTCACAAAAGCGTTTTCAGAAAAGAGAAGTGCCAAATAAGTGCTTTTGCAAGCTTTATTCGCAGCAAATATACTTATTTTCTACGCTTTTCCAAACGATATTTAATAAAAATTGAGCAAAAGAACAAGATTTCCTATGGAAGCTGTACGCGGGAGATATAGTTTGCGGCAAGTTTTAACCGCAGACCGTTCAAACTATCTTATATGAGCGTGCGACGTATCTAGATACATCGCACGCGCTCCGAGAAAAATTTTCCTTTCTGCACGATAATTTTCCCTCTTTGCGCAGACAATTTTCACTATCTGGCAGAAAGTTTTTGTTACAAACTTTGTAACAAGCATTACAAAGTTTGTAATAAAAAATATCTCCGAGAAAATAAAAAATCTCTGCGCAGACAGGAAAAACTGTCTGCGCAGAGCGAAAAAAATAGCACCGAGAAAATTGTTCGGTGCTTAATGAAAATCTCAGTTATCTGCGGCGATAAACGTTCGTGTCGCGCTGCTCGAACCCGAGGCTGCGGTAGAGGCGGTTGGCAGCCTCGCGCTCGGGGCGCGAGGTGAGGTTGATGCTCTTCGCGCCCCTGCGCCTCGCCTCGGCGCACAGGTGGAGTATCAATGCGCGGCCGTAACCCTTGCCGCGTGCGGCGCGGTCGGTCACCACGTCCTCTATCCACGCCTTTGTGCCCGTGGGCGAAGCGCAGAGGCAGAGCGTGGCCATGGCCTGCGGTGTGCCGTGGGTGTCGGGGACAATATATATATAGGTGTCCTCGCGTCGGAGTAGGTGGGCAAGACTTTCGGGCGTAAGCGGTGCGGCAGAGGATGAAAGCTGCGGCAGCAGGCGGTTGATGCCGGCGAGCAGCGGCTCCGTGACGCTTTCCGCGCGGACAATGGCGGGGCGTTGCAGGGCAAGGAGCAGTTCGCGCACGGTCTTTCCCGTTGTTGGCACGATGGCCAGCGGTGCAATCTCGCAGAGCGGTTCGAGGACAAATAGCCTTTCGCCCATCAGCGGGTGCGGCAGCCTCAACCCTGGCTCGTCGCAAATTTCATCGCCGAGCATCAGCAGGTCGATGTCGATCGGGCGGTCGGCATACTGCCCGCCCGTGCTTTTGGCGGTGCGCCCCAAACTTCGCTCGATCTCCTGCGTGATTTGCAGGATTTCCGAGGCGGAAAGCACGGTGATGAAAGCGGCGGCGGCATTGAGGAATTTATGGGGCGAGGCAAAGCCCTGCGGCTCTGTTTCGTAGAGGCGCGAGCAATCCGCGCACCGTCCTATTTTTTCTTCCATCATCGCCACGGCACGCCTGATACTCTCTTCGCGGCGGCCGATATTCGCGCCGAGGGAAACGTACAACCGCTCTGCTTCTATGGTATTCATGGCGGCAGAGCGGTCATTTGTAGATAGGTTCATATTGATAAACCACTAATTATTAACGATATGGATGAATTATTCTTTCGTTTCCTGTCCCAATGCCTGTCCTGTCAGTTCCAATTCACGTTTGAGCTCCTCTTCAGAAGGCAAATAGGGCAAATATTTACTGGCAAATATCTGTTGAGACTCTTTCAAAATGGAATATTTAACCACCGTTTCATCACGTTCGGCGCATAGGAGTAATCCAATGGTAGGGTTGTCATCCTCACTTCGTTTCAAGTCATCAAACATGCGTACATACATGTCCATTTGACCAACATCTTGATGAGTTAGCTTTTCGGCTTTAAGGTCTACCAGAAAGAAGCATTTCAAGATATAATTATAGAATACAAGGTCAATATAATAATGACTGGTCTCCGTACTGATGCGATATTGACGTTTTACAAACGAGAACCCTTTACCCATTTCCAACAGAAAGTTCTGCATATGGGTGATAAGGGCTTCTTCAAGATCGCGTTCGGTGTGCTCTGGAGACTTAGGAAGACCTATAAACTCTAATACGTACGGGTCTTTTATAAATTGCCGAATATTATATTGGATTTGATTCCCTCCACAGGGCGTTGCATCTTCATTGATGATACATGTACCGCCCTTTTCTTGGTTACAGATAGGCAGTTCGCCTAAACTACGCTGGGCAGGCTTTGCACATATTCTATCTATATGGCGTTGATAATAGAAAGTATTTATGTTTCTCTCTAATTGCCGCACACTCCATTGCTCACGCACGGCTTCTTGCAAATACCATTTACGCGCTTCCGGGTCAGCAATCCTCATTATCAGCCGGTTGTGACTCCAAGACAATTTTATACACAGTGTGTAGAATATTTCAGTTCGTGAATATGTCTGATAAAATTTGCGCATATTGCAAAGGTTGGCATATGAAAAGCCATTGCCAAACTCTGCTGTCAATTCCTTGGAAAGGTTCTTTAAAAGACTATCACCATAACTGGCTCTTTCGGCTCCTTTCTGCTCTTCTATTACAATCCGTTTACCAATCAGCCAATAAGCAGTAACCATTGTGTGGTTTATTGCTTTGACCGTGAGATTTCTCGATGCTGAAAGTATATGTCTGATGTCAGTAGCAAGACTGTTGCTTGTCGGTATAGATTGCAGCTGCTCAATATCTATCATTTTGTATGAAAAACTGCCATGATATTTCCGGCAATTTGCGTAGTAAAATTTAGTCAACAATCAGCATCACATCGCCGAAAGGCCCGAACTGATACTTTTCCTGGAGCGCCACGTCGTAGGCGTGCATCGTATAGTCGTAATCACCGAAGGCGGCTGTGAGCATCAGGAGGGTGGAGTAAGGCAGATGGAAGTTAGAGAGCATGGCATCCGCCACGGAGAAATCGTAGGGCGGGAAGATAAACTTGTTGGTCCAGCCCTCAAACTCCTTGATGCGTCCTTCGGTGCCGCAGGCCGCTTCAAGCGCGCGCTGCACGGTGGTGCCGACGGCAACGATCTTGTGCCCTTCGTCCTTGGCTTTATTCACGATGCGGCAGCAATCGGCCTCGACAAACATCTGCTCGGAGTCGATCTTGTGCTTCGTGAGGTCTTCCACGTCGGTGCTGCGGAAGTTGCCCAGTCCGCAGTGGAGCGTGATGTAGGCAAAGTCGATGCCCTTGATTTCCATGCGCTTCATGATTTGGCGGGAGAAGTGCATGCCGGCGGTGGGGGCGGTGACTGCACCTTCATTTTTTGCAAAGATACACTGAAAGCGTTCCAAGTCTTCCGGTTCGCTCTCACGGCCTACGAAGCGGGGGATAGGAGCTTCGCCAAGGGCGTAGAGCGAACGCTTGAACTCGTCGTGGTCGCCGTCGTAGAGGAAGCGGAGCGTGCGGCCGCGGCTCGTGGTGTTGTCGATGACTTCCGACACGATGGAGTTGTCCTCGCCGAAATAGAGTTTGTTGCCGATTCTGATTTTGCGCGCGGGGTCAACGAGCACGTCCCACAGGCGCAGTTCCTGATTAAGCTCACGCAGCAGGAACACCTCAATGCGTGCGCCGGTTTTCTCCTTGTTGCCGTAGAGGCGTGCGGGAAAGACCTTGGTGTCGTTGAACACGAAAACGTCGTGCTCGTCGAAGAAGTCGAGGATTTCCTTGAACATGCGGTGCTCAATCTCGCCCGTCTTGCGGTGGAGCACCATCATGCGGCACTCGTCGCGGTGGGGCGCGGGATACTGGGCAATCTGCTCTTGCGGCAGGTCGAACTTGAATTGGGAAAGTTTCATAGTATGTGTTTTTATTGTTTTATTTCTTGGAAAAAGGACGGGGGCCAGGCTTTTCAAAACACCCTACTCCGGATAAACCCCTATCGGCGCGCGCTCCTCGGGGTTTGCCGGCAGTTCCGTTTCCACCTCTATGCCGCTGAGCCATTGCTCGAAGTCGTCGATTGTGGCAAAGCAGCGGCTGATGTCGGCCTCTCCCACGCGGGTGCGGCGCAGGGCGGTGAGGTGTGCGCCGCTGCGCAAGGCGATGCCGATGTCGCGGGCAAGGGCGCGGATATAGGTACCCTTGGAGCAACAGATGCGCAGGTCGATTTTATTGTTGGCAAGGTCGCAGCGCGTGAGTTCTATGCTGTCGATGCGCAGCGGCTTGGCCTGCAGTTCGGGTTGCTTGCCTTTGCGGGCGAGGTCGTAGGCGCGCTTGCCGTCGACCTTGCAGGCAGAGAACACGGGCGGCACTTGCATGATGTCGCCGGTGAACTGTTCGGAGAGCACGCGGCGTATCTCTTCCTCCGTGATGTGGTCTGTGGAAAAAGTATGGTCGACGGGGTGCTCGAGGTCGAAACTGGGCGTGGTGGAGCCGAGTTTAAGCGTGGTTTCGTAGGTCTTCGTGCCGCCTTGCAGCTGCTCGATGAGTTTCGTGGCGCGGCCGGTGCAGATTATCATCACGCCCGTGGCCAAAGGGTCGAGCGTGCCGGCATGGCCCACCTTAATCTTTCTTCCTTCCATGCGCCGCGTGAGCAGCCAGCGCACCTTGGCTACCAACTGGAACGACGTCATGCCGTAAGGCTTGTCGAAACAAAGTATTTGTCCGCTTAGGAAATTCACTTGAAAAGATTTTTCAGATATTCCTCTTTACCAGTTCAACGCGATTGTGATGATGCCCACAACGAGGCAGTAGTAGGCAAAGTAGATGAGTTTTCCTTTCTTCACGATGCCTATCATCCATTTGCAGGCCAAGATGCCCGAGATGAAAGCGGCGAGGAAACCTACGACGAGGGCACTGATGGTAAGGTCGCCGAACGCGGCGGCAAAACCTTCCTTCGAGGCTTTAAGAATGTCGAGCAAAGCCTCGCCGAGAATGGGCGGAATGACCATGAGGAAGGAGAACTGAGCCATGCGCTCCTTGTTGTTGCCGAGGATAAGGCCCGTGGCAATGGTGGTGCCCGAGCGGCTCAGTCCGGGCAATACCGCAAGGGCTTGGGAGCAGCCGATGATAAAGGCGTGCCAAGCGGAAATGTTTTCGCGCTGGCGGGGACGGGCGTAGTAGGAGAAAGCTAGTAGGGCGGCGGTGAAGAGCAGGCAGCAGCCCACAATCAGCAGCCCCGCACCGAACACTTCTTCAACCGTATCCTTGAAAAACACGCCGACGATGCCGATCGGTATCATCGAAATCACGATATTCAGCATATACCGCTGGTCGCCGTTGAGGCGGGCCAGTCCCGTGCCGTCCTGCAAGGGACTGAACGTGCCCTTGAACAGCGACACGATTTCCTTGCCCAGCACCACGAGCGTGCTCAACACGGTAGCCACGTGAACGGCCACGGTGAACATAAGGTTTTCTTCGCTTTCGATACCGAGGAGGGCGGAGCCTATGGCAAGATGCCCGCTGCTGCTTACGGGCAGATACTCGGTCAGTCCTTGCAACAAGCCGAGCCAAAGCGCTTCGAGCGTATCCATAGGGCTTTAATCTTTTTGAACCGCCGTTTTGGGGCGGCGAATGATGGCGTAAATAATGAACAGGTAGCCGGCGAGGCACACGAGGGGTGCAACCTTGATGTGGCGGGCGTCGAAGATGGCGGCGTTGAACTGCTCTGCGTCAGAGCCGCTGCCCGACATGAGGATAAAGCCGACAATCACGATTGCCATGCCGATGGCAAGCAGGATAAAGTTGATGCGGTCGAACGCAAAAACTTGAGTTTTGTTTTCAGACATTTTTATAAAGAATTATTTCAAATACATATCCGCGCCGCTCATTTTCAGGAAGCGGTTGACGGAGATAAAGGCGCAAAGAATGGTGAGCAGCAGCCCGCACACAAAGATCGTGCCGAGCGTGGCAATCCACACGGTGGGCGTTACGAGTTGGTTGAAATATACCTCGCCGCCGCCAACTACATATTGCATGTAATACAGCCCGCCGCCAATCAGCCCGCCGGCCAGGAGGGCGGCGACCAGTCCGATGCGGAAGGCCTGCGCGAGGAACGGGCGGCGGATATACCGCCACTTGGCGCCCACGAGTTTCATGGTGTGGATAGTGAAGCGGCGCGCGTAGATGTTCATGCGCACCGTGTTGTTGATAAGCGAGAAAGACACGAACGTCAGCAGCACCGCCAAGGCAAGCAGCACAAGGCTGACGGTGGGAATGGTTTTGCTCAGCGTCTGTATCTCCTCTCTCGGATATACGACGTCCGAAACGCCGGGCAGGCTTTTCAAGGCGGGCACGTAGCGGTTGAGGCTATCCTCGTTGGCGTAGTCGGCTTTAAGATAGATTTCAAACTCTGCCGGAATGGGACTTGCGCCGATAAAGTCGCCCATGTCGCCCTGCAACGCCTCGTTGAGTTCCTTTGTGCCCTTTTCTTTTGAAATATAATTCACGTGGCGGGCGTAAGGCATCTGGCGCAACGCTGCCTGCAACTTATATTGCGTGGCATTGGAGGTCGTGTCGTTTACGAGCACCGTCACCGTGAACTCCTCGCGGAGCTGCCGGCTGAAATTGTTTGCCATCGTGACAAAGGTGACCACCGTGCCGAGCAAAATGAGCACCAGCGTTGTGCTGATGCAGGAGGTTACGGTGTTGAAGTTTCCCGTGCTACGTTTCTTTCTGTTTTGCATAAGTAATTATAGGGTAGACTTATCCACAATACATAATAAAACGCACAAATTTACAACTAAATTGGCAGTGCCGCGCAGAAAAGCGCAATTATCTTATAAGATAAGGGCAAAAAACAAGTTAATCTTCTGCTTTTGGCATATAAACGAGGCGGCAGAGCCGTTCGGGCGCAAAGATTTCTGCCGCGAGGCTGCGGAGGTCCTCGGCGGTCACAGCCTCGATGTTTTGCCGCAGGAGGGCGATGTCGCGCACCGTGCCGTATTCGGCATAGGTGCGCCCGAGGGCGAGGGCGCGGCTTTCGCCGTTGTCCTGTGCAATGCCTATCTGCCCGCACAGTTGCGCCTTCGCCGCCGCAAGCCGCCCGGGCGTAAGCGGCGTTTCGGCAAAGCGGCGCAGTTCTCGCTGCACCAGCCGGCAGCAGCGCGCCACGTCTGCGCCGTCGCAGCCGAAATATACGTGCCAATAGCCGGCATCGGGATAGGTGGAGACATACGAATCTACCGAATAGACAAGAGCGGCCCGTTCGCGCAGCGCAATGTTAAGGCGCGAGCTCATGCCAGGCCCGCCCAGCATGTTGTTGAGCAGCAGCAAGGCGAAGCGGCGCGGGTCTTCACCGCCGAAAGTCGGCGCGCCGATCATCACGTGCGCCTGATGCGTGTCTTTGTTTGTCGAAACGTCGAAACAGTGCGCCGCAGGGGCGGAGATTTGCTCTGAGGGCGCGGCGGCAAAAGCCTTTTCAGCAGGCTCTGGCTCGGAGATGGGGAATTTCTCGAAAAGCCTTTTCAGCGTTCGCGCCGCCTTTTTGCCCTCGATGTCGCCGCTCAGGAAGAACACGGCGTTTTCGGGGCGGTAGTGCCGCCGCGTGAAGCGCAGGGCATCGGCGGTAGTGTAGGTTTTGAGGCGCCGGGCCGTGCCGAGAATATCGCGCCCCAATGGGCTGCCGGCAAAGAGGCGTTGCTCGAACTCGTCGAAGATAAGTTCGCTCGGTGAGTCCTTGAAACTCTCGATTTCATCGCAAATCACATCTACTTCCTTGTCGATTTCGCGCTGCGGGAAGGTGCTGTGAAACACGATGTCGGTGAGCAGGTCGGCGGCGCGGGCGAACTGGGCTTTGAGCACCGTGGCGTGATACACCGTGCCCTGCTTATTGGTATAGGCGTTGAGGTCGCCGCCGTAGCGTTCGAGCGCATTATTCACGGCTGCGGAGCTGCGCCGTGCCGTGCCCTTGAACGAAAGGTGCTCCACAAAGTGCGCCATGCCCTCGTCGGCCGTGTCTTCGTGGCGCGTGCCGGCACCGACCACGTAGCCGCAATACACTACGTCGGAAGCCGTGCGCTCGCAAACGAGGCGCAGGCCGTTGGGCAATGTGTCTGTATAGTGAGCCATTGGTTATGTTTTTAGTAAACGAGTTTACAAGTAAACGAGTAGACGAGATAGATTTGTCTTGCAAACTTTATTTTATATGGAAACTTGTCTTGTTTACTCGTCTACTCGTTTACTTGTCTACTCATAATCATTTCTTAAAAAACCGTCCCACGACGGGCAGTTGCCGGAGCGGCAGGTCGTGGTAGACGATATGGGCGGCGAAGAGCACGACACAGACTTCGTTGAAGCCGAGTTGCAGCCATGCGTTCTGGCAATAGGCCGCGAAGCCCTGCATCAGCGCGTAGAAGAAGGCGGCGAGCAGCACGTATGCCGCCATGCTCTTCAGAGGATAGTCGATGGGGTAGTATTTGCGCCCCACGAGGTAGCTCGTCACCATTGCCGTGCCGTAGCCCGCCACGCCGGCCCAGGCGCAAGCCATGTAGCCGTAGCGCGGGATGCCCCACACGTTTACGCCGATAAGCACAAGGCAACCCAGTCCCGAGAACCATGCGCCCCAAATCGTGCGGTCGGTGAGTTTGTACCAAAAGGAAAGGTTGAAATAAATTCCCATCATTATTTCGGCGGCCATCACCACGGGCACGACTTTCAGTCCCGGCCAGTAGTCGCTGCCGATGAGGTGTTTCAGGATTTCCATGTTGCCCACAACCAGCAGGAAGGCGAGGAGCGTGAAGATGAGAAAGTATTTCATCGCCTTGGCGTAGGTGGCGCGGTTGTCTTTTTCTGCTTGTTTCCCGAACACAAAGGGCTCGTAGGCGTAGCGGAAGGCCTGCGTTATCATCGCCATAATCATGGCAATCTTCACTGCCGCGCCGTAGATGCCGAGCTGCACCTTTCCTTCTTCGCCCGGCACGAGGTGGCGGAAGAGCATCTTGTCGGCCGTTTGGTTGAGAATGCCGGCGATGCCGAGTATCAGTATCGGCCAGGCGTAGGAGAGCATGCGGCGCAGCAGCCGCGTGTCGAGGCGGTAGCGGAAGCCGGTCAGTTCGCGGCGGAAGAAGAAGGTGATCAGCGCCGTGCAGAACAAGTTGATGCCGAAGGCGTAGCCCACGCCGATGGCGGGGTCGTAGAATTTCGCCACAATCTCTCCCGTGGCGGGCAGGGCGTAGAGCGCGGGCAACAGCAGGAAGAAGATGAGGTTGAGGCTGATGTTGAGCACGATGAAGAGCAGTTTCAGCGCGGCAAACTTTATGGGTTTCTTCTGATAGCGCAGATAGGCGAAGGGTATGCACTGGAAAGCGTCGATTGCCACGCACACGGCCATCATGCCGAGGTATTCCGGGTGGTCGGCATAGCCCAGCGCGGCGGCTATCTGCGGCAGCAGCCCGAGCACGGCTGCAACAAACGTCAGCCCCACGCCGCCCACGGCGATGAGTGTGGTGGCATAGACGCGCATGGGGTCTTCTTCGGTTTTGTTTACAAAGCGGAAGAAGGTGGTCTCCATGCCGAAGGTGAGCAGCACGAGCAGCAAGGCCACGTAGCTGTACACTTCCGTTATCACGCCGTAGCCACCCGTCGAGGCCGCCAGTGCGGTGGTGTAGAGCGGCACGAGCAGATAGTTGAGGAAGCGCCCGATAATGCTGCTAAGCCCGTAGATGGCCGTATCTTTTACTAAGGAAGAGAGTGAGGACATGGTGAGTGTGGTGTCTTGATTGTATTTATAATTGTGCCGCATGGAGTAGGGGCGTTTTGCAAAACGCCCGGAATGTGGTTGCCTGCATTAGTTGAACCATGCGGCGCACTCGGCGGGCGTTTTGCAAAACGCCCCTACTCGTGAGGCCTTGATATTTTTACCTTTTTCTTAGAAAAACAGATATGCTATAAATACGGCGGCAATCATGCCCGCGAGGTCGGCGGCAAGGCCGCAGCCCACGGCATGGCGCGTGCGGCTCACGCCCACCGAACCGAAGTAAACGGCAAGGATATAGAACGTGGTGTCGGTGCTGCCCTGGAAGATGCAACTCAGCCGACCCACGAAACTGTCTGCGCCGCACGTCTGCATGGCATCGACCATCATGCCCCGCGCTCCGCTGCCGCTGAGCGGCTTCATCAGGGCGGTGGGCAGTGCGCCCACCCACTCGGCATCGCTCCCCGTGCTTCTCACCAGCGCGGCGATGCCTTCTATCGCCCAGTCCATTGCGCCCGAGGCGCGGAACACACCGATGCTCACCAGTATGGCTACGAGGTAGGGGATGATGCGCACGGCAGTCTCGAAGCCGCCTTTGGCTCCCTCGATAAACGCATCGTAAACGTTCACCTTTTTCCTGATGCCCGCCACGATGAAACAGATGATGATGAAAAATAGCAGCACGTTGGCCGACGTGGTACCCGCGATGTTCATCGCCGTCGCGTCCATTTTGCTGAACAGCCACAGCAGGCCGCCGACTCCCGCCGAAAGGCCGCCGAGCGTGAGCAGCAGCACGGGCGAGAGGAGGTTGATGCGCTGCACCAGCCCCGTGACGACGATGCCGCAGAGGGTGCTGAAAAACGTGGCGAGCAATATGGGGAGGAATATGTCGGTGGGCTGCGCCGCGCCCATCTGAGCGCGATACACCATGATACTCACGGGGATGATGGTCAGCCCGCTCGTGTTGAGCACAAGGAACATAATCATGGAGTTAGAGGCAGTGTCTTTCTTCGCATTCAGTTCTTGCAGACCCTCCATTGCTTTCAGTCCAAGCGGCGTGGCGGCATTGTCGAGGCCAAGCATATTGGCGGAGAGGTTCATGAAGATGTTGCCGATGACGGGGTGGTTGCGCGGAATTTCGGGAAACAATTTCGCAAACACGGGACCCAGCACTCGCGCGAGGACATTCACCACGCCGCCGCGCTCCCCGATTTTCATGATGCCCATCCATAGCGAAAGCACGCCCGTAAGCCCGAGCGAAATCTCAAACGCCGTTTTGGCGGATTCGAACGTAGAGTTGATGACTGCGGGAAACACGTCGTAGTCGCCCATAAACAGCAGGCGCACGCAGGCAATGGCGAACGCCGCAAGGAAAAAGAAGATCCAGATATAATTGAGTACCATATTATATATATTGTGTATCGGGCAGGGTCGTATCGCGCTGTTCTGCCAAATGATCATTAACAAAATGGACTTTATAATCGTGCAAAGTTAAATAAAAACGCATGCACCGACTGCCAAAAACGCGCTTTTCTTATAAGATAAGCCGTGCCGCCAATCCTTTTTTGCTAACTTTGCCGCTATGAACAACGATACTTTCGACATTCGCGCCCAGCAGCAAGCCCCGCAGCCTGCGGAAAAGGATTTTGAAAACGCGCTGCGCCCGCTTTCGTTCGACGATTTCAGCGGACAGAAGAAGGTGGTGGACAACCTGCGCATCTTCGTTGAGGCAGCACGCTATCGCGGCGAGCCGCTCGACCATACGCTCCTGCACGGCCCCCCGGGACTGGGCAAGACTACGCTTTCCAACATCATCGCCAACGAACTTGGCGTGGGCTTCAAACTAACCTCGGGTCCCGTGCTTGACAAGCCGGGCGACCTGGCGGGCTTGCTCACGAGCCTCGAAAAGAACGATGTGCTCTTCATCGACGAGATCCATCGCCTCTCCCCCGTGGTGGAGGAATATCTCTACTCCGCAATGGAGGACTACCGTATCGACATCATGATCGACCGCGGCCCGGCGGCGCGTTCCATACAGATAGACCTCAACCCCTTCACGCTCGTGGGTGCCACCACGCGCAGCGGCCTGCTCACCGCCCCGCTCCGTGCCCGTTTCGGCATCAACCTCCACCTCGAATACTACGATGCCGCCACGCTGGCGCACATCGTGACGCGCTCCGCCGACATACTCGGCGTGCCCATCGAACCCCGTGCTGCCGATGAGATAGCAGGGCGCAGCCGAGGTACGCCCCGTATCGCCAACGCCCTGTTGCGCCGCGTGCGCGACTTTGCACAGGTGCGCGGCAACGGCAGCATCAACCTCGCCATTGCCCGCTTCGCCCTCGAAGCGCTCAATATAGATAAATACGGCTTGGACGAAATCGACAATAAAATACTCCTCACCATCATCGACAAGTTCAAGGGCGGCCCTGTCGGCGTTTCCACCATTGCAACCGCTATTGGCGAGGACGCCGGCACTGTGGAAGAGGTTTACGAGCCTTTTCTCATCAAAGAAGGTTTTATACGCCGCACGCCGCGCGGCCGCGAAGTCACCGACCTCGCTTATCAGCACCTCGGCCGCAACCCCTATGGCGGCACGCCCATGCAGCCGTCCCTGTTCACTGAAAACTAAATTCTTATGATTTCATACCAAACTTTTAATGTGAAAATGCCGCCCATTCGCCGCCGCGACGTGTCGGCGTGGGTGCGCCGCGTGGCTGCGGGCTACGGAAAAAAGGTGGGCGAGGTGGCATACATCTTTTGCGACGATGAGAAAATCCTCGAAGTGAACCGCCAATACCTCAACCACGACTATTACACCGACATCATCACCTTCGACTATTGCGAGGACGACACCATCTCGGGCGACCTCTTCATCAGCCTCGACACAGTGCGCAGCAACGCCGAGGCGCAGGGCACGGCCTACGATGAGGAACTCCACCGCGTCATAATCCACGGCATTCTCCACCTTTGCGGTATCAACGACAAAGGCCCCGGCGAGCGCGCCATTATGGAAGCCGCCGAAAACAAAGCCTTGCAGGCGCGCGTTGCAGGCAAATAATTTTCAATATCTTGCTGATAATTTTCCCTTTCAGCAAGATATTTTTTTGTGCCTGCGCAGAAAAAGTTTGTTACAAAGTTTGTAACAAGCGTTACAAACTTTGTAACATGTGTTAGAAACCTTGTAATATGCGTTACAAACTTTGTAACAAACTTTTTCTTATAGGATAGTAAAAACTCTCTGCGATTCCGTAAAAAATATCTTGCGGCAAATAAAAAATTCAACGCAGCAAATTCCGCTTTAATTCGTCAAACTCCGCCTCCCGCCGTTTCGCGCATCAAAATCGCCCGTCCTGCAAAGAAAAAGTGGCAATATTGCCAAAAATTCTTTGCAAAACGGGCGTGGTTGTTTGTTTGAAATACAAACGGAGGCAACCTGTTCGGGCGTGCCTCCGTTATTGTAGAGATATCTTTCTAATGAGATTGCAGACGAATCATCACCCCCGATGAAACGTCAGGCGGTGATAAGGGGTGAGGCCGTGGGCTTTGATGCCTTCCCGGTGCTCTTTGGTGGGATAGCCAGCGTTGTGGTCCCAGCCGTAATGGGGAAATTCCTCGTGGAGCTGCTTCATATAGTCGTCGCGGTAAGTCTTGGCAAGGATTGAGGCGGCAGCTATCGACATGTATTTGCCGTCGCCTTTCACGATGGTGTTCCAAGGCGTGAGACCGTAAGGCGAGAAGCGGTTGCCGTCCACGATGATGCGCTCGGGGCGCGGGTCGAGTCGGTCGAGGGCGCGGTGCATCGCAAGGATTGAGGCACGCAAAATATTGATTTCATCTATTTCCTGCGCCGTGGCAATGCCTACGCCCCACGCCAAAGCCACGCGCTCTATCTCTTCGCGCAGCGCGTAGCGCACCGCAGGGGAGAGTTGCTTGGAGTCGTTGAGCAGCTCGTTCTTATAGTCGGGCGGCAGGATAACGGCAGCGGCGTACACGCTGCCTGCCAAGCAGCCGCGACCGGCTTCGTCGCAGCCGGCTTCGAGCAAAATGTCGGGATTGTAACGGGCGAGGAGCATAGGAGGCGGGATTAAATAACAACGGCTGTGCCGCTGGCTACAACCATCAGCATTGAACCGCTTGCCCCTACGGTTTCATAGTCAAGCTTTATGCCTACCACGGCGTTTGCGCCGCAGCGTTCTGCCTTTTGTGAGAGTTCCGCAAGAGCCTTTTCCTTGGCTTCTGCAAGAACTTCTTCGTAAGCTTTGGAGCGACCACCGAAGAAATCGCGAAAACTGGCAAAGATGTCTTTGACAAAATTAGCACCGATAATGACTTCGGAAGATACGATGCCGCAATAGCGGGTGACGGGACGGCCTTCTACAGAAGGGGTTGTGGTGAGAAGCATAGTTTTATTTTATTGGTTAATTATGAATATGCCGGCTTATCCGTAAAATCCGGTTTATCCGACTTATTTCTTAAAACATCTTTCTGACGCGGTCGATACCGGCGACGAGCGCGTCCACTTCGGCGCGGGTGTTGTAGAGCGCAAAGGAGGCGCGTGCCATAGACTCTACGCCGCAGCGTGCCATGAGCGGCTGGGCGCAATGGTGACCCGTGCGGATAGCGATGCCGAGGCGGTCGAGCAGCGTGCCGAGGTCGAGGGGGTGGATATCGCCCACGTTGAAAGAGATGACGGCGTCCTTCTCGCGCGCCGTGCCGTATATCTTCATACCAGGGATAAGGCTCATCTGTTCCATGGCGTAGCGCGTGAGGTCTGCTTCATGCGCGGCAATGATGTCCTGCCCGATGCCCCTCACGTAGTCCAAAGCCACGGCGAGGGCGTGCGAGCCTACAAAGTCGGGCGTGCCTGCCTCAAACTTGAAAGGCAACCGCTCGTAAGTAGTTTTCTCAAACGACACGCGGGCTATCATCTCGCCGCCGCCCTGATACGGCGGCATCTTTTCCAAAAGTTCCTCGCGGCCGTAAAGCACGCCGATGCCCGTGGGCCCATATATTTTATGCCCAGAAAAGGTGAGGAAGTCGCAGTCGATGTCTTGCACGTCCACGCGGCGGTGCGGCACGCTCTGCGCTCCGTCCACCAGCACCTTTGCGCCGTGGGTGTGGGCGATGGCCGTCATTTCTTTCACTGGGTTCACCGTGCCGAGCACATTGCTCACGTGGGCGATGCAGACGAGCCGCGTGCGCGGTGAAAACAGGTTTTTATAGGTTTCGAGGTCAATCTCTCCCTCGTCCGTCATCGGAATTACTTTAAGGACGATGCCTTTCCGCTCGCGCAGCATCTGCCAAGGCACGATGTTGGAATGATGCTCCATAACGCTCACGAGCACTTCGTCGCCCTCTTTGAGGAATGCCTCGCCGAAAGAAAACGCCACAAGGTTGAGGCTTTCCGTCGTGCCGCGCGTGAAGATGATTTCCGCCTCGCTGCGGGCGTTGATAAACTCCTGCACATTGGCGCGCGCCTGCTCGTGCAACTCCGTGGCTTGCTGAGACAGATAATGCACGCCCCGATGCACGTTGGCGTTCACCGAATAATATTCGTCAGTCATCGCCTCCACCACAGCGCGGGGCTTCTGCGTGGTGGCCGCGTTGTCGAGATAGACCAGCGGGCGGTTGTAGACCGTGCGGGAGAGTATGGGAAAATCCTTGCGTATTTCTTCGATGTTGAGCATGAGGGTTATTGCTTATTCGGTTTGCACAGCGTGCAGCTGCCGCATTGTTTCAAACGGTGGCGGAAACGCATTTCCATCAAATAGGAAAGGCGGTCGCGCAGAGGTTCCGGCTCGATGCGTGCCAGCACTTCGTTCACAAAGGCATGTTGCAGCAGCAGGCGGGCTTCGGCTTCGGGAATGCCGCGCTGACGCATATAGAAAAGCGCCGCTTCATCGAGTTTACCGATGGTTGCGCCGTGGTTGCACTGCACGTCGTCGGCATAGATTTCAAGTACGGGGCGCGAGAGAATGCGTGCCGCGTCGGAGGTGAGTAGGTTGGCGTTGGATTGTTCCGAATGAATGCGCTGCGCATCTTTGCCCACATAAACCTCGCCCGTGAAGGCCGCCGTTGAACTGCCGCCGAGCACGTATTTCATCAGCATACGGCTCTCGTTGTCACTGCCGCCGAGGTGATGCACCTTCACGTAGTTGTCGAAATGCTCGGTTTCATCAGTAATGGCCACGCTGTTCACTTCGGCGTAGGCGCCCTGCGTGCCGTCTTGGAAGATGTTGATCGTGTTGCGCGAAAGCCCAGTGTGGAGCGAGAGCACGTTGCACACGAAGCGGCTGCCGTCGCCCTGGCTCACCTTTACGTTGTTGAAGCGCGTGGCAGCAGCGGCATTTTCCTCGATGAACGTGAGGCGCAGCGTCGCGCCGCGCCCGAGGCGTATGTGCATGCTTTGCGTGGAGAGCGTGGCGCATTGGCTGACGCTGTGGTCGCACACGATGAGGTCGAGCGCGGCGTTATTGCCCACATTCACGGCGATGCGGCGGTTCATCATCAGCGGCAGCCGTGCGTCCGCCACGTTCACTATTTGCAGGGGCACGCCGCAGGCCACGCCGTCAGCCACGTCAGCCACCAGCGCGTCTTGCGAGAGCAACTGGCAAAGCGCATCGGAAGGGTCGCGCGGGTCGAAGATGGGGAGTGACCCATTATATATATATGTATGCGCGAGGGCGGCCAAGGCATCGTCTTCCGAGGCTGCGCCGAAGCGCACGCCGTCGGGCAGGGGCGCAGAGGCGGCATCGGGAGCGGGCACATCGTTGGCCACATAGCGTGTCCTGGCACCCAGCGAGGGCACGTTGCAGTGATAGCGCTTCTCAGGGTTGTCGGTGGCAGGCGTGCGTTTCAGGTTCAGTCCGTAGTCAGCCGCGAGGGCCTGCATGATGTCGGTATATTTGAAGCACTCATCGCGGAAACCCTTTTGGCAAAGGTTGTCGAGATACGCCAAAATATCCCCGTCGCCCCTTTGGCGCAAGGCGGCCGGCGTGTGGGCGGCCAGGAGTTCGCCTTGCTCCTTATAGAGCGCGGCATACTGCTGCAAGGCAGCGGCTGCGCGTTTTATGTTGTCGGCAGGAATGCTCATTGCGCGATTTCGTTTTTAATCCAGTCAAAGCCTTTCTCCTCGATCTCATAGCCAAGCGCGGCAGTGCCTTCGCGCACTACGCGGCCGTCGACGAGCACATGCACAAAGTCGGGCTTCAGATAGTCGAGCATTCGCTGGTAATGGGTAATCACCATGGCCGAGGTGCGCTCGCCGCGCAGCGTGTTGAAGCCTTCTGCCACGATGCGCAGCGCGTCCACGTCAAGGCCCGAGTCGGTTTCGTCGAGAATGGAAAAGAGCGGCTCGAGCACGGCCATCTGGAAGATTTCGTTGCGCTTGCGCTCGCCGCCCGAGAAACCTTCGTTCACACCGCGGCTCATAAAGTGCGCGTCCAGTCCCACGAGCTTGCGCTTCTCGCGCAGCAGTTTCAGAAAGTCGGGCGCGGGCATCGGGTCAAGTCCCTGATACTTGCGGCGGGCATTGACGGCGGCGCGGAGGAAGTTCGTCATCGATACGCCGGGAATTTCAATCGGCGACTGAAACGACATGAAGATGCCCTCGTGCGAGCGGTCTTCAGGCGAGAGCGCGAGCAGGTCCTTGCCGTTGAAGGTGATGCTGCCTTGCGTCACTTCGTATTTAGGGTTGCCTACGAGCACATTGCTCAGCGTGCTTTTGCCCGAGCCGTTAGGTCCCATGAGCACGTGTACTTCGCCGTCGCGGATAGTGAGGTTCACGCCGCGCAGTATTTCTTTGCCTTCGATACCGGCGTGCAGGTCTTTTATTTCAAGCATGGTTTTTGGTATAATCTTAATTATCTGCCGTGCAAAGTTACAAATTAGCAAGAACTAAACTTGTGCGCAATTATATAATTGTCGTAATTTTGCGACAGAATATAGTAACATATCATATATGAAAAAGATTTTTACGCTTGTTATTCTCTCGCTTTTCGCTCTGCTCGGGGCAAAAGCCGTGGATTTTGACTCAAACACGAAATACCGTTTCGTGTGCAATTACTACGCCAGCGGCTCGCTTGTGCTCGGCACGCAACACGGGCAGACTGCTTACGTGTGGTACGACACGAGCAACACGCTCTACGACGATAGCTGGTGGTACATTCAAAAAGCCGGCTCGGGCTATCGCATTAAGAACGCCAAGACGGGTGAGTACCTCACCTACACGGGCAACCGCGTGGAC
Source organism: Bacteroidales bacterium (assembly GCA_004556745.1). Classification (GTDB taxonomy): domain Bacteria; phylum Bacteroidota; class Bacteroidia; order Bacteroidales; family Bacteroidaceae; genus Alloprevotella. The sequence goes on along the minus strand of SFFY01000017.1, from coordinate 17,445 downwards.
GGCGTGTGCAAAGGCATCGAACTGACCACATCTGCCAACGGCAGGAATGTGCAGTGGACCATCAACCAAAGCGGTGAGTATTTTTACATCGCCAGCGTGAGCAACCCCACGCAGTGGTTCAACCTGCGCGTGAACGACGGCACCAACCTGCTCGGCACGTACGATGAGAACACGATGGGATACAACGAACTCTTCTCTATTATCGACGAGACGGGCAAGGATCTCGGCGGCGGTGCTTCCGGCGGCGGTTCGGGCGACAATGGCAATACAGGCACGCTCGCCAACGGCGCAGTGTGGGAAAACACCGGCCTTGCCGCGCCCGTGGTCTACACTACCGACCGCTCCAACCCCGTGCTCTATTACATTAAGAACGTGCGGTCGGGCATGCTGGCCTATGTCAACGGCTACTCGCTCTACGAAACGGCCAACGAGGCAGAGGCCACGCAGTTCTATTTCGTGCAGGCCAACTCCGGCGTGAATATCTACACGAGCGACGGCTACTATGTGGCAGTTGAGGATTATTACATGACGACCGACATGCCGATTGGCGTGCAATACGGCTCCACGTCCGTAGGGCAGAACAACTGGCAGATAGGCTATTACAACGACTACGAAACCTATCACAGCGGCTACACCATCGGCAAGGCCGGTTCTACGAGCACGATGCTCGAAAACTATTGGAACGACTACGATAAAAACACGTACCACTTCCTCGGATACTACTCCGTAGACGGTGGCAGCACCTTTGTGTTCGCCTCTTCCGACGACCGGCATAAAGATTACCTCACCGAAAAAGGCATCACCATCGGCGGCGGCGGTTCCGGCGGCGGGGGCGGAGGCGGACAGACGGGCGGCAAAAACGCCTTGTCCGACTATCTCTCCACGCTCCTCTTCAACGGCAAGGAACTCCCCTACGATGCAGCCGGCAGCCAGTACCTTGTGCCGCTTTCCGCTACGCTGCGCGGCGGCGACGATGCCACGATTGCCGTTTCCGCCACCTGGCAAAGCGCCTATGCCTCGGGCTACTCCCTGCGTGTGGCAGGGCAGACGCCCGATGCCGAGACGGGCAGCGTGACCATTCCTGCCGTGAGCTGCGAAGACCCCTATAAGATTGCCGTCATAGAAGATGCCTCGGGCAACGAAGTGGCGCAGGCTACGCTACAATTCACCTTCCTGCCCGTAGTTGAAATCAACGTGGAGAGCACTAACGGCGACTACTATATCACAGGCACGCTGCGCGTCACCGACCCCGACATCGCCGTCTACGACTCGGCCGTCATCGCCGCCTTTAAGTATCGCGGCGCAAGCGCGATGAATTATCCTAAGAAATCGTATGCCATAAAGCTGCGCGATGCCGACGGCAACTCGGTAGACCGCAAGTTCTTCAACCTGCGCAGCGACAACAACTGGATCCTCGATGCCATGGCCATTGACGGTGCCTGCATGCGCAACCGCGTCAGCACCGACCTTTGGAACGACTTCTCCACCGCACCCTACCATAAGACTTTGGAGAAGAAAGCCCGCACCGGCACGCGCGGCCGCTTCGTGGAGGTGCTGCTCAACGGCAACTACCATGGCCTCTACTGCATGACCGAGAAGATGGACCGAAAGCAACTCAAACTCATGAAGTACACCCCCAAGACCGACACCACCGAGGAGCAAATCCATGGTTCGCTCTATAAGTCCACCGACTGGACCTACGAAGTCTTTATGGGGCATTACCAAAATTCCAGCTACTACCCCGGAACTGCGCCCTCCGCCTACGACAACTCGGCACGCAAAGAAACGTGGCGCGGCTATGAGGTGAAATATCCCGACTACGAAACCGAACCCATCGACTGGGCGCCGCTTTGGAACGCCATCAACTTTGTGGCTACTTCCTCCCAGGATGAGTTCGACAATAATTTCGGCAAATATTTCGACCGCCCCGTCGTGGACGACTATTTCCTTTTCATCGAACTCATGCTCGCCTCCGATAACCACGGCAAGAACATGTTCTTCTTCAATTACGACCAAGCCGGTACCACTAACGCCCAGAAGATTGGCATCGCGCCTTGGGACATGGACGGCACTTGGGGCGGCTATTGGGACGGCAGCCGCGACTACGTGAGCGACCCGACGCGCGACTTCGTAAGCTTCATCTGGGCAACAGAGCACGGCATCATCACTTTCTACGACAAACTCGCCAAGAGCAGTTATCTGCGCTGGAGCGACGTGCTCAAAGAGCGCTATGCTCAGGTGCGTCCGCAATGGTTCAACCCCACGAACCTCGCCAAACGCTTCACCGACTACGCCGAACTTTTTGCCGAGAGCGGTGCCGACCTGCGCGAACAGGGCAAATGGGGCGTGCTGCATAACGACATACAGGGCGATGTGGCCTACATCACCGACTGGATAACGCGCCGCGTGGAGATGCTCGACGAGAAATACGGCTACGACCCCTTGACGGGCATCACCGACCTCACTCAGCGCGACACGCGCATCGGCATCTCGGGCGGACGCGGCGAGATCTATATTTCGAGCGATACCGCCGGCATCCCCGTCGCCATCTACACCGCCGCCGGCCGCCTTGTGCGCCAAGTGCAGACCACGGGCTACGTCACCTCCGTCACGGGCTTGCAGCCCGGCATCTATGTGGCTGCAGGCAAGAAGGTCGTGGTGAAATAAATGCGCCGCCCTGCTTCTGCATTGCGGGCATTATGCCAAACTTTATCAAAAAGTGAGACGCGTCTCACTTTTTTGCTTGGAGTGAAACAGATGAACAGCTAATGGAATAGACTTTATCATAACGAACGTCAAGCACAATTAAACCTATTGCTTGATAATCGTCAAATCTGTTAATGGAATACGTCAAAAAATTTCGCCGCCGACTATACGTTGCAGTATTGTCGGCGGCGTTTTTTTTTGCGTTTGGTTAACGCTTAAATGCACTATTTGCTCTAATATGTCCTTTGGCCCATTACACAGATTTGTTCAAAGTCAGTCGTTTTTGGTGATTGTTTCTTAAAACATTGTGAATATCTCCAATCTTATATGTTGCAAAAAAGAGATGGGTGATGCACCTTTCTTGTTTTGTAAGTTTTTCTGTTGATAATTAAGACATGATATTTTACCAATCATCATCTCCAAAAACTTTTTTGTCATTTAGAATGGCTTCATGTAGTCCATATACTAAGGCCTTGAATGTGTCATCAATATACTCCCAAATAATAGGGTAAATATGTGGATAACCTTTTCGTTGAATCAAACCACTCCCTTCGGGAATGTCAGTATATATGTGACCGTCTATATAAGGATTGTCTAAAAAATAGTCATACATCCGTATTCGAAATTTACCCTCTTTCACCCGAATGTCCCAAGACCACGAAAGAGGACCACTAAAACCTACCCACTTAGCCCCAGAAAACGACATATTAGTTGTAAACTTGCCTTGTAAGTTATGTTGACCTACGTTTCTGATGTCTATTATATCATGGTCCCGAACTGTTTGACCAAGATTTTTAGTCCAAGCTATGATAGAGTTATATATTTCGTCTGAAGAGACTCCTTCAACAATCACAACACTATCTTTCATTATTCCCTTTATGTTATTTTGCGCTAAAAGCAGAAGGGACATGGTAGAGAAAATCGTTAATAGGGTAAATCGCTTCATATTAAATTGCTAAATTTATTATTATTTTGTGGGGAGCGGAATCCATAATGTCAATTGTATGAAGAATCATTTCTGCGTGGATTTTCTTAGCTTTCGGGAATGACCTTGTTTACACAAAAGCCGTTTCCTTGCTAAGACATGTTAGGAAATCGCAACAAAATTAGGTATTTCCCCTCATTGCTCCAAATCTTCCCTTTTTATTTTGCTCTTTCATGCCCAAAAGCGTTTCCTCTCCCCCTTGATAGTTTTTACGGCGTGCCTGAAAGTTTATATTTTCTCCGTGAAAGTTTTTATTCAACAGTGTTGAACATATATTCAGCAGTGTTGAACACATATTCAAAAGTGCTGAACATGTATTCAAAAGTTTTGAATAAAGATTTTATCCGTTGGCATGAAAATTATAAAGGGGCGCAAAAAAAATATCTCGGAAGAAATGAAAATTTCTCCCGAGATAGTATAGACGGTGTGGAGTGATAATGGCGTGGCAGATAGACGCGGCTATGCCAACGCACTTTCCAATCCTTCGATATTGTCGGTCACGGTGAAGAGTTCTGCGAAGTCTTCGGAGATAAGTCCGTCGGCTTTCAGGCGGTCGAGCGTTTCGAGCAGGCTGTCCCAACAACCGCCGGCGTTGTAGAGCACGACGGGCAGGCGGCCGATGCCAATGGTGGCGGTGGCGAGGGCGGTGAAGAGTTCGTCGAGCGTGCCGATGCCGCCGGGCAGCACCACGAGGGCATCGCTCTCGCGCATCATGATGGCCTTGCGGTCGTGCAGGTCGGCGCAGCGGAACGTCACGTCCAGGAGGTCGCTTACAAGGTTGCGCCGGTAGAGAATGTCGGGCACTACACCGTAGATGCGTGCGCCGCCGTCGTGCGCCGCTTGCGCCAATACTTCCATCATGCCCTTGCGTGCGCCGCCGTAGACCAGCGTGCGCCCTGTGCGCCCCAGCCATGCGCCCACGTCTTCCGCTGCCTTGCGGTAGGCGGCAGGTACGTCGGATTTAGAAGATAGATATACGCCGATTTTTTGCATGGCTTTTGTTTTTATTATTTATCCTCCGCAAAGAGCGGGTCCCAAGCGGGGAGTACTGTGGGCTTCTGCTTCAAGAGGTCGAGCACGGAGGCGGGCACGTATTTCTTGTCCACCACGAGGCGGAACATATATTCGTCGAACCACTCGTCGGTCATGATGATGTGTCCCTGATAACCGGCGGACGGCCCCCAAGAATTTTCCACCTTCCACTTCGTTGGTTTGCCCTCGGCATCAAGGTCGACGGCCATGAGCGTCATGGCGTGGGAAGAGGCGGAGGCAAAGGTGCGGATGCGGTCGGCCTTGTTCATCGGGAAGTCCGTGCCGAAGAGGTCGGCGTAGTTGTAGTTGCCGAGCGAGAGAATGCCCGTCTTGGAGTTGTAGCATTTGCCCACGTCGCAAGAGAAATAGAGCATCGTGCTGTCCTTGATGGAGGCGATGGCGAGGGGCTTGATTTCGTCCATGGGGAGGTTGACGTACGTCCACTGGCAGCCGTCGTAAGAGTGGCGGTCATACTCGATGGTGTAGGTCTTGTGGTAGGGGCGCGAGGGGTCGTTCATCACCATGATGTAGTTGTTCTTCAAGTCGTCGCCAACGTAGGTTTCGTAGAACGAGAGCGGCGTGTAGGTTTTGGTCTCTACGGGTTTGCCCGATGCGTCCTTGCGTGTCCACGTGAACTCTGAGGGCGGCGTGCCGAGGCAAATGGTGAGCATGCGGTACACGGTGGCGAGCATTTCTGTCTTGCGCTTTTGCAGGGCGGCGGGTTTCTCGCCTTTCGCCACGGCGGCGCGGAGCGCGAGGCCGTATTCGCGCAGTTTGAGGGCGATGAGGTCACTCATGCGCGAGGTGTTGTTGGCGGCGAAGCTTTCAGGCATCACTTCGGCAGGCACAAGGCCGTATTTGGTCACTACGTCCTGCACGCCGCAGAAGGTGCCGCCGTCGGAGAGCGGGTTTTTGAAGAGCCATTCCACCGTCTTGTCGTCCATAGGCTTCTTGGCATTGTCGATCGTGGCTTGCAGGAAGAGGTTGGCCTTTTCAAGTTGGTCGTAGAAGAAGCAATAACTCTGCGAAAATTCGAACTTGCCGAGTTCGTATTTCTTAATCATGCGGGCTCGGAATACGTTGAGGCCCGTGAAGAGCCAGCAGCGGCCCGACGACTTTTGGTCGGTCACGCCTTTCGAGGGCACTTCGTTGGAAAAGTACGTGTCGGTAAGCGCGGGGTTTTCAGCCGCGAGCGCGAGCTGGTTGATGCTCGTGCCGGCAAGGGCGTTACGCAGGGCACGCGTCTCGGCGGTGGCGGGACAGGCTTTGCGGATTTCGCTGAGCATTTCAGGGGAGATGCCGCCGCTTTGCGCAGAGGCGTGGCCCACGGAAAGCAGGGCAAGGAGGGTGAAAAGGATTTTTTTCATAAACGGGGATTATTTTAGTGTTGATTTATTAGTAGACGAGTTTACGAGTAAACAAGTAGACGAGACAGATTTGTCTTGCTGTATATATTATATATGAGTAACATGTCTTGTTTACTTGTTTACTCGTTTACTGGTTTACTGGTTTACTGGTTTACTGGTTTACTAAAAAGTTGATAATGACCTATGTCCGAGGTGAGCCACGCGCAGCCAGAGTTTGCTGCAAACGAGGTAGAAGATAACGGCAGATACCCAGCCGCCGAATACGTCGATGAGGTAGTGCGCCTCAATGTACACCGTTGCGCCGCAGAGGAACACGTAGAATGGCAGGGCGCACCAGAAGAGCGGCCTGCCTGTGCGCCACAGAAGGAAGAGCAGCACCGTGCTCATGCCTACGTGGGAAGAGGGGAAAGCCGCCGTGGGGCGTTCGCCCGACTGCTGCGTGCCTTCTACCAGCGAACGGAAGAAACCGTCGGGACCGGGCGAGGCAGCCAGTTCCGTATGATAGCGGAAGTAATCGCCCAACTGCGGGAAGTGGCTGGCGTTGATAATATCCTCGCCTACGGCGTGGAAATAATATTGCGGGCCGGCAACGGGCAGGAAAAGGTAAATGAGATAATAAAGAAAAAATGCCGTGAGCACGATGAACGCGCTGCGCTCAAATTCGCTGCGGTTTTCGGCCAGCCTTTCCCGTTCGGGGGCGGGCGTATGCAATACGCCCCTACATAGCGGCGAGAGCACGGCGAGGGCAATGAGCGGATAGTAGGAGAAATAGCCGAGATGGAACAATTCGCTCCACACCTTACCCGACAGCCAGCTGCTCATCTCCAACGAGGGCTGGCAGCCGAAGAGGGCGGCATCGGCGGCGGCGAACACGTGGTCGAGGTTGGGGAAGATTTGGCAAAATTCGTACGTGTCGGGATACCAGTAGCCCAAGAGCGTGAGCGGGTACAGATTGCGTAGGAAGAGCGTGTAGCGATTGGGGCGCAGGCGGTGGAAACCGAAGAGCAGCGCCATGCCGCCGACCACGAAGGCGCGCCCCGTGAGGAGTTGCCAGGGGTCGCGAAACTCGTGCCAGAGCAGCAGCACGAGGACGGCGGTGAAGAGCGTGTAGATCAGCGTGACCCATTCGATGGCCAAAAGCCCGGGGCGTTTTTCCATATTTCCGATATGTTCTGCCATTGATTATATTATATATTATCTGATAGAATCCGATGAAATTAGAGGCTTATGCCTTGGGGCTGAAAGTTTCTTCCACGCCGCGCCTAAGGTCGTAGGCGGGCTTATAGCCCAGTTCTTCGACGGCTGGCGTGATGTCGCAGCGCCAGTTGCGCTGCTTCATGATGCGGTATTTGTCGGAGTTGAGCGTGGAGAGCGTGCCGTGGCGCGCCGCTATCCATTCCGTCGCGCGGCTCACGAGCCAAAGCACGAAGAGCGGGGCGGTGATGTGGAGCACGAAGCGGACGCCGAGCCGCTTTTGAATGAGCAGTGAGAAGTCGCGGCTGGAATATTCCTTGCCATCCGTGAGGAAATAGGACTTGCCCGATATGCCCCGCGTGAGGGCGAGGAAAGCGGCGGCTACGAGGTCTTTCACATAGATAAAGGTAAGCACCTGCGGCTTGAACCCTACGGAAAAGTCCACGTGGCGGCGTATGCTGTCGGCCATCATGGCGTAGTCCTTCTCGCGCGGGCCGTAAACGCCGGTGGGGCGCAGCACGATGTAGTCCAGTCCTTCAATCTGCGCCAGCCGCTGCTCGGCTTCGAGTTTGGAACGCCCGTAGGCGGTATTGGGTTGCGGTGTGTCGGCGGCGCAGATGGGGCGGCCGCTGTCTTCGCAAAGCGGGCCGCACACGCTGAGGCTGCTGATAAATACGAAGCGGCCGGTCAGTGCGCCTGCGGCAAGGAGCGACTGTGCAAAGAGCACGGTGCCCTCGGTGTTGATTTTGAAAAAATCGGTCTCGCGGCGGCATTTCGTGGCACCGGCGGTGTGGATTACATATTGCCACGCCCCGTGCGCCGCCACGTGCGCGGCGAGTGCCTGCATCATCTTCTCTTCCGAACCGAAATCAAGTTCTATAAACTGAATGCGCGGGTCGGCGAGATAGCGGCGGCTGCTGGACGGGCGCAAGGCCGCCCAAACGTCCATGCCTTCCGCCAGGGCGCGCTCTACAAGGAAACTGCCGATAAAGCCGCTGGCGCCGGTGATGAGTATCTTGCTATTGTGCATCGCTTATTCTGTGGATTTAGTAAACGAGTTTACAAGTAAACGAGTAGACGAGACAGAAATGTAGTGCAGCCTACAATATCCAAATGTTTTGCTAATTATATTTTATATGGTAACCTGTCTTGTTTACTCGTAAACTCGTTTACTTGTTTACTAATCATTCTTTATTTAATTTCCCCACTTCGTCATAAGCCGTCTGCCAATAGGCCTTGGCGGCATTGAGGCGGGAAGCGGAAGGGTAGGGCTTGTCCCAAATCACGCGCTCCGAAGCCAAATGCCACACGGTGCAGCCGGCGGAGTCTATGCACGCGATACCTTCGCTCCACGAATGGAACGCCGTGGGGCGCGTGTACGACGGGGCGAGCACGTTGCGGCTAAACAGGAAGTCGGCGTGTGGCAGGTGCAACTGCGCAAGGAGCGTGGCGGCGAGGTCGGACTGGTTGCACACCTTCTCGTAACGCATAGGCTTGGCCAATGCGCCGCCTGCCCAAATGAGGGGAATGTGATAGCGGCGCGGGTCGGGCGGCGTGATGTCGGCAGGATAACCGATTCCGTGGTCGGGGAGAATGACCAAAAGCGTGTTGCTCCACTCGGGCGTGCCGCGCAACTGTTGCACGAAGTGGCCGATGCAGTCGTCGAGATAGGCCATGGCATTGGTGTGCATGTTGTCGGGGAATTTCTCAAACGGCACCGCCCAAGGTTCGTGGCTCGCCAGCGTGAGGCACACCGTAAACTTAGGTTTTCCGTCGGGCTCAGGCGCGATGACGTGGTTGAAGAGCGTGTCAAGCACGATGCCGTCCGTCACGCCCCAAGCGTGCGTGCGGCGCACTTCGAGCGGGAAATGCGTGTCGCCCAAAATCGTCTCGAACCCCGTGGCGCTCAAATAGCCTTTCATCTTCGTGAAATTGATGTCGCCGCCGTAGAGAAACTCCGTGGCGTAGCCCGCGCGGACGAGCGAGGCGGCAATCGAGGGCAGGCGGCGGCTGAGACGCGGCTGCTTCATCACACTGAAATCGGGGAAAGAGGGATAGCCGCTCAGGGCGCACAGCGTGCCGCGGTCGGTGCGGAAGGAATTGGCATAGCACTGCGTAAACAGCACGCCCTCCTTTGCCAAAGCGTTGAGGCAGGGCGTAACGCCTGGCTCGCCGCCGAGACTTTCGACAAACGTTGCGCCGCAGCCTTCCATTAATATCATGATAATATTGGGGCGGCGGGTAGTGAGCAGACTGTCCGTGCCGGTATCGTCACCGCCGAATTGCAAGGCATCGAACAGCCTTGCCCGCTCCTCTTCCTCAAAAAAGTCGCACTCGGAAGCGTAGTCCTTGCCGGCGGAAAGCGTGGAGAGGAGGCTGAACGCGGAATTGACGGCAGCGTGGTTCAGAAATTGGTCGGTGCTGTAATACACCATGCCTACATTTGCCGTGCTGCGCCCCACGCCGCCGCGAATGCCGAGAAAGATCAGGCCGCCGCAAAGCAGCATGAGCAGGGAAGATACCACGCGCCGCCGCTCGCGCGGCAGGGCTTTCTTCGGGCGGAAACGGTCGTACACCACCCACAACGCGGCTGCGGTTATCGCAAAAGCGGTCATCACACCAGCGGCATACAGCGGGCTGACGCTTTGGAGCGCGCCGCCGGGCTGGCTGATGTAGTTGAACACCGTGCCGTCGAGTTTGAACTCCCAGAATGAATAGAGCACCGTGTCGGCCACGAAGATGAGCGCGAGCAGCACGGCGAGTAGCGTATTGACTACGCGGTAATAAATATTGAGGCATTTGAGCGGAAGTTTCACCCAAATGCCAATACACAATAATAAATAATAGGGAATAACGGCATAGCCCGTAGTGGCTACGTCGAGCGGCAGACCGTGCCACATCACGGCAATGACATCCCCAAACGCATAGGGATGCGCCGCGCCGCCGTTGAAAAGCAAGAAGAGCGGCTTGGCTGCAACGAATGTCAGCAAAAGCAGCAGGAATTGCTGCGCTAAATATCGCAAGTGCTTCATATTTTCCTCTCTAAACTTTTTGGCGATGAGAAAGGAAATCGTGGATAAATGCCACTAAAAACCTAAGCACAAGCAGGAAGGGGGCAGCCAGGAACAGGCAGCAGACGACCAGCGTAATGGCTCTCAGTATGAAAATATAAATACCTTCAAACATGGCTTGTAACATTTATCAACGCAAAAAAAATGTAATAAAGTAATGGCTATGCAAGCGTTTACATTGTATACCCAACCGTTAGGGCCTTACAATTGCTGCATATCGTGCAGCCGCTTGTAGTAGCCATTGAGTTGGATAAGGCTTTCGTGCGTGCCTCGTTCCACGATGCGGCCTTCATAAAGCACGCATATTTCGTCGGCGTTCTTAATCGTGGAAAGTCTGTGGGCGATGGCAATCGTGGTGCGCGTCTTCATCAGCCGTTCGAGTGCTTCCTGCACGAGGCGTTCGCTCTCCGTGTCGAGTGCCGAGGTAGCTTCGTCGAGGATAAGGATAGCGGGGTTTTTCAGAATGGCACGGGCAATGGAGATGCGCTGTCGCTGGCCGCCGGAGATGCGGCAGCCTCGGTCGCCGATCTTGGTGTCGTAGCCCTGCTCGCTTTCCATGATAAAGTCGTGGGCGTTGGCAATCTTTGCGGCTTCCACCACTTGCTCCATTGTGGCATTGTCCACGCCGAAGGCAATGTTGTTGAAGAAACTGTCGTTGAAGAGGATGGCCTCTTGGTTCACGTTGCCGATGAGCGAGCGCAATTCAGAGATATAGAGGTGCTTTACGTTCTTGCCGTCGATGGTGATTTCGCCGTCTGTCACGTCGTGATAGCGCGGCAGGAGGTCTACGAGTGTCGATTTGCCGCTGCCGCTCTGTCCCACGAGCGCAACGGTCTGCCCGCGCTTCACGGTGAGGTCTACGCCGTGGAGCACCTGCGTGTGACCGTTGTAACTGAAACTTACGTTCTTAAACTCAATCTTGTCTTTCAGCCCGTCGATGTGCTCGGGGTGTTCGATTTCCTGAATGGTGTTGGGTGCTTTCAGTATTTTGTTCACGCGCTCAACGGAGGCCATGCCTTTGGGAATGTTGTACGTAGCCTTTGAGAGGTCTTTAATCGGTTGGATGATGCTGTAAAGTATCACCATGTAGAAGATAAAAGTAGGCGCGTCGATGGGCGAGCTGTCCGAGAAAATCAGCGTGCCGCCGTACCAGAGCACCAGCACGATGAGGGCTGTGCCGAGAAACTCACTCACTGGGTGCGCCATAGACTGACGCAGAGCCACGCGGATGCAGGCAGAGCGAAACTCCTCCGAGCTCTGGCGGAAGCGGTCCTTCATCTTCTTCTCAGCCGTGAAAGCCTTGATAATTCTCATGCCGCCGAGCGTTTCGTCAAGCTGTGCCATGGTTTCGCTCCATTTGCCTTGCGCTGCCAGCGAGTTTTGCTTGAGTCTCCGTCCCAATCGTCCCATGCCCCACACCATAAGCGGCATCACCACGATGGTGAACAGCGTGAGCTGCCAGCTTGTGTAGAGCAGCACGGCGAAGTAGCTGCAAATAAGGATTGGGTTTTTCACCAGCATTTCGAGCGAGCCGGTGATAGAGTTCTCGATTTCGCCCACGTCGCCGCTCATGCGGGCAATGATGTCGCCTTTGCGCTCATCGGAGAAGAAAGAAAGCGGCAGAGAGATTATTTTGTTGTACACGTTCACGCGGATATCGCGCACCACGCCGGTACGCATCGGCACCATGATGCCCACTGAGGCAAAGTAGCAGGAGGTCTTGAGCAGCGTGGCGGTGACGAGGAACATGCCGATAAGGAAGAGCGTGATGGAAGGTCCGTGCTGTTCCATAAGCTGTGTGGTGTACCAATAGAGGTTGTTCACGGCTATATCCTTAATGCTGCCGTCGGCGTCCCACGGGATAAAGGCATAGCGCGTCTTGTCGATGCCGAAAAGCAGTTGCAGCATGGGAATGATGGCCACAAAGGAAAACACGTTGAGAACGGCAGAAAGGATGTTGAAAAACAATGCGCCAACCATATACCACTTGTAGGGGAACAAGTAGAAGCGCATGGGCTGTAAGCCCAACGATTTCGTTAAGCCAAATGAGCAAAGTCGAGTTTACTCGAACTTTGCCATGGCGAGAAATCGCACTTTTAAGAATTGTTGCACATAGCCCAGGGCAACGCCCTGGGGACGAAAGAAAATTATTTCCGCCCAAAATCTGCGGGCACTTCGCCCCACTCCTTGGTTTGCCATTTGAGCAGGGGCACTTCTATTTTATTATTCCGCAGCCATGCCACGGCGCGGTCAATCAGTTGAAACAAGCCTTCGGTCTGCGGCGTGCGCTCCAGCTTGGTCTTGCATTGCTTCTGCCTCACCCATATCAGGGCGTTGCGGCTGTCGGAATAGACGGTGCGCTTCACGCCTTGCCTTTTGAGCAGGGCGAGGGCGTGGACAATGGCGAGAAACTCGCCGATATTGTTCGTACCGTGCAGCGGGCCGAGATGAAACAACTCCCGGCCGCTGCGCAGGTCTACGCCCCGGTATTCCATCGGTCCGGGATTGCCCGAGCAGGCAGCGTCTACGGCAATGGCGTCTTCGTCGTAAGGGCGCGGCGCGGCGGCAGGCAGGGGCATATCGCTTATTTTATTATCCTGCCCGGCGGTTGCCCGTGCAGCCCCGGCTCCTTCCTTGCCGCGCCAAAAGGCCTCTTCGGCGTCTTCGAGCGTGGCATACGCCTTGTATTCGGCTTCGCCGAACCCTTCCACCTGCGCCTTGCAGCCGTCCCAGTTATCGTAAACGCCGGGCTTGCGCCCGCGCCACACGACGTAAAACTTCTGTTTGGGCATTTTTACTTCGTTTATTAGTAGACGAGTTTACAAGTAGACGAGACAAGTTTCTTATGTAAAATATTAATTAGCAAGACATCTCTGTCTTGTTTACTCGTTTACTTGTTCACTTGTTTACTTTCGGGCGTTTTGCAAAACGCCCCTACTTACATTCTCTCGGGCATTTCGATGCCGAGCATACCCATGCCGAGGCGCAGCACCTTGGCCACGTTGCGGGAGATGACGAGACGCAGCAGGCGCTTCTTTTCGTCCTCCTCGCGCAGAATGCTGAAATCGTGGTAGAACTGGTTGTATTCCTTAACCAACTCGTAGCAGTAGTTGGCCACGAGCGCGGGTGCATAGTCAGCGCCGGCCTGCTTTACCACGGCGGCAAATTCTGCCACGTGCTGCACGAGGCTGATTTCCTTTTCGGCATATTCCACGCCTGAGAGCGCGGCGTCGATGCCCTCTTCGGGCAGGGTGATGCCGGCATCTGCGGCCTTGCGCAGAATGGAGCGGATACGGGCGTGCGTGTATTGTATGAACGGGCCCGTGTTGCCGTTGAAGTCAATGCTTTCCTCTGGGTTGAAGAGCATGTTCTTGCGAGCGTCCACCTTAAGCAGAAAGTATTTCAGCGCGCCCAGTCCCACGATGCGTGCCACTTCGGCGCGTTCCTTCTCGTCCATGTCGGCAAACTTGCCGGCCTCTTCCACTGTTGCGCGTGCCTGTGCAATCATGCCGGCAATCAGGTCGTCGGCATCGACCACCGTGCCCTCGCGGCTCTTCATCTTGCCGTTGGGCAGCTCTACCATGCCGTAGGAGAAGTGCACGAGGTCCTTGCCCCACTTGAAACCGAGTTCGTCGAGCAGGATGCTCAGCACCTGGAAGTGATAGTTCTGCTCGTTGCCCACCACGTAGACCATCTTGTCGATGGGGAAGTCCTCGAAGCGCAGCGCGGCGGTGCCGATGTCCTGCGTCATGTAGACGCTCGTGCCGTCGGCGCGGAGCAGGAGCTTGTGGTCAAGTCCCTTACCCGTGAGGTCGGCCCACACGCTGCCGTCTTCTTTCTTGAAGAAGATGCCTTTCGCCAGTCCTTCCTCCACCATGCGCTTGCCCACGAGGTAGGTGTCGCTTTCGTAATATATCTTGTCGAAGCCCACGCCGAGTGCCTTGTAGGTTTCGTCGAAGCCGGCATAGACCCATTCGTTCATTTTGCGCCACAGCGCACGCACCTCTTCGTCGCCCTGCTCCCATTTCACGAGCATCTCGTGCGCCTCCTTGATGAGCGGCGCGTCGGCCTTGGCCTGTTCCGTGGCGGCTTCTTCCTCCATGCCTTCGGCGATATATTGCGCCTTGAGCTGCGCCACCTCTTCGCGGTAGTGCTTGTCAAACGCCACGTAGTAGTCGCCGATGAGGTGGTCGCCCTTCTTGCCGCTCGACTGCGGCGTTTCGCCGTTGCCGTATTTCAGCCACGCGAGCATCGACTTACAGATATGGATGCCGCGGTCGTTCACGATGTTGGTCTTCACCACGCGGTTGCCGCTCGCTTCGAGCACGCCTGCCAGCGCCCAGCCGAGCAGGTTGTTGCGCACGTGACCGAGGTGGAGGGGCTTGTTCGTATTGGGCGAGGAATATTCCACCATCACCAGCGGCGCGTCGGCCGCCACGGGCACGATGCCGTACTGCTCCTGCGCGTCGATGCCGGCGAGCAGCTGCGTCCAGCTTTCGGGCGCGATGCATAGGTTCAGGAAGCCGCCCACGGCGTTGTACTTTGCCACGGCGGGGCAGTGCTCGGCGAGCCACGCACCGATTTCGGCGGCGGTTTCGTCGGGACGCTTGCGCGAAAGTTTGAGGAAGGGGAACACCACGAGGGTCAGGTGTCCCTCGTATTCTTTCTTAGTCTTCTGCAACTGTATCTGCTGCTCTGCGGGTGCGGTGCCATAGAGAGCCGTCACGGCCTCGGCGGCAGCCTTTTTGATAATGGTCTCTATACTCATTATATATATTATGTGTGTGCGTAAGTATCGTTTGCTTATATGCAAGCGGCGCAAAGTTACGTTTTTTTTACGATTTAAGCACATAGTTTAGGCAACTTAAAAGGGTGCTCGGAGCATCTGTAGCGATTGCCAAATCGTCGGCCTATCTGTTTATTATATCCATCAAGGCATCCGAATCCCCTTTTTCAAGTTTGAAGTCTGGCTGCCAACTCATTTCGGGTGCCGTGCCCAGGAACTCAAGTTCCTCATTTCTCACCGAAACAGGTCCTTTGACAACCGTGAGCGCATACGGGCAACAATCGTCCACCATATGCAGCTCTTCGATGTCGTCCACGTAAGGGGCGCAATCGTCGTCCTTTGCAATGACTGTCATAAGATACAACGCAGTCGTTTCCGCCCTTTTGTACATGAAAACCACCTTGTCGCCCTTTTTCGGGAGGTCGAGTTTCCAAGGCGGGAATCCGCCCCAACGGAAAAGAGAAACCCCTTTTTGCCAAATCTCATCGGTGAAAGTGTTCCATTCTTCTTCCTCCTCAAAAGTTTTGAGTCGCAGCCGGTTGTCGCTGGGCGGAATGGGCTCTTTGCTCCTTATGTATACCGTGATGTGCACGCGATCGCTATATGGCGCGTGCTCGTTCAACTCCGTGATTTCTGCTTCGAGTATGTCCTCATGTCCCATATCGAGCATCACGGCAATGGCGCTATTGAGAGTGCGGGGTATATAGCCGAGAATAAAGTTGAAGTCGAAATTTTCGGGGTCGTCGTCGTAATCGTCGGCCAGAGCCACGGCGACGGCATTCTTGTCGTACTTATTGTTACGTTCTCGCACCAGTGCTATTTTTGCACCTATATAGAGTTCGTCCCAAATGTCGTCAATGTCATGGAAACCCACGCCGGCCACCGGGAATTCCAATAACACCTTGCGTTCATAGGGAAGCGGTTGCTGCGGCGTGGCCTGTGCGTTGTTGTCGCTTTCCAATGGTTCGTTGTTGCTTAGTCGGTTTTTCATAGATTTCGTAGACTTTTTGTTTTACAAAAAAACGGCATAAATTCATATAAATGCACCTTTGGCGGCGGCTCGGCATAATCCAAGTAAACTTGGCTTCTGCTCTCGCCTTGCACAAACGTTCGATTATATTGCCGTTATTATAAAGTAAGATGCCCCAATTTGCTTATTCCACATATTTATCATAAAGCCCGGCCGCCTCTTTGAGTTTGTCCCTCATGTAAGAAACGGCGGAGTGAGGGTAAATAATTTTTATGCCCGGGCCATAGCTCATGAATACAGAATACATCTCAAAGTTTATCACAACTTCAATCTGAAATATACAGCTGCCGTCATCTTCGTTCTTTTTAAGCACGATTTGAGACGGGTGTACAGGCTTGGTCATAATGTATCGGCTCTGTTCGCACGATGCCCAAAACCTGATTTTTCTTGGCGTGTTCCTGATGTTTTTGCTAACGCCTATCACGTCATCGAAGAAGTGCTCGGAATCAAAGTCGGGATTCTCACGGAAAGGCACGTCAGCAGGTTCCACGCTCACAATGCGGTCGAGCGTAAGGTTGTAGAGCAGGAGATCGGTTGCTTTGCTGCCAAAAAGGAACCAGCGGTTACGGAACTCCTTCAAAAGGTAGGGACAGAGGATAAACTCTTGCGGCTTTCGGGCAGAAAATGACTGATACATGATGCGCAAGGTCTGTTTGTGCGCAATGTAGTTGTATAGCGGGTTCAAAAGCTTCAAACCTTTCAGGTCCGGCACGTTGTCGAAATGGATAATGGGCTTCCGGTTTTTCTGCGTTATCGCCAACTTGTCCTGCAGGCGACTCACTGCATCGCTCATTTCCGCGAACTGGTCGAAGTCCTGAAGCTGTCGAAGCATGTCGACGGCTTCTTTCATCACCTCATAGTCGTTTTGCGACAACGGCATATCCGTTATGCTATAATCTTTGTCAGCATATCGATAATACTTGTGGTCGTACACCTCTATCGGGGCATTGTATCCCAACTTGTCAGACCGCATCATCTGAATGTCGCCTTGAACCGTGCGTACCGACACACCCTTACGGATACCCTCCATGTCATAAAGGGCATCGCTGCATGCATCAACCAGGTCTTCGAGCGTCCAGCGGCGATAAGGGTTGCGCAGACAGTTGTCAATGGTCTTGTATCTAATAAGAGCGTTTTTATTTGCTGGCATGGTCGTTTTGTTTTAGAATATTGACAAGGAAATCAGAATACGCATCACCTGTTGCCAATTCGGTTTCGAGGTAGAGTTCATGGCGAATACATTTTGTGGCTTTATTGGTTACAGGATTGAACCC
>SFFY01000056.1 GCA_004556745.1 Bacteroidales bacterium | reverse complement strand
ACAAAGACACTACCAAATAATTGAACAAAAATGCAATGAACAAAAGCATTCTGACTATCTTATCTTTAGCATTGACATTACTATGTAATGGCACGAAAGAAAGGTTGCGAACAAGGTCAGATGCTCTATAGTGCAGACGGTTATGTGACTGCATGGTTCATGTGGCAACTGAAAAGTGTCCAGAATGCAGCCAAGGCATTCGTTGGCAGTGATGCTGAAATCAAGTCAAACAAACTGTATCAAGACGTAAATATTAATTAGAGAAAGTTATGACACGCATAGAGCAAGAAAAGAAAACCGTAAGGCAGATGATCGAGATTTACTGCCATGGAAAAAAGCATGTAAGCAAAGGGCTTTGCGAAGAGTGCTCTACCTTACTTGACTATGCCTATCAGCGTTTGGATCATTGCAAATTCGGAGAAAACAAACCGACTTGCAAGAAGTGTCCTATCCATTGCTACAAGCCTGACATGAAGGAAAAGATGCGTGAAGCCATGCGTTATGAAGGTCCTCGCATGATGTGGTATCATCCTATTGCTGCCATTAAACATTTAATCAGAGAATTATAACAAATGACTCCTCCAAGTATCGAGACATCAACAAGAGACGAGCGTCAGGCTTACGTCCGTGAGAAATGGGAATGTATGCACAATTGCGAGCTGTGTGGCAAATGCCACATTCTCAAAGGACGTGATGCAGAAACCCTCTATGCTGATTATATTGAAGGAAAGAGGTCATACATGGAGATTACGTTAGAAATTAGAAAATAAATATGAATTGCCCACATTGACCATCTATAATAGGTGAAACAAACTATTTCGAGTGTACTTGTCCAAAAGAGTGCCCACGTCACGGTAAATGCTGTACTTGTGCCGCTCATCATCGTGAACATGGCAAGCTGCCACATTGTTTGAGAACACAAGAGAATAATTAATATGCACTGGCTATTTCTCATTATAGCAGCTATCTTTGAAATAGGATGGCCATTAGAATTCAGGACTATGCCTCTATCAACGAACTGATCTGTTTGTCTAATATGGAAAATCTTAATGCGGTATTTATTGAGCAGGGTATTCCACAAGGAGAACGTTTAATAAAGCTCAATCAAATAGCCATACATCAAATGAGTGTTCTGGAAAATAAAGATGATAACGAAAGCAATCTATTAGAGCCATGCTTACTGCATAAGCATGGCTCTAATTGGAAAATATGGTACAGGATTTTTCTTAGATATTATTTATCCTTTCAAAACGCTAGTGTTATTTTCCGAATAAGTACCAGTTTTTATTTATTATCCATTATCAATCCTCTTATTCTTAATGGCAATGGCCGCCGCAGCCGCAGTGGCCGTCGCCTTTATGCTCGTGGTTGCAATGGCCTTCGCCGTGATGGTCGTGGTGGCAGTCGTCGCCGCAGCCCTCGCAGCCGCAGCCGCAACCCTCGCCGCTCATCATGTTGAGCATGCCCTGTATCTCTTCTGCCGTAGCCTCGCGTGCCGTGACTACTTCGCCGCGAAAGTGCAGGGGCTTGCCGGCAAAGGGATGGTTGAGGTCAACCGTAACGGTGTTTTCCTTCACCTCGGTCACCAGGCCCTGGAAACGGTTGCCGTCGGCATTGACGAGGGGCAGTACGGCACCGGGATAGACGCCCTCTTTGTCGAAACGCCCGTCGATGCAGAACACGCTTTTGTCAAGTTCCACCACGTGCTCCTGCACGTAAGGGCCGTAAGCCTCCTCGACAGAGAGCGTGAAGTCGAACTTGTCGCCGGCGGCGAGGCTGCCCACTTTCTCCTCAAAGGCATCGAGCGTGAAACCCATGCCGGTGATGAATTGGAAGGGGTGGTCTTTCGGGGCTTTCTCTACGAGTTCGTGAATGCCTTTGGCGTTGTCGGTAAAAAGTTCGTATGCCACGGTGACATACTTGTGCTGTGAATTTTCCATTGGTTGTTGTAAAATAGTATATGAATAAATTTGATTGTTTGCTGTGATGGCTTTGATTAGAAATACAAACCATTAAGGCGAGCGTGTGTATAGATTGCCTGCTTCGCGAAGGTAGGGGCGTTTTGCAAAACGCCCGGGATATGATTGCCTTCATTTAACGGCCGATTGGTGCATTTGGCGGGCGTTTTGCAAAACGCCCCTACATTTACGCCAATTCCAGCTTAAAGGTTTGCCGCAGCGTTTCGAGCGCGGGATTGTCTTTGAGCATGGCGGCAAACTGCTCTTTGGGGCTGTATGCCCGCGTTTGCGCCTCGCGTGCCACAAGTTTGAGGTCGAGCGCGACGAAATCGTTTTGCAATTCGTTCCTGAGATATTGCTCCACCTGCTGCTGCATCTGCTGCATGTACTTCATCACCTGTTCGTTCTCCACTGGCACGGTGACGCGCTTGCTTCCAGGAGCCACTTCGAGCGTCATGTTGCGCATACGTGCCGACATGGCGGCATATTCGCGCGGCAGCGAGAGGGCGTATTGCAGCCAGCAGCGGTTCACGTCGGCAGCCTCGAAGGCTTTGTCGCGCTGTTGCTTCTGCTGCGCGGCATACGCCGGCGCACTCTCTTGCACCGTACCTTGCTGCGGCTGGTGCATCGCCTCCATGGTCTTGCGTATCGAAAGCGTGGGCAAGGGGCGTTTTGCCTGCTCTGCCGTAGGCTGCGCCGCCTGGGTAGGGGCGTTTTGTAAAACGCCCGCCGATTGTGCCGCAGGGTTATTATTAATCGGAGATTGTCCCGGCTGCGCGGCGGCAGGTTTCGGGGCAGCGGGCTTGGGCGCCTCCTGCTTCTTGGGAGCAGTGTGGGCGAAAATGGGTTTTAGTGTCTTCGTAGGGCCAAGCCCACAGCCCGGCGCGTCCTCCTGCGCACACTGCGCCACTTCGATGAGGCACAGTTCCACGCCCAGCCGCTTGTTGCGGCTCACGCGATAGTTCACGTCGCAATCGTTGCAGAGTTTCAGGGCGCGATAAAGGAATTGCGGCTTGCAACGCTTGGCCTGCTCGCTGTAACGCTGGCGCACGTTGTCTGCCACGTCGAGCAGCGGCAGCGTACTTTCGTCGCGGCTCACGAGCAAGTCGCGGAAGTGTGCCGCGAGGCCGCCAATGAAGTGGTTGCCCTCAAACCCCTTGCGCAGTATCTCGTTAAAAGTGAGCATCGCTCCGGGTATATCGCCTTTCAGCAGACTGTCCGTAAGGTTGAAATAATAGTCGTAGTCGAGAATATTGAGGTCTTCGATGACCTTTTTATAGGTGATATTGCCCGCTGAAAAGCTGGCCACTTGGTCGAAGATAGAGAGCGCGTCGCGCATGCCGCCATCAGCCTTGCGGGCAATGACGCTCAGGGCTTCCTCCTCATAGGCAATGCCCTCTTTTTCCGCCACTCCCTTGAGATGGTTCACGATATCGGGCACCTCCATGC
Organism: Bacteroidales bacterium; assembly: GCA_004556745.1. Lineage (GTDB taxonomy): Bacteria > Bacteroidota > Bacteroidia > Bacteroidales > Bacteroidaceae > Alloprevotella. Next base: position 14,463 of record SFFY01000056.1, on the reverse strand, counting down.
GGTTGAAATCGTAGATTTGGCAGCGGCTCAGAATGGTGGGTAATATCTTGTGTTTCTCGGTAGTGGCGAGAATAAAGATAGCGTGTGCGGGCGGCTCTTCGAGGGTTTTGAGGAAGGCGTTGAAGGCCTGCGTGGTGAGCATGTGTACCTCGTCGATGATGAACACTTTGTAGCGTCCCACCTGCGGCGGCACCTGTACCTGCTCGATAAGCATGCGCATATCGTCGACAGAGTTATTGGAGGCGGCGTCCAGCTCATAGATGTTGAGCGAGCGTTGCTCGGCGAAGGCGCGGCAGCTCTCGCACTCGTTGCAGGCTTCGCCGTCCGCCGTGGGGTGCTGGCAGTTGATGGTTTTGGCGAAGATACGCGCACAGGTGGTCTTGCCCACGCCGCGCGGTCCGCAGAAAAGGAAGGCGTGCGCCAGTTTGCCGGTTGCTATCGCGTTTTTCAGGGTTGTGGTCAGCGTGCTCTGCCCCACCACGCTGTCGAAGGTTGTGGGGCGGTACTTTCTGGCCGAAACGATGTAGTTGTCCATTATTATAATATAATATTGTCTGCAAAATTAAGGAAAAAAGGCAGAAAACGGCTATTATCCTATAAGACTTTTGCACGCGCACGCAGATAATGGCGAATTTTCTCGCAGCGCGTTTGGTTGGATTAGGCGTTAAGTGCCTGGAAGGCACTACGGAGCGAAGCGACGATAACCGGGTACGAAGTGCCCGGAACTACGCGGCGAGGACGATGTGCCTGGAAGGCACTACGCCACAGGACCGGTTCATTATACTTTTCCACAGGCGTACTGCCTTCCAGGCAGAACAAGTTCAATACCCGCCACCGAGGACTTCGTCCCCGGTTATCGTCGCTTCGCTCCGTACTGCTTTCCAGGCAGTTAATACAATAATCAAATTACTTTCTCATTCAACCAACGGATTTTCCCCAAGCTATTATTTCTTTTCTCCTTGAAAATATTTCCTAAGTCCGTGATATTTTTCATTATCTGCACAGTTTGTAACGCTTGTTACAAAGTTTCTAACACATATTACAAAGTTTGTAATACATGTTACAAAGTTTGTAACAAAAAATCTCTTATAGGAAAGGAAAAAAATTCAGGGAGATAATGAAAATTATCTTGCTGATAGAAAAAAATTTATTCCGTGATGCTGTCCGCGCCCTTACGTGATAGGTGGAACCCTATACGTGATAATTAGGCTGCCCTTACGTGAGCGTTTTCCAGCGATACGTGAAATAGGAGAGGGAAACGGAGAAAACGGCGCCTCAAACACACTGCACAGGCACTATCATATAAGAAACTTGAAGTAAATCTGCTTTTCATATATTACAATTGATTAGTTTTTATTAAATTTGCCCTCAAAACATATATTTTTCAGAATGGAACCTTTATATAAGATTAAGAAAGGTCTTGACATCATGCTCGAAGGCGCGGCCGAGCAGCAGCTCGCAGCGTGTCCTTTGGCAGAAACGTATGCCGTGAAGCCTGCCGATTTCAACGGAATCGTGCCCAAGCTCGCGGTGAAAGAGGGCTGCAGCGTAAAAGCCGGCGACCCTCTTTTTGTGGACAAGGCCACCGAGAAAATTGCAGTAGTCAGCCCCGTCAGCGGCACGGTGAAAGCCATCGAGCGCGGCGAACGCCGCAAGCTCCTGCGCATCTGCATCGAGAGCGACGGCAAGCAGGACTACAAGTCGTTTAACGCGCCCGACCCCGAAAAGGCCTCCGGCGAAGAAGTGCAAGCCCTGATGCTCGAAGCAGGCATGGCCGCCTTCCTGCGCCAGCGTCCCTACGACGTGATTGCCGACCCCGAGCAAAAGCCCAAGTCGATTTTCGTGTCTGCATTCAGCACCATGCCGCTTGCAGCCGACTTCTCGTTTGTGGCAAAGGGTAGGGAAGGCGACTTCAAGACGGGCATCGCCGCCCTCTCGCGCATCGCGCCGGTTCACGTGGGCATCAACCCGCAGCAAATCAACTCGGAACTGCTGCCCATCACGCATGCAAAGGTTAGCGTCTTTTCCGGCCCGAACCCCGCCGGCAACGTGGGCGTGCAGATCAACCATATCGACCCCGTGAACAAGGGCGAAACCGTATGGACCATGGGTGCTGAGCACGTGATTATGCTTGGCGAGCTCTTCCGTACGGGCAAGGTGAACCTCACCCGCCGCATCGCCGTGGCTGGTTCCATGATAACCGCGCCGGCTTACGTGGAAACGCTCATCGGCGCACCGATGACGAGCATTATCGGCGACAAAATCAAAGGCACGGGGCACGTGCGCATCATCGGCGGCAACCCGCTGGTGGGCGAGCGCAGCGGCATGGACGACTATCTCGGAGCTTTCTGCACCGAGGTTTGCGCAATTCCCGAAGGCGACGACGTGAACGAAGCCTTCGGCTGGATTATGCCGCGCCTCAATCAGTTCTCCACCAGCCGCAGCTACTTCTCCTGGCTCTTCGGAAAGAGCAAGAAATACGACCTCGACTGCCGCATCAAAGGCGGAGAGCGACATATAATAATGAGCGGCGAGTACGACCGCGTGTTCCCGATGGACATCTACGCCGGCTACCTCATCAAAGCCATCATCACGGGCGATATCGACCGCCAGGAAGCACTCGGCATCTACGAAGTAGCCCCCGAGGACTTCGCCGTCGCTGAGTTCGTGGATTCCTCTAAGTTGGAACTGCAAAAGATTGTGCGCGAGGGTCTTGACCTTCTGAGAAAAGAGAATGCATAATAAGTTAAAGCGTAAACAAGTATACGGGCAAACGAGTGAAAAACTCAATGATTAAACAAGTATACAAGTTACGAAACATGATGCTTGAATAAATCATCAGCAGCAACGCATACCTGTCTCGTCTACTCGTTTACTGATAACTTGTCTACTAATAATTAAGATACACCAAATGATTAAGAAATTCTTAGACAACATTCGCCCCAATTTTGAAGAAGGCGGCAAGTTGAGTGCCTTCCGTTCCGTGTTCGACGGTATGGAGACTTTTCTCCTCGTGCCGAACACCACTTCTCGCTCGGGCGTGAGCATACACGATGCCATCGACTCCAAGCGCATTATGTCGATGGTGGTCATTGCCCTGATGCCGGCACTGCTCTTCGGCATGTACAACCTCGGCTATCAGAACTATCTCGCAGCCGACAAGCTCGCTGACGCAAGCTTCTGGGAACTCTTCGGCTACGGTTTCCTGCTTACCCTGCCCAAAATCCTCGTTTCCTACATCGTGGGCCTTGGCATCGAATTCGTCGTGGCGCAGTGGAAGAAAGAGGAAATCCAAGAGGGCTACCTCGTGACGGGTTTGCTCATACCGATGATTGTGCCCGTTGACTGCCCGCTGTGGATGCTCGCCGTGGCCGTGGCATTCAGCGTCATCTTTGCCAAAGAGATTTTCGGCGGCACTGGCATGAATATCTTCAACCCCGCGCTCGTGGCGCGCGCGTTCCTCTTCTTCGCCTATCCCACCAGCATGAGCGGCGACACCGTGTGGCTCGCCTCCGACAGCGTGTGCGGCCTGGGCAACGCCCTGCCCGACGGCACCACCATGGCCACGCCCCTCGGCGAGGCAGCCGCAGGCATCGCGCCCACTTCCACCTTCTCCGACATGGTGCTCGGCTTTATCCCCGGCTCTATCGGCGAGACGAGCGTCATCGCCATTGCCATCGGCGCATTTATCCTGCTCTTCACGCGCATTGCCTCGTGGAAAACGATGGGCAGCGTGTTTGTGGGCGGCGCACTTGTGGCTTGGCTGTTCAACATCGCCGGCCTTGAGGGCAACGCCGTGGCACAGATGCCCTGGTACGAGCATCTCGCGACGGGCGGCTTCTGCTTCGGCGCAGTATTCATGGCAACCGACCCCGTGACGGGCGCACGCACCGAAGGCGGCAAATATATCTACGGCTTCCTCATCGGCGCCGTGGCCATCACGATCCGCGTGCTCAACCCCGGTTTCCCCGAAGGCATGATGCTCGCCATATTGCTGATGAACATGTTTGCCCCGCTCATCGACTACTGCTTCGTGCAGAGCAACATCAACAAACGTCTCAAACGAGCCAAGTAAGGGACACGTAATGTTTTAGTAAACAAGTAAACGAGTTTACAAGTAAACAAGACATGTTACACACAATATAATATAAATAGCAAGACTTTTCTGTCTCGTCTACTCGTTTACTAGTCTACTCGTCTACTCAAATACAAAACCCTTATCCCGTTTACATAAAAAACAAAACTACAATGAATACGAACAGTAACACTTATACCATTGCCTATGCCTCGATTATGGTAGTGGTCGTGGCGTTCCTTCTTGCGTTCGTTTCGTCTGCGCTCAAGCCTACGCAGGATAAGAACGTGGAACTCGACAAGAAAAAGCAGATACTCGCAGCCCTCAACATCCGCGACCTTGCCGGCACGGAGGCTGTGGAGCAGAAATACGACGAAGTGGTCAATGCCGACATGATTATCAATGCCAAGGGCGACACGCTCAACGCTGGTGCCGACAAGGATATGGCCGGCTTCCGCGTGGAAACCAAGGACATCAATGCCGAAAGCCTGCCCCTCTATGTGTGCAAGGTGGGCGATGAGGTGAAATACGTTGTGCCCGTTTCGGGCCGCGGCCTGTGGGGCGGACTTTGGGGCTACGTGGCCCTCGATGCCGACTGCAAGACCGTGTTCGGCGCGTACTTCTCGCACGAAAGCGAAACGGCCGGTCTCGGCGCGCTCCTCGCAGAGCAGAAGTTCCAGGACCTCTTCAAGGGCAAGCAGGTGTTTGCCGACAGTGCCGCAGCCAGCGTGGCGCTGACCATTGTGAAGAAAGGCCAGGTGAAGCATCCCGAATACGAAGTAGACGGACTCACCGGCGCAACCCTCACCACCAACGGCGCAGCCGCCATGGTGAACGAAGGCTTGCAGAGCTACATCGGATTTTTCCAAACTGTCAACAAATAATCAACTAACGGCTATTCGACATAAATTATGAGCAAGTTATTTTCAAAGGAAAACCAAGAGGTCTTCACCGGCCCGCTTAACCTGAATAACCCCGTGGCGGTTCAGGTGCTCGGCATCTGCTCCGCGCTGGCCGTTACCTCGCAGCTGGAACCTTCCATCGTGATGGGCCTCTCCGTCACGGTGATTACGGCATTCGCCAACGTTATCATCTCGCTGCTTAGAAAGACCATTCCCAACCGCATCCGCATCATCGTGCAGCTCGTGGTTGTGGCCACGCTCGTCACCCTCGTGAGCCAAATCCTCAAAGCCTTCGCTTACGACGTGAGCGTGCAGCTTTCCGTCTACGTGGGTCTGATCATCACCAACTGTATCCTCATGGGTCGCCTCGAAGCCTTCGCCATGCAGAACGGGCCGTGGGCATCGTTCCTCGACGGCATCGGCAGCGGCTTGGGCTACGCCTGGATATTAGTGGCAGTGGGTTTCGTGCGCGAATTGCTCGGCGCAGGCACATTGCTCGGCTTCCGCATCATTCCCGAAAGTTTCTATGTGGAGAACGGCGGCTGCTACGTGAACAACGGCATGATGACGATGCCCGCCATGGCGCTCATCATCGTGGGTTGCATCATCTGGGCACACCGCGCCTACAACGACCGTAAGGCAAAATAAGCATTCCGATACACCATATTATATATATAGTACGCTATGGAACAAATGTTAAGTCTTTTCGTCCGCTCCATTTTCGTGGACAATATGATATTCGCCTTCTTCCTCGGCATGTGCTCCTACTTGGCAGTGAGCAAGAACGTGAAGACAGCCCTCGGCCTCGGCATTGCCGTAACTTTCGTGCTGCTCATCACCGTGCCCGTGGACTATCTGTTGCAGACCAAAGTACTCGGTCCCGACTGCATCATCGAAGGCGTAGATTTGTCGTTCCTCTCTTTCATTCTCTTCATCGCCGTCATTGCCGGTATGGTGCAACTGGTTGAAATGATTGTAGAACGCTTCTCCCCCTCGCTTTATGCCGCGCTCGGCATCTTCCTGCCCCTCATTGCCGTGAACTGCGCTATCATGGGCGCGAGCCTCTTCATGCAGCAGCGCATCGGCATGGACCCCAACAGCAGCCAGTACATCGGCGGCGTGGGCGACGCTATTGTTTACGCCCTCGGCTCAGGCGTGGGCTGGTTGCTCGCCATCGTGGCTCTGGCAGCCATTCGCGAGAAGATGGCATACACCGACGTGCCCAAGCCCCTGCAAGGCCTCGGCATCACGTTTATCACCGTGGGACTTATGGCTATGGCATTCATGTGCTTCTCAGGCCTCAGCATTTAATCTTAAATCAAGAAAAACATCAGCACAATGAATATCAACTTAATACTCTCGAGCATCGGCGTTTTCTTGGTGATTATCCTCCTGATAGTCGTCATACTGCTCATCGCTAAGCGTTACCTCTCGCCGAGCGGCAACGTGAACATCACGATAAACGGGCGCGACACGATTTCCGCAGCGCAAGGCGGCAGTCTGCTTTCCACCCTCGCCGACAACGGCATCTACCTTCCCTCGGCTTGCGGCGGCAAGGGCAGTTGCGGCCAGTGCAAATGCCAGGTTACCGAAGGCGGCGGCGAAATCCTCGACTCCGAGCGCGGACAGTTCACCCGCAAGCAAGTGAAAGACCATTGGCGCCTCGGTTGCCAGTGCAAGGTGAAGGGCGACCTCGCTATCAGCGTGCCCGAAAGCGTGATGGGCGTCAAGGAATACGAATGTACGGTTATTTCAAATAAGAACGTCGCTACCTTCATCAAGGAGTTCAAGGTGCAGCTGCCCGAAGGCGCGCACATGGACTTTATCCCCGGCTCTTACGCGCAGATCAAGATTCCTACATTCAGCATCGACTATGATAAGGACATCGACAAGAGTCTCATCGGCGACGAATATCTCCCTGCGTGGGAGAAGTTCGGCCTCTTCCCCTTGAAGTGCGTCAACACTGAGCCGACTATTCGCGCCTATTCTATGGCAAACTATCCCGCCGAAGGCAACGTGTTCATGCTCACCGTGCGCATCGCCACGCCGCCCTTCAAGGCCGACCGCAGCGGCTTTATGGACGTAAATCCCGGCATAGCCTCTTCCTACATCTTCACCTTGAAGCCCGGCGATAAAGTGATTATGAGCGGCCCTTACGGCGACTTCCACCCCCATTTTGACAGCAAGAAAGAAATGATATGGGTAGGCGGCGGCGCAGGCATGGCTCCCCTCCGTGCGCAGATTATGCACATGACCAAGACCCTCCACACCACCGACCGCGAAATGCACTACTTCTATGGCGCACGTGCTTTGAACGAAGTGTTCTACCTGCAAGATTTCCTCGGACTCGAAAAGGAATTTGCAAACTTCCATTTCCACCTCGCACTCGACCGCCCCGACCCCGCAGCAGATGCCGCCGGCGTGAAGTACACCCCGGGCTTCGTGCATCAGGTGATGTACAATACGTATCTGAAAGACCACGAAGCGCCTGAGGATATCGAATACTACATGTGCGGCCCCGGCCCGATGTCGAACGCCGTCGTGAATATGCTCGACGGTCTCGGAGTAGAGCCCGAAAGCATCATGTACGACAACTTCGGAGGATAGTATCCGAGATTTTATCTTTAAGAAATCCTTTATGCCGCTGCAAGAAGAATTCCTTTTTGCAGCGGTTTTGGAAAACATACAATATTATATATAGTCTCCAAACCTATGATTCAATCAATGACCGGCTACGGCAAAGCCGATGCCGAATTTCAGGGAAAAAAGATACACGTAGAAATTAAGTCGCTCAATAGCAAGGCGCTCGACCTCACCACGCGCGTGGCGCAGCTCTACCGCGAAAAGGAAATGGAAATGCGTGCCATGATACAAAGCTCGCTCGAGCGCGGCAAGGTGGAGTTTTCGCTTTGGGTGGAAAAGGGCGAAACCGTGACGGCTGCCTCAATCAACGGCAATATCGTGGCAGCCTACGCGCAGCAAATCAAGGAAATCAGCGACAAGCTCGGCTGGAATTTCCCTGCCGACCCTTGGAGCGTCATCGTGCGCCTGCCGGAAATCACGCAAAGCAATGCCGCCGAAACGCTCTCAGAAGAAGAGTGGGGCGTGGTGCGCCAGGCCGTGCAGGAAGCCATTGACCACCTTGTGGCTTTCCGCAAACAGGAAGGCGTGGCTCTGGCAGCAAAATTCGCAGAAAAGCTCGACAACATCGCTGCCCTTATGGAGCAAATCGTTCCCTTCGAGCAAAGCCGCGTGGCCAAGATCCGCGAACGCCTCGAAACGCGCCTCGAAGAACTCAAAGGCGTGGACTACGACAAGAACCGCCTCGAGCAGGAACTTATCTACTATATCGAGAAACTCGACATTAGCGAGGAGAAGCAGCGCCTTGCCAATCATCTCAATTATTTCCGCGAAACCATGCAGAACGGGCATGGGCAGGGCAAGAAGCTCGGTTTTATCGCCCAGGAAATGGGACGCGAAATCAACACCACGGGGTCGAAGAGCAATCAGGCCGAAATGCAGAACATCGTGGTTAAGATGAAGGACGAACTCGAACAAATCAAAGAGCAGGTGCTCAATGTGATGTAATATCTAAATATAAAACCTGTTGGTTGATTTAGTGTTAAGTGCCTGGAAGGCACTACAGAGCGAAGCGACGGTAACCGGGGACGAAGTCCTCGGATAGCAGAGGCGAGGCCGATGTGCCTGGAAGGCACTACGCCATAGGACATGCACTTTCCACATTGCCACAGGCGTACTGCCTTCCAGGCAGAATCATTGCAACAGCCTTATCCGAGGACTTCGTCCCCGGTTACCGTCGCTTCGCTCCGTACTGCCTTCCAGGCAGTTAATACTTTTATCATATTATTTTCTAATTCAAGTAAAGCGTCATAATCTTGTAAACTTGTTTACTCGTCTCCTTAATCTCTCTTTTCACCATGGAAAACCACCGCAAAGTGCTCACCTTCTCCGCGCCGTCGGGCTGCGGCAAGAGCACGCTCATTAACCATTTGATGACGCAGGTGCCCGACCTGCATTTCTCTATCTCCTGCACCAGCCGCCCGCCGCGCGGCACGGAGCAAAACGGCGTGGAGTATTTCTTCCTTACGCCCGAGGACTTCCGCGCCCACATCGCTGCCGGCGATTTCCTTGAATACGAGGAGGTATATGCTGGCCGCTACTACGGCACGCTGCGCCAGCAGGTCGATGCCCAGCTTGAGCGAGAGCATGTGGTGTGCGACGTCGACGTGCTTGGCGGCGAGAACATCAAGAAGCACTACGGCGAGCGTTGCCTCTCCTTGTTTATCATGCCGCCCTCCGTGCAGGCTTTGCGCGAGCGCCTCGAACATCGCGGCACCGATAGCCCCGAGGTGATAGACGACCGCTTGAAGCGGGCAGAGTTTGAAATCAGCCATGCCGGAAACTTCGACATCGTGATTGTCAACGACGACCTCGAAACGGCCAAGCGCGAAGTCGTGGCGGCCGTGCGGCAGTTTTTGGAGAGATGATACGCACGGCGGTTTTCGGTGGTTCTTTCAACCCCGTTCATTATGGGCATATCAATCTTGCCAAGGAGATATTGCGGCAAGATTTGGCAGACGAGGTGTGGCTTATGGTTTCGCCCCGCAATCCCTTGAAGCAGCAGGCCGATTTGCTCGATGAGCAAACGCGTCTGCGCTTGGCGCGCCTCGCCCTCGCCGATGTGCCCGGCGTGTTTGCTTCCGATGATGAGTTTTCCCTGCCGCGCCCTTCCTACACTTGGAAGACGCTCGATGCCCTGCGCGGCAAATATCCCGACCGCGCTTTCTTTTTGGTAATCGGCGGCGACAACTGGCAGCTTTTCCCGCGCTGGGCTCGTGCCGATTACATCATAGCCAATTATCCAATCATTGTTTATCCCCGTCCCGGCTATGATTTGGACGAACAGTCCCTGCCGCCTTCGGTCAGGGTGCTTCGCTCCGTGCCTTTGTTTCCTTATAGTTCCACCGAAGTCCGCGCCGCCCTCCGTTCCGGTGCAGACGTGTCGGCGATGGTGCCGCCCGAAATAGAAAAAGCCATAAAGCTCGAAAAGCTTTATGGCTTATAAAAAGGCTGCATCAGTGATGTGATGAAACTCCGAGAGAATAAGATTTGAGCGCCCCTCCGACCTTTGTAATCCGACCCTACGCAAAGCGCATATCGGCACGCCATTAGTCGGTTAAGCATTCTCGGTTTTCGGTAATAATTTGATGAGTATCCCAATCTAACCGATGCAGCCGTTGTTTCTTTTGTTTACGCTGCAAATATACACGCTTTCCTTTTTCCGACAAAACTTTTATTTACATTTTTTCCGCCTCTCTGCGCAGAGAGTTTAGACGAGCATCAGGTCGCTGATGATGTTGTCGGAGACGAACAATGCTTTGCGCGTGAGTTTCAGTCTGTTGCCGCAGAGTTCTAAGAAACCCGCCGCGAGGCGGCTTTTTGCTGCGCGCAGCAAATTATTTTTTGCCTCCTCTCCGAAGTGCTCTGCGAGGTTGTCGAGCGGTAGTCCGTCGGCGGTGCGCAGCGCGGTGAACACGTAGTCGTTGAAACGCTCGTTTTCCGTGAGGCATTCTTTCACGAGGCACTTCTCCGGGGCGGCGAGATAGGCGTTGAGGTCGGGGCGGTTGTAGTAACGCACCGCGCCGTCGTAGCTGTGTGCGCCCGGGCCGAGGCCGAGATAAGGCACGTCGTGCCAATACGATGAGTTGTGGCGCGAGCGATAGTCGGGCAGGGCGAAATTTGAAAGTTCGTAGTGCTCGAAGCCCTGCGCCTCCGCCGTGTCGATTAGCCGCTCGTACATAGCGCGCTCCGTTTCCTCGTCCGTTTCTTCAATCTTCCTTTGCCGCACCATTTGCCACAGCGGCGCACCCTCTTCTATCGAGAGCGCGTAAGCCGAAAGGTGCTTCACGGGCAGGGCAAAGGCTTGCCGCAAGTCGTTTTCCCAAAGGTCGGGGCTTTGGCCCGGCAGGCCGTAGATAAGGTCTATGCTGATGTTGCCCACGTGGCTGGCGAGCAGTTCTACGGCCTGTCTTGCCTGCCGTGCCGTGTGCCTGCGGCGAATGAATTTCAGGATATTGTCGTCGAACGACTGTATGCCGAGGCTCACGCGGTTGAAACCAAGGCGCACGATGCCCGCGCACCATTCTTCCGTCACGTCGTCGGGGTTTGCCTCAATCGTGATTTCCGCATCGGCGGCCACGGCAAACCGTTCTTTGATGCTCGAAACGATCTCTTCCAGTTCAGCCAGCGCCAACTGCGAGGGCGTGCCGCCGCCGAGATACACCGTGGCTATTTCCCTTGTGCCGAGAAAGTCCTTCCGGGCTTCCAGTTCCCTCCCCACAGCCTCGGCATACCGCCGCCTTTTCTCTTCGGCGGTGGTAGAATAAAAGTCGCAGTAGATGCAGCGGCTTTTGCAAAAGGGAATGTGTAGGTAGATGCCGGCTTGCATGTTTGATTTGTGTCTTCCCGTCTTTTATAAAAGATGATTTTGTGAAATGTATCAAGTGCCTGGAAGGCACTACAGAGCGTTAGCGATGGTAACCGGGGACGAAGTCCTCGGATAGACGTGGTGCGCACGATGTGCCTGGAAGGCACTACGCCATAGGACAGGCAAATTAATCCTCTAAAAACCTATCAGTTCTTGCATCAAGCCCAAACTCTGCCATCAACCTCAGGAACTCATCCTTAAAGGTGACTTTCTTGTGATGCTCTTTCTGATTCCTGATATAGGCCATGACATTGGGACGCTCCTCTGCCGAGTAGGTAAACGCCGCATAGCCGTTAGCCCAACCCTCAAAAAGCGGGAACCATTCGCGGCGCTCCTTCATCCATTTGGAACTTTCCTGCTTCAATACCTTGACAAAGTCGCTTAAAGCAATCGTAGGGGAGACTTCCACGCACAGGTGGATGTGGTCGGGCATGGAGTTGATACGGTGTAGGCGGCTGCTTTTTGATTGGCAAATCCCGAGAATATAGGCATACAACTCACGCTCGTGCTGCTCTCTGATTGTGTTTCTGCTGCGCTTTGTGCGCCAAACAATATGGTATGTTAGGCTGATGTGAGACATGATATTATTTTTACTTTGTCCTCAGGCGTAGTGCCTTCCAGGCACATCGTCTTCGACTTGTCTATCCGAGGACTTCGTCCCCGGTTACCATCGCTACGCTCAGTAGTGCCTTCCAGGCACTTAGCGCATAATTACCATCGCTTAGCTCAATAGTGCCTTCCAGGCACTTAGTTCAACTCACAGGATTCATATCATTTCCCCGTCTTTTCCAACCTTAGCGTTTGCGTGGCGTGGCGCAGGGCCTCGGGGCGGTGGGTTACGAAGATGATGGTAGTGCGGCCGCCAAATTCAGAGGCGATGTTCTGAAGCACGCGCCGCTCCGTGTCGGCATCGAGCGAGGACGTGGCTTCGTCTAACAGCAGAATGGGGCTTTCTTTGAGCAGGGCGCGGGCTATGGCGATGCGCTGCGACTGCCCTTCGCTCAATCCGTCGCCCATTTCGCCGCATGGCGCGTCCAGTCCGTCGGGCAGTTTTTCCACGAAGTCAGCACACGCCAAAGCGAGGGCGCGGTGCATCTCGGCCTCCGTGGCATCGGGGTTGCCGAGCAGCAGGTTGCTGCGTATCGTGCCCGAAAGCAAGGTGTTGCCCTGCGGCACATAGGTGAAGTTGGCACGCAGGGCGGGACTGATGTCTTCCATGCTGCCGTCGGCGCAGAGCGCGGCGCGGCCGCCTGTGGGCGTTACGAGGGCGAGCAGCAGACGGATCAGCGTGGTCTTGCCCGCGCCCGTCTCGCCGAGGATGGCGGTGATGCTGCCGGCTGGGAACTCGTAGGAGAATTTGTTGAAAATCAGGCGCGAGGTGGGCGTGTATTGGAACGTGAGGTCTTGGAGCGCGATGCCCACGCCGCCTTTGAGTTTGCGCGGCTGCGTCTGCGCCTCCTGCTTGATGTCGTCGATGTCCATCAACCGCTCGGCGGCGGTGAAGGTGCTGATGAAAATGGGAATGAACTGCGTGAGCGTGCGCACGGGGGTCTGTATCTGTCCCACTAATTGTATGAACGCCAGCATCGCGCCGTAGGTAATCAGCCCGTCGCGCAGGCTCGTGGTGCCCCAGATAAAGGTGAGCAGATAGCCCGTGGAGAAGCCGATGTTCATCACCGTCGTGGTGATCACGGAGTAGCGCGTGCTTTCCATCACCTCGCCGCGCAGCGTGTCCTGCCTGCCGAGCAGTTCCTTGCCGGCCGTTTCAGTGCGCTCGAGGGTCTTGACCACGAGGATATGCTGCAGCGTTTCCTGAATGAAGGCCTGTATGCGGCTCTCCGTGTTGCGCACCTCGTGGGTGAGGCGGCGCATTTTGCGCACGTAGAGCCTGCCGGCCAGCAGGAAGAACGGCACGACAAACACCACGATGCACGCCAGCATCTTGTCCATATAGAAGAGTAGGAAAAATGCCCCTGCAAATTGCACCACCGTGTTGAAGAGGTTGGGCAGCCCGTCGGTGAGAAAGCCCGCCACGTCGCGCACATCGCGCTCGATGCGATTGATGAGGTGTCCGCTGTGATATTGTTTCATGGCGAGCCAGTCGGCGGTGAGCAGTTTCTGGAAGCAGGCGCGTTGCATCTTGCAGCGGCCGTCGAGTCCCAGCGTGGCGGCAATCCACCTCGATGCGCGCGACAGGGCTATTTGCACTGCCGTGATGATGCCCAGCAGCACGAAGAGCCACGTGAGCGACCACTCGTGCGTCACGCCCGTGGCGGTGTCGATGGCCAGTTTCGTGACCCAAACGAAGAGCAGCCTGATGCCCACGCCGGCCACGCCGATGAAGAGGTTGAGGAAGAATTGCAGCCGCAGCCCTTTCCACATTTGGAAAAGGTAGCGCAGTATTTGCGGTATCGGGCGGGTAACGCTGAGGGTCATATATATAATATTGTAGTTGTTGTCAAAAAGAGGCGGGATTGCTAAGGGCAAATTTACGCTTTTCTTATGAGATAGCAAGAATGTAGGGGCGTTTTGCAAAACGCCCGCAGAGTGTGCCGAAAGGGATAATGGGTGAAGCGGGCTGTAAGCCAAGTTGTTGCCCTGGGCTAGGCGCAACAACTTGGCTTACAGCCCGCTACAATTATTTACCCATGCGGCGTAGTGCTCCGTTGTCGTAAAAATATCTTCCCCTCTCCGAGCAAATTTTTCCTTTCTCCCAGATATTTTTTACTATCTGCGCAGAAAAAGTTTGTTACAAACTTTGTAACGGGCGTTATAAAGTTTGTAACACATGTTAGAAAGTTTGTAATATGCGTTACAAAGTTTCTAACAAAAAATGTCTTAGCAGAAAGAAAAAAATATCAAGAGGAAAGGGAAAATTATCTATACTTTCAAGATAGAAGTGCAATTTTAGCGTCCCCTCCCTCGCCTTCGGAGCGTAGCGGAGAAGGCGAGGGAGGGGACGCATAGCAATAGAGTTT
>SFFY01000055.1 GCA_004556745.1 Bacteroidales bacterium | reverse complement strand
CACGGAGCAAATAAAAAATGTCTCCGAGAAAATTTCAATTTTCTACTGGATTTTCCGCCGTATGTTCTTTCAATTCATTTGCATTTCCTAACTTTGCATATAGGAAACAGGCATATTTATATATATATGTCGGTTGAATATTCTTTCAATAAAGACAAAAACCATAAAAACCGCTTGCTTCGTTTGAAGCCCGAGGGCACGCCGCCGGGCTTAACGCCGAGTTAGAAAGCCTCTCGGCTTTCACTCGCCCTTAATCCCTGCGGCTGCGGTCGGTGCCCGCCCGCTTCAAACGACGCAAGCAAAAAACAGAAAAAAGTGGACATTTACTTTTCATTGTAAAAGCAAAGAAGCAATGCTTTACTTTTGTCTGTTTTTTGCTTGTCCTGTGTGGGCGGGCGGGAACCGACCGCAGCCTTAGCAGATTAAGCAACAGACAAAAGTCCATAGACTTTTAGGCTGGGGCTTAATCGGATAAGGCGAGCCGCCGGCCCACACAAGGCAAGCGGTTTTTGAATGTTTTTGTTTATTTCCTATGGCGTAGTGCCTTCCAGGCACATCTTTATATGCCCTTTCTCCCGGACACTGCGTGCCCGGTTACCGTCGCTCCGCTCCGTACTGCCTTCCAGGCAGATAGCAAGCAAATATTTTTATAAAATCTACCCTAAAACCCAGGAAATAACCCTTAAAATCCCTCATACCATGATTAACGCACAAGACAAAGCGCAACTGACGCAAAAAGGCATCAGCGAAGAGAAATTCAACGAGCAGATGGCATGCTTCGAAAAAGGTTTCCCCTTCCTCAAACTCGAAGGCGCAGCCGCTATCGGCAAAGGAATCCTCAAGCCCTCGGACGCCGAAACGGCCGACTACCTCGCCGCATGGAACGACTATAAGAACGGGGCGCACAAGATTGTGAAGTTCGTGCCTGCCTCGGGCGCGGCCAGCCGCATGTTCAAGGATCTCTTCGCCTTTGCAGATGCAGCGTACGACGCGCCGCAAAGCGATTTTGAAAAGACGTTTTTCAATAATATCAAGGAAGCGGCGTTTTACGACGACCTCAACGCTGCCTGTCTCCGTCTGCACGGCAAGGATATCCCCACCCTGCTTGCCGACGGCGCCTACAAAGCCGTGGTGAACACACTGCTCGGGAAAGACGGCCTGAACTACGGCGCACTGCCGAAGGGTCTGCTGAAATTCCACCGCTACGCCGAGGGCGCACGCACGCCGCTGGAGGAGCATCTCGTGGAAGGCACGCTCTACGCCAAGGGCAAGGACGGAAAGGTGAATGTGCACTTCACCGTGTCGCCCGAGCACCGCGCCCTCTTCGAGGCATTGGCAAAGGAAAAAGCCGGGCAGTATGCCGCTGCCCACGATGCCGCTTTCGACATCAGTTTTTCAGAACAAAAGCCCTCTACCGACACGCCGGCCGCCAACGCCGACAATACGCCTTTCCGCCAAAAGGACGGCAGCCTGCTCTTCCGCCCGGGCGGTCACGGCGCACTCATAGAAAATCTCAACGACATCGATGCCGACGTGGTATTTATCAAGAATATCGACAACGTGGTGCCCGACCGCCTGAAAGGCGACACGGTGACGTACAAGCAACTCCTTGCCGGCGTGCTCGTGAAACTGCAAGCCGAGGCGTTCGCCATGCTCCGCAAACTCGACGAGGGTGCCACAGAGGCCGAAATGCAGGAAATGCTCGCATGGCTGCAAGAAAAATGCTTCTGCTACGCTCCTGACGGCGAGATGCTTACGGGCGATAAACTCCATAAGTATTTGAAGACAAAACTGAACCGTCCGATGCGTGCCTGCGGTATGGTGCGCAACGTGGGTGAACCCGGCGGCGGTCCGTTCCTCGCCTACAACAGCGACGGCACCGTGTCTCCGCAAATCCTCGAAAGTTCGCAAATCGACATGGCTGACCCTGAAAAGAAGGCGATGTTCGAGCAAGGCACGCACTTCAACCCCGTAGACCTCGTGTGCGCCCTGAAAGACTATAAGGGCAACCGCTTCAATCTGCCGCAGTATGTGGACAAACTCACGGGCTTCATCTCCCACAAGAGCAAGGACGGCCGCGAACTGAAAGCCCTCGAATTGCCCGGTCTTTGGAACGGCGCGATGAGCGACTGGACCACAGTGTTTGTGGAAGTGCCCCTTACTACGTTCAATCCCGTCAAGACGGTGAACGACCTCTACCGCGAGCAGCATAAATAATTGGGGCGGGTGGAAATGCCCGTGGGTGATACAATCTACGGATAATGATAAAAACCATAAAAAACACTTGCTTCGTTTGAAGCCCTGCGGGCCACGCCGCCGGTCTTAACGCCGAGCATGAAAACCTCGCGGTTTTCGCTCGTCTTTAATCCCAACGGCTGCGGTCGGTTCCCGCCCGCTTCAAACGAAGCAAGGGAAAAACCATTAAAAACCCGTGAGACCTTGATGGATTTCTCATTGAAAATGGGTTTTTCCTTGTTTTTTCCTTGTTATGTGTGGGGCGGGCGGGCACCGACCGCCGCCTTAGCGGATAAAGCACGAGACGGAAGCCGATAGGCTTTCAGGCTCGGGATTTATCAGATAAGGCAAGCCAATAGGCCCACACAGAACAAGCGGTTTTTCATGGTTTTTATCCCAAAAACAACAGCCTCAAATTATTTATACAAACCTATTGTATATGACCCTTTACCAAATCTTCTCACTTTTCCTGCGTACCGCAGGCACAAACATAGCCGGCGGCTATGCACTCGCCGCTCCCTTGCGCAAGGTGCTCGCCGAGGGCGACGGGGCGGCTATGGAGGCAGAGCGTTATGAGCACTGTGCCACGGTGGCAAAGGCAATGCCGGGCGTGTTCAGCATTAACCTCTGCACCCTCCTCGGGCGCGAATTGCACGGGAAGGCAGGTAGCCTCGCAGCCGTTAGCGGACTGCTGCTGCCGCCTTTTATTATTATGGTGTTCATCGCGGGACTGTTTGGCGACGTACGCACCCAGCCGCAAATGGCTGCCTTTCTGCGCGGCGTGCGCCCGGCGATCATCGCGCTCTTGGTTATCCCCGTGGTGCGTACCCTGCGCCACACGAGCATCACGCTGGCCAACGTGTGGCTGCCCATCGGCGCGGCAGTGGCGATATGGCTCTTGGGCTTGCCGCCCTTCGTCATCGTGCTCGGCATCATCATTCCCGGCCTGCTTTACGGCTTCTTTATCAAACCCAACGAATAAGCCATGGTTTACGCTCTTCTCTTCCTGCTCTTCTTCGCTGCCGGCCTGTTGGGCTTCGGCGGCATGGAAAGCCTGCTTGCCTTCTTGGAAAACGCACTCGTGACGCAAAACCATTGGCTCACCGCCGAGGAGTTTGCCGACCTCGCGGCCCTCTGCCGCATTATCCCCGGCGACATCGGTCAGAACGCCGCCGCGCTCGGCGGATATGCCGCTACCGTCCAGCCCTACGGCTTTTGGCCCGCAGTGGGCGGGGCATTAGTGGCAACCATTGGCATCGCCCTGCCCTCCTTCCTCTGGACAGAATTTTACCACCGCTTTTACGTCCGTTTCAAACAGAGCGGCATGGCCGAGGGCGTGCTCACGCTGATGCGCCCCCTCGTGCCCGGACTGATGGCAGCCGCCGTGCTGCTGCTCTGCACGCCCGGCACATTCGGCACGCCGCAGGAAACGCCGTGGCAGTTCGGCATCACCCTTTTCCTCTTCGTCGCCACCCTCATAGGCTCCGCCTTCTTCCGCATCAACACCCTCCTCATGATTGCCCTCTGCGGCATCGCCGGCTGGATGTTGCTGTAAAGGGATAAAGTTCCTTATTGGGGCGGGCTGAAAGCCCAATTGTAGCCCATAGCCCAGGGCAGCGCCCTGGGGAAACGCACGCCGCGATAAAAACATTCGGCATTTTTGTGCCGACGGCGCAAAAATGCCACGCGCGTCAAGCGCGTAACCCGCAATGCCACGGGGCGTTGCCCCTCATAAAGAGGGCTGCTCTTACAGAGCGCGACACTATAATCAATGCAACCGCTATCCCCCGGGCGTTGCCCGGGGCTAAGAGCAACAACTGGCCTTTCAGGCCGCCACATTTATTTATAAGCACTACATACCACCAACATATATTTACAATATCATAACACTATGAGTTTCAACATACCCCAAACCGACAAGAAGCGCGTCGTCATCGTGGGCGGCGGCTTTGGCGGACTGAAATTGGCCAACAAACTGAAAGGTTCGCAGTTTCAAGTAGTGCTCGTTGACCGTAACAATTACCACCAGTTCCCGCCGCTTATTTACCAGATAGCATCGGCGGGCATCGAGCCGAGTTCCATCTCTTTCCCCTTCCGCAAAATCTTCCAACGCCGCAAGGACTTCTTTTACCGCATGGCGGAGGTACGCTCCATTTTTCCCGAACACAAGATTATTCAAACCTCTATCGGCAAGGTGCAGTACGACTACCTGGTGCTGGCCGCCGGCACTACGACCAACTTCTTCGGTAACGAGCACGTGGAAGGCGAGGCCATGCCGATGAAGAACGTGAGCGAGGCCATGGGACTGCGCAACGCGCTGCTCGACAACTTTGAACGCGCCCTCACCTGCGCCGGCGAACAGGAAAGGCAGGAACTGCTCAACGTGGTCATCGTGGGCGGCGGCGCGACAGGTGTGGAGATTGCCGGCGCACTCTCTGAAATGAAAAACTTTGTGCTGCCTAAGGACTATCCCGACCTGCCCTCGAGTCTCATGCATATCTATCTCGTGGAAGCCGGGCCGCGCCTGCTGCCCGCCATGAGCGAGGAGAGTTCGGCGCACGTGGAGAAATACTTGCGCGGCATGGGCGTGAACGTGCTGCTCAACAAAATGGTGACTGACTATAAGGACCACCGCGTGATGCTCAAAGACGGCAGCAGCATCGCTACACGCACCTTTATCTGGGTGAGCGGCGTGGCAGCGCAGCCCGTGGGCAACCTCGACCCAAGCCACCTCGGGCGCGGGCGGCGCATCATCGTGGACGAGTTCAACCAAGTGAAAGGACTCGACGGCGTGTTTTCCATCGGCGACCAGTGCATCATGCCCGAAGGCGACCCCAAGTGGCAAGGCGGTCACCCGCAGCTGGCGCAAGTGGCGATACAGCAGGGCTCGCTCTTGGCAAAGAACCTAAAACGCCTCGCGGAGGGACAACCCATGCGCCCGTTCCGCTATCGCAACCTCGGCACGATGGCAACCGTGGGCCGCAACCGCGCCGTGGCGGAGTTCAGCAAAATGAAAATGGCGGGCTTCGTGGCGTGGTTCATGTGGCTCGTGGTGCATCTGCGCTCCATTCTCGGCGTGCGCAACAAACTCATCGTGATGTTCAACTGGATGTGGAATTATTTTTCTTACAGCCAGTCGTTGCGTATGATAATCTACGCCAAGAAGGCAAAGGAGGTAATCCGCCGCGAGCAACGCCTCGCCTCCACACACTGGGGCACCGACCTTCTCAGCGAGGGCTCGGAAGACGAAAGTCCCAAAGAATAATCCATTGCAAACAGTAGGGGCGTTTTGCAAAACGCCCGCCAGAAATATTTAATTATAATTGTGGCGGGCTGTAAGCCCAGTTGTTGCCCATAGCCCAGGGCAGCGCCCTGGGGAAACGCACGTCGCGATAAATACATTCGGCATTTTTGTGCCGAAGGCGCAAAAATGCCACGCGCGTCAAGCGCGTAACCCGCAATGCCACGGGGCGTTGCCCCTCATAAAGTAGGCTGCTCTTACAGAGCGGGACACTTTAATCAATGCACATGCCATCCCCCGGGCGTTGCCCGGGGCTATGGGCAACCCTTGGGCTTACAGCCCGCCTCAATGACGACATCAAAACATTCATCACAAAGACAACGTAAAATCATCAATATCATGTTCAAAGAAAACAAAGGCGAGGTGCTGCACGGCATACTATTAATAGTCCTCTTCTCGTTTTCGGCCTTTTACATCGCCGAGTTCCAATTTGTGAAGAACCTGTCGTTCAGTCCGCTGATTGTCGGCATTATCCTCGGTATGCTCTACGCCAACTCGCTGCGCAACAAACTGCCCGAGACGTGGGTGCCCGGCATTAAGTTCTGCTCCAAAACGGTGCTGCGCACGGGCGTGGTGCTCTATGGGTTCAGGCTGACGTTTCAGCAGGTGGCGGAAATAGGCTTGCCCGCCATTACCGTGGACGCTATCATCGTGGCAGGCACGATTTTCCTCGGCATTCTGCTCGGCAAACTGCTGAAAATCGACAGCGACACGACGCTCATGACCTCTACCGGCAGCGCCATCTGCGGTGCGGCGGCGGTGCTCGGCGCAGAGCCCGTGGTGAAATGCGCGCCCCACAAGACCGCCGTGGCGGTTTCCACGGTCGTAATTTTCGGCACGCTCTCCATGTTCCTCTACCCTATCCTCTACCGCGCCGGCATACTCGACGGACTGACACAACAGCAGTTGGCCGTCTATACGGGCAGCACGCTGCACGAAGTGGCGCATGTGGTGGGCGCAGGCAACGCCATTGACGCGGCCGGCGGCAATATAGCCGACGCGGCGACCATTACGAAGATGATCCGCGTTATGCTCCTCGCCCCGGTGCTCGTCATCATGAGCCTCTGCCTCGCCAAATGGGGCAAGAGCGAGAACAACGCCGGCGGAAAAAGCAAAATCACCATTCCTTGGTTTGCCTTCTACTTCCTCATCGTCATCGGCATCAACTCGCTCCTCCAACAGGCCTCGTTTATTCCCCAAGAAACGCTCGCCGCAGGCATTTCCTTCATCAACAACCTCGACACATTCCTGCTCACCATGGCAATGACTGCCCTCGGTGCAGAAACCAGCATCGACAAGTTCAAGCAAGCCGGCGCAAAACCCTTTCTCCTTGCCGGCGGCCTTTACGTCTGGCTCGTGCTGGGCGGTTATTTCTTGTCAAAGGCATTAGTGTAAGAACGATTTTTGCAGATGAAGAAACTACTAAAATCAAGACCCTTTATCATTGCCGCAATCTGCGTGGTTGCGGCAATGCTCATAATATTGCCTTGGCTGCTGCCCACTCGCGAAAGCACGCTCTTGCGCAGCGTGGCGCGCGTGGAAGCAAAAAGTTGCCTGATGCTCACCGACGGTAGCCGCGACACATTATATATATGTATGGCAGACGGGCAACCCGACGATGCGGACTTCTGCGCCGACTCGGTGGCAGAGAAACGAGAAGGCACGGCCGTGTTCGTGAGCAATAGCGGCCACGCCCTCACCTCCGCCAATCTGCTCGGCACGCTCCCCGACACGCTTGCCGCCGACAGCACGCAGCGGCTGATGAATGCGCTGCAAATAACTTTGGAGGCCGACCGAGACGATGCTGCCCACGTGCTGCGCGAAATGGACTACTATGAGCGCACGCACTCCGTGGCAGACGACGGCTACAACGAAATGATGAGCCTGAAAGCGCAAGCCGAAGACTACGGCACACGTCGCGACTCCACGGCACGCATCGCGGCAAGGCTTTGCGCAGCAGCAGAGGCGGGCAAACCTGTCACCGCAGCCATTCACACCGAGTACCGCTTGATTTTCAACAGCATGGCGACTGCAGACAGTATCTATACAGACACCGTGCGCTGCCAGCGGCTTACCGACACCGCCCTGCGCGACAGCACTTCGCTCCTGCTATTGCAAACCGCCGACTCCCTATTGCCCGAAGGCGCGGCACGCTTTGCCGCCCTGCGCTACGGCACGTTGGCAAAGCCCAAGTGCTGCATCTTTTTCCACGACTTCGGCAACGAAACCGCCGTGTCCCTGCCTGCCATTACGACCGACACCGCCGCGCTAAGCACCTTTGCCTCTGCCGAAGGCGGAGCGGCAATCAACTGCTTCGGCCGCCTGTGCGGCATCGTGGCGGACGGTAAAGTGGTCGGCGCAAAACAGATTGCCGCCGCAGTTTATGCCGATAAGGGGTGGCTGTCTGCCCTTTGGAGCAATTTTTGCCAAAAGATAAAAGCATGGTTCGCCGACCGCCCCACGCGCCGCCATACAATATTATATATATATAGGCAATGCGCTAAAATCATCCTGCCAGACGGCTCGACCTATGAAGGAAATGTTGCAGAGCGCAAAGGCACGTTGATAAAAGAAGGCGCAGGCACGCTCACCGACAGCCTGGGCAACATTTACGGCGGCACGTGGCAGGCCGACACATTGGCAAGCGGCTACTCCCTAACCGACGAAGGCTATTATCAGGGCACGTTCAACGCCCAAAGGCAACCGCATGGCTTCGGCTTTTGTCACAAGCGAGACCAGTCTTTTTACAGTGGCGAATGGAAAGAAGGGCAGCGGCACGGCCACGGCATCAGTCTCTCGGGCGACAATGTGGCAAAGTGCGGCGCGTGGAAAGAAGACGTGTTCAAGGGCGAGCGCATGGTGTACAGCGCAGACCGCGTGTACGGCATCGACATCTCGCGCTACCAGCACGACATCGGGCGCAAGAAATATCCCATCTATTGGAACAAACTGCGCATCACGGGCTTAGGGCCGCAGAAGCGCATTGTCGGCAAGGTGGATTATAAGGTAGATTTCGTTTACGTCAAGGCCACGCAAGGCACAAGCATATTCAGCAATTACTACGCCGCCGATATTCGCGCGGCACGCCGTCAGGGCATCGCCGCCGGTTCGTATCATTTCTTCTCCTACCTGAAAAGCGGTGCGGCGCAGGCAGAATATTTCCTCAAAAAAGCCAGTTTGGCAAAGGGCGACCTGCCGCCGATGCTCGATGTAGAGCCTTCGGAAAGCGAAATCAGGAAAATGGGCGGCGTGCAGAAACTCTTTCAAGAGATGCTTGTTTGGCTGCGAGCCGTGGAACGCCGTTGCGGCACGAAGCCCGTGCTTTATATGGGCCAGAACTTTGTGAACAAGCACATGCCCGATGCCCCGAAGGAACTGAAAGCCTATGATGTGTGGATAGCCCGTTACAGCGAGTTCAAGCCCTTTGTGCATCTGCTGCATTGGCAACTCACGTATCGCGGCCGCGTCAGCGGCATCACGGGCGACGTAGACATCAACGTGTTCAACGGCAATCGCGAACAATTCAACGAATACAAAAAAGAACATTGTATCAAATAATAACAACCCTTTGGTTGAATGAGACAAAAACAATAAAAACCGCTTGTCCTGTGTGGGCCTGCGGCTCGCCTTATCGGCTAAATCCCAAAACAGAAAGTCTACCGACTTTCGTTTTGTGCTTTCCCCGCTAAGGCTGCGGTCGGTTCCCGACCGCCCACACAGGACAAGCAAAAAACAGAAAAAAGTGGACAATTACTTTTTGCTGTAAATAGTAAAGAGACGTGCTTAACTTTTTCCTGTTTTTTGCTTGCGTCGTTTGAAGCGGTCGGGAACCGACCGCAGCCGCGGGGATTAAGGTCGAGCAAAAGCCGCAAGGCTTTAATGCTCGGCGTTAAACCCCGCGGCGTGCCCTCGGGCTTCAAATGGGGCAAGCGGTTTTGATGGTTTTTGTCATAATAAACAACTAATTCAAACAATAATCAATAAAACTTTTCAATCATGGTAAAACACATTATCCTTTGGACATTGAACCCTGAACTCACCTCCGAAAAGAAAGAACAGGTGAAAAGAGAAATTAAAACGGATCTCGAAAGTCTGCAAGGCAAAATCGACGGACTCGTAAGCATTAAAGTAAACATTGACGGCCGCCTCGACTCATCGAACTGCGACGTGATGCTTGATTCCACGCTCGAAAGTCCCGCCGCCCTCAAAACTTATGCAACACATCCTGCACACGTGGCCGTGGCTGATACGAAAGTGCGCCCCTATACCGTGCAGCGCGTATGCCTCGACTTTGAAGAATGAGATGTAAAAGGCCTAAATAATAATTTAATAGGCAGATAATGCCCAAATACACAGAGAAATCACTAACTTTGTGCCTTGAAAATGAAACTTGCTGCATCTTAACTGATGAACAACGGCATGCCGCAACGCTCACAATAGACTTAAAAGAGCATCCGGGCTTTCAAATAATAAGCAATCTCTTTTCTGAAAGCCAAATACTTACGGACGGATATTGTTTCACTTATCCAATTATCCATGGGGCTATTACTCCTCTATCTTTTCTCTGCAATTTTTATTTCTTTCCTCTGCTCTATTCTTGAAGCCGTGCTACTTTCCACGCCGATGTCTTTTATCTCGGCGAAAGAAAGCGAGGGAAAATCCGTTGCACATTTACTCAAACGCTACAAGCAGGACATCGACCGCCCAATATCGGCAATCCTGACGCTCAACACCATTGCCCACACTGTCGGCGCGGCCGGAGTGGGCGCACAGAGCGACAAGGTGTTCGGCAACGAGTGGTTCGGCGTAACCTCCGCCGTGCTCACGCTGCTTATCCTTGTGGCTTCCGAAATTATCCCAAAGACCATCGGCGCCACCTACTGGCGGCAACTCGCACTGCCCAGCACGCGCATCATCCGCACTCTGGTGTTCATCACCTACCCCTTTGTAGTGCTCTCGGAACTGATTACAAACATCATTTCCACCAAGAAGCAACCGCTTTCCGTGAGCCGCGAGGAGGTTTCTGCCATTGTCACGGTCGGCGCAGAAGAAGGAGTTCTGGAAAAGAAAGAGAACAGCATGATCCAGCACCTGCTGAAACTCGACGACATCACGGCACGCGACATCATGACCCCAAGTTCCGTGGTGGAAATGGCCGAGGAAAACATGACGCTCTCCGAATTCTATAAAAACGATGCCTTTCGCACGTACTCGCGCATCCCGGTGTTCAACGAGGAAAACGATGACTTCATAAAGGGTTATGTATTGCGCCAAACAATTCTCGAAAAACTCTCGGAAGACCGCTTTGATACGCGCCTCTCGGAAATAGTGCGTCCGATTCTTACCTTCCAGGAAACAGACTCTGTGTCGAAGATATGGGAGGAACTCTTGGCGAAAAAGGAACACATCTCCGTTATCATCGACGAATACGGCTGTTTCCGTGGCATTGTCACCATGGAAGACGTGATCGAAACCATGCTCGGCACAGAAATTGTGGACGAAAAGGACACGGTGACCGATATGCAGGAACTGGCCCGCGAGAAATGGCAGGAACAGCAGGAGCACAATAAGATGTAGACCGATTAAAATTTTATAATGCCTATGGTATTGACATTCTTGTCACTGATACTCCTCTCTATTTTGCCGGACATATATATTTGGCAAAGATATACGCGCGGAACGAACGTAATTAGTTCGTTCTGCGTTTTTTTGCCCACGCTGCTCACCGCTATTACGCTCCTGCTTTTCGTTGCGGGTCGCAGCAGCATCTGCATGCAGGCGTTTTTTATCCTGCTCACATGTTTCTTTATCCCAAAGGTCATATTCCTTCTCTTCGATGTCCTGTCGCTATTGACGGCATGGCTGTTGCGCAAAAAGTGGAAAAGGCGTTTGTATCTGCCAATAGCGCTCGCGCTGCTCGTGTTTGCCGCGCAGGTGTTTGGCGTTGCTTTCGGCACGCATATTTTGAAGAAAAACGATATAGAAATCCCAGTCAAGAACCTGCCTGCTGCTTTCGACGGTTACCGCATCATACAAATCTCCGACCTTCATCTCGGCACTTACAACGGTCACACGGGATTTGTGGAAAAGGTGGTGCGGCGCATCAACGAGGAACGTGCCGACCTCATCGTGTTCACGGGCGATTTGGTCAATGTCAATTCCACGGAAGTGCATCCCTATGCCGATATCCTTGCGCAACTGAAAGCCAGCGACGGCGTGGTGGCCGTGCTCGGCAATCATGATTATTGCATTTACAACGCCGGTCAAAGCGAACTCGAAAAAAATTACCATTGCTCGCAAATCATCTCGTTTGAACAGCAATGTGGCTGGCAGGTGCTCCGCAACGAGCATGTCGTAATCAACAGAAAAGGCGAACGGCTCTACATTGCCGGCGTAGAGAACGGCGGCAAAACGCCCCACCCTGCTTTGGCCAATCTCGTCAAAGCCTTGAAGCATGTGCCTCAAAATGCCGCAGTGGTTCTGCTCTCGCACGACCCGCACCATTGGGCAAGCGAAGTGTCGCGCAACAAGCAGGTAGGTCTTACACTCTCAGGACACACCCACGCTTGGCAGTTGCGCTTCGGCAATGTCTCGCCCGCCGCTCTCACGATGCCGCATTGGGCAGGGCTTTACACCGAGGGCGACAGCCGCCTCTACGTGTCTACCGGCATCGGCGGCAGCGTGCCTTATCGCCTCGGCGCATGGCCCGCCTACGAAATCATAACTTTGAGAAAAGAATAACCATACAATATTATATATATAGGATGACAATCATCGATGGAAAGGCTACGGCCGCAACGATTAAGCAGGAAATTGCCGCAGAAGTCGCCGAAATGGTGGCGAATGGCATGAAACGCCCGCATCTCGCCGCAATACTCGTAGGACACGACGGCGGAAGCGAAACTTACGTGCGCAACAAAGTGCTGGCTTGCGAAGCCTGTGGCTTTGACAGCACGCTTATCCGTTTTGAGGACGATGTGACGGAAGAGGAATTGCTGACCTGTATCAATGGGCTTAATGAAAATGAAGACATCGACGGCTTTATCGTGCAACTCCCCCTGCCGGCGCACATTTCGGAGCAAAAGGTGATTGAAGCCATCGATTATCGCAAGGACGTGGATGGTTTTCACCCTGTAAATGTAGGAAGAATGAACATCGGCCTGCCTTGCTACCTCTCCGCAACGCCCAAAGGAATCATCGAACTCCTGCGCCGTTACAACATTCCCACTTCCGGCAAACATTGTGTCGTGCTGGGACGCTCCAACATCGTGGGCAAACCGATGGCTTCCTTGATGATGATGAAAAATTTCGGCGATGCCACCGTTACCGTATGCCACAGCCGCACAGCCAACTTAAAGGAAATATGCCGCAACGCCGACATATTGATTGCCGCCATTGGCAGGCCTGAATTTGTCACGGCTGAAATGGTAAAGCCTGGCGCGGCCGTCATCGATGTAGGCACAACCCGTGTGCCCGACACCAGCCGCCCGAAAGGTTTCCGCCTTTGTGGCGACGTTAAGTTCGACGAAGTTGCCCCTCTTTGCAGTTTCATCTCGCCTGTCCCCGGCGGCGTCGGTCCTATGACTATTTGCATGCTGATGCTCAACACATTAGCAGCCGCCAAGCACGAATATTATCCTGCAGAATAAAGCCTGCGCCGTCCGCCTTTGCTGCTTTTCTTATGAGATAATGGCAAAAAATCGCGCAAACCCTTTGCAGGTTTAACAAAAAGCGTTACCTTTGCATCGCTTTCGGAAAGAAGGCAGACATGGTGGCTATAGTTCAGCTGGTTAGAGCGTCAGATTGTGGTTCTGAATGTCATGGGTTCGAATCCCATTAGCCACCCAAACAAACGGCATTTGAAAGAAATCAAATGCCGTTTGTTATATTTTTCAGGCAGCAACTTGGCGGGTACAAAAAAAGAGGAGCGTTTCAC
>SFFY01000016.1 GCA_004556745.1 Bacteroidales bacterium | reverse complement strand
CCCACTTCTGCCAGTCAAAAACCATCTTTCCCGTGCCTCGAATCGGTTTCCCGTCTTCGCCGATCTCACGCCCGTTGTTAAATTTCGGCAGCTTGTCACGGTAAAGAACTACTGCAAATTCCGTCGCGCCTACCACTCGCATATTAGCTTTAAGCACCTGCGCGGAATAGTTTTTACAGAAAAACATAGGATAGCTGTTCTTGAATCCGTACTGCTTGCCGTACTCCATGACGGTCTGCATCTGGTCGAATGCACAAAAAACAAGCATTGCCGGGGCTTGCCCTTTCTCCTTCGGTTCTTTCTTCAAAAGGCGGTTGCAGAAGTGCATATACTCGGGGATCTTGAAATAACCATCGGAATTGAAAAAGCTGCTCTTTGCTTTTTTGCTCTCACCGTTTTTGTTGTCTCCGCCGATGTACCACGTCGGGTTGCTGCCGTAAGCATCAGAGCCGATGTTATAGGGAATGTCCGCAATCACAAGCTGCGCCTTTGGGATCCCGTATTTTTTGAAGTTCTGGAAGTTGTCATGGTACAGCTCGCATTTCACTCCCTGCACCCCCTGTCTATGTAGGGCAGCAGATCATACAGCCCCTTGCACACCGCGCACGCGCCGATGACAGCAAGGCTCGTGGTGAAGTCGCAGCCGTTGAGCGCGATCACCGTAGCGGCGATGCCGCCGAAAAACAGCGTATCGATCATTTCGCGCCTCCGATCAGCATGAGCTTTTCCGCGTCGGTGAATTGCAAAACTCGGTCAAGCTCCCAAATTTCATCTAAAGTCCAGCGGGAACGCCCCGCCATTCTGTTGCAAATTTGCGTTTCCGACAAGCCGATTTCCTCGCCCAGCTCCTTGCCGGTGCGAATCAATGCCCGTCCCATCGCGCCGCGAACGGCTCTCTCAAGGTCATTCCGCCGTCGCGTTAACTGTTGTGGCTTTAACATCTTGCCTTTTCCTTCCTTCCGTGCTACAATAAGCACGGACACAATATCTTGTGGTGAGATTTGTCCCACCCGCCCCGCTCGATGCTGCAACATTGGGCGGGGCATTTTTTACTGCCCATCGCTGGATTTCAGCAGCGAATCCACGGTAACGCCGAAGTGCTTTGCCAACTTCTTGACTTGGCGCGGGTGCGGGTGGCACACACTCTCTTTCCAGTTTTTGATCGACGTCTGCGAGACGTCGATTTCTTTTGCAAGGCGGTAATTCGTCTCGCCGCGCTCGGCTTGAAGCCGCGCAAGGTTCTCAGCGAACACCAAACAATCTTCGGCTGATTTTTTAGTCGCACGCCTTTTTCTGGAACAATTTTCCTTAAATGGAATCCAACGGCAATTATCGGGGCAATATGCGTCATCCGCATTAATCCTGTCGATTGTCAATCCATCCTCGTATCCGTTCTGCGCGGCCCATACCAGAAACGTAATAAAACTGTTGTGCCATTCCGGGCAAACTCGGATTCCTTTGTCGTGATACCACTTTGCAGCAGT
The DNA here is from genome assembly GCA_004556745.1 of Bacteroidales bacterium. GTDB lineage: Bacteria > Bacteroidota > Bacteroidia > Bacteroidales > Bacteroidaceae > Alloprevotella. The sequence goes on along the minus strand of SFFY01000016.1, from coordinate 41,207 downwards.
ATGATTAGGGTTATCGCATCTCTGCTTCATACATGCCCATATGTTATATAAGCGGCTCACGCTTATATCTTCCGTCATAACCGCACCTCCATAAAAAGGTCTTTGTCTGTCACCCCATAATGAGCTGCTATTAAATGCAGGTGCTCGATTTGCGGGATTGCCCCGTTTTTCCAATTTTTTACAGTGGTCTGATGCACGCCAATTTCTTTTGCAAGGCGGTAATTCGTCTCGCCGCGCTCGGCTTGAAGCCGCGCAAGGTTCTCAGCGAAACTCAATTTATCAACTCCTTTCTTAGTGTTGCCCCCTTATTGCCCATGTGGTAAAATGGAGTGTTGAAAGTGGGTGAAATTTTGAATCCGTTAAACCAGTTTGCGCTTACTACCGCAAAAGAAATTGTTATCGCCAAAATGGAAAACTCTGCGGTAAGGGCGAATAAGGATGGTGGCAAAGACGTTGCCGATTTTTTCGAGGAAATCTATGCCCGCGTCTTAGCTTTATCCAAATCTGAGTGCTAACCGCGTTCCAGATTCACCAATGTCTGCGCGGCTGCTGCGAGGGCTAACATCCCTTCGGCGGTCGCGCAGCCGTCTTTTGCCCATTTTTCAACGGCCTCGATCAGCGCTATTTCGAGGCGTTTCTCAACCTCGTTCACTTTTTCACCTCCGAAATTAGAGTATTCTATTGACAAATTGGAGCATCGGTGCTACTCTAAGTTTTGCTACAAACATTGATTCGCGCCAGCTCGATTTGTCGGGGTGGGCTGGTTTCTTATTGCCTGTCCACGAGAGTAATTATAGACTATTATAAGAGTATTGTCAATAGTTTTGTAGACTATTTTAAGAGCACTGGTAGACAAAAAATCATGAATGATTCTGTACGTTTTGCTAAATGGTTAAAGCAAAAAATAGACTACAATCACGTAACTATTTATCAAATATCAAAAGAGTCTGGCATCCATCAAAGTACTATAAAAAACTGGCTTAACGGGGCAAAACCGCAAACGGAAAAGATGGATTCCGTTATTCAAGCAATTAAAAGAATCGAAAAATCTAAAGCAGCTATCACCATTGCCGATCTGGACGGAGACGAGCTCCCCGTCCTGCCGGAGCAGGGCGCAAAAAAAGCCCCCGATCCGAAGACCGAGGGCGAGGATGCGCAGCTTGCGCAGCTTATTGCCGGGTTTAGCCGGTTGTCTCCGCAGCAGAAGAGCGCGGTGCTTGCTGTGATAGAAGGTTATCAACCATCGCAAGAATAACATTTTTCTGCTCTGGCGTCAGGTTGGCAAAAAGTTCTGCCGCTTTTCTCGTTTGTTCGTCCATAATTATGTCCCTCCAAATATTTCTGCAACGGGGCTATATGTCGATTATTGCACTTTGTGCAGTCGAAAATATAAGAATAAAAGGTGGTGCGCCAAATGGCGAAGAGCAAGATTCCCGGTCTGTCCTTTAGCTGGAAACGTGCGCTCGGAATCACGAAGATGAAAAGGAAAATCTCAAAAGGAACTGGGATCCCAACGGCCAAAACAGGGCGGCAAAGAAAACTTGGCAAGCTCCTTGGTATGAAGTAAGGTTAGCCCTCGCCGCCTCTGCAACAACGGCGAGGGCTTTTTGCAGCCAGCGGGAAGCGGTCGCCGCTGCTTGTTTTGACCATAATCCGCTTTACCTTGGCAATTCAACACCGAAACATTGCAATAAGACAGCGCTCGACGCGGTTCGACAAGCCCTCATCTTGCGACTTCGCGGCGCAAAAATCAGAAAAATTAAGGTGGCATAAATGAACATTCAAGAAGTGTGTAAATCCCGTAAAGAAGAACTGAAACTAACCTATCAGGAAATTTCCGATGCTTCCGGCGTGCCGCTGTCCACTGTGCAGAATTTCTTTTCCAAGTTTTCTAAATCTCCGTCGATCTACACCGTCGCGCCGATCTGCAAAGCACTTGGAATATCCCTTGATGAGGTGTTCGGAATTTCCGAACATTTGACGCCGACCGAGGAGACTTTACAAGCGCGCAACGATGAGTTGGAACGCCACGTTGATGCGAAAGCAGACATGATCGAGATCATGCGGCGCGGTGTCCGTATCCGCAACGTAGTGATTGCTGTAATGTTTGTCACTATCGCCCTGTTGGCTGCATGGGGCTTGTACATTGATTGGAGTGGGATTTGAATGAAGATACCGAAAGCAAAACTGCTACCGTCCGGCAACTGGAATGTCAGCGTCATGGTAGAAGGAAAGCGCGTGTCCGTCACAGCGCCCACCAAAAGGCAGGCGGAGAATGAAGCTGCCGCGTTAAAGTCCGGCGCAAAGTCTGCCGCTCGTGCGTCTGAACGAACGGTTGGCGATGCTATCGACCGATATATTGACAGCAAAGACGCAATACTCTCCCCCTCCACCGTCAACGGGTACAGAAAACTCCGCAAGGTGGTTTTCCAAGAGTTGATGAGCGTTAAATGCTCCGCGTTGACGCAGGATCGCGTGCAGCGCGCCGTGAATAAGATGGCGCGGGAAAAGTCCCCTAAGTACGTCCGCAACGCTTACGGCTTATTTACGGCGGCAATGTCGGAGGAATGCCCGGATAAAGTGTTCCGCGTATCATTGCCGCAGAAAGAAGCGCCTAAAATCAAAATCCCTACCATGGACGAGATCAGAATTCTACACGAAGACTGCAAGGGCACTGGCTTTGAATTGCCTTTCATTCTGGCTGTCTGGCTCGGTCTCCGTACATCGGAGATCAGAGGTCTAACATGGGATTGTCTTGATGGTGATATCTTGACAATTAAGCAGGCAATGGTAGACGGTGAGGATGGCCCGCAGCTCAAGCAGCCTAAAACATACAGTGGAAACAGAAAGCTGAAAGTGCCGCCGTATATTATGGGGCTGCTTTCCGCAACACCGCACACAGATGAGTATATTGTCCACGCAACACGGAACGTGCTGTATAAGCATCTGCAACGCGCGTGCTCCCGCTGCGGAGTTTCGCCGTTTCGCTTCCACGACCTGCGCCATGTAAACGCATCGGTCATGCTCCGGCTCAATGTTCCAGATAAATACGCAATGGAGCGCATGGGGCACTCTACAAACAACATGCTTAAAAACGTATATCAGCACACCATGGATGATAAAGCCGTAGCAGTGGCAGATGCCGTTGACGGCTTTTTTGAGTCCGAATTTCATCTGTAATTTCATCTGCAATTCATCTGAAAAAGTGTTGTTTTAACGGAAGATAACTTGCAAATATCGCAAGTAATGCGTAAACAGTTAAGCCAGGAAACCATTGCAAATACAAGAAAAACCCCGCAGCCGTTGAGACTGCGAGGTTTTTTCATTGGTGGAGGCGGCGGGAGTCGAACCCGCAGCCAAATCCGCAAAAGCATTGATATTACAAGGGTTTTTGTAACTCATCTGCAATTCCATCTGAAATTTACTTTTTCAGTTTCTGAATGACGCTATTATAGACGCGCTCGTTTACAATTTTCAAGCTGTCCATCAGCTCATCCATGATCTCCCATGCCTTGTCCGGCGGAACATCTGCCACTGCGCGCATAAAATCGCTGTCGCCGTATGTTTCGACGCTAACCGGCGCTGGCGCTGCGGAGTATGCCATTGGCAAACCCCTCTCTCTGCTACCGCTTTGCTGGTCACGGATGGCATACAGCACGGCAAGGCGCTCATAGTTTGTCCAACTTGATTCTTCCGTCTCGAGGCGAGCTATCCAGCGATTGACCTCATTTTCGTCGACCATAGGGGTGCACCCCCTTTAGCCCTCAATCGTGTCCATGCAGCGCTGGATAGCTCTGCGAATGCTTTCATCGTCGGCATCGTCAAGCATCTCCTGCAACTTGCGTTTCATGTTGTCGATGCCCCCGTCACGGGAATAGTGCCCGCGCACATAATGCGTGCCTCGCCTTGCATTAGACATATCACGGTCATAAGCGCCGCGCATACCCGGATGCCAGTCTCCGTCGCGAGAATAGCGGCGAGAATAGTCTTCATCGCGGGAATAGCCGTCGTCCTCCAACATCTCAATCTTATCGATGTTTTTAATGATGTCCGTCAGTTTGTGCGCAATTTCGAGATCGCCCGCGCCAAGCTCGCCCTTACGCGCCAGCTCGTCGAGTTCGTCGCATAGCATATTGCGCAGATCATACATTGCTTTCTTGCTCATGTCCATTCTCCTTTCAGCAAACTCTTGTGACAATCAAGTTAGCGTTGCTTACGTCGATGCTCTGCCCGCTTACGTTGCGGATAGACAGCGACGCGCAACAACCTTTTGTCACATCGATGTATTCGGACGTTGCTACGTTAAAAAACGCTTCCGCTGCAGTAGGCGTGACTGTAGCTACCGAGGATGCAAGAGGCTCGCCGTCTACAGCAATCGCAATAGAAATTGGCCCCGCTGTACCTCCGGCACTCACGGCAATATTGCCGCCAAAGTCCACCTTGTAGCGAGCGCGGCACTGAGAACAGTTGCCGCGAAGATTGAACAGTCCAGACCCCGCGCGGTGCGTTACAAGGCCCTTGGTGCAAGGGATCGGTGTCTCGGTAAAAAGCACGTTCTGGTTTGCCGCTACAGTTTGCGCGGCAACAGCAGTGTATTCAGGCATAAAAAACTCCTTTCATAAAATGCAGCGGCAGGGCAATAGCCCCGCCGCGTTGTTGTCAGTATCGGCACGGGGCCGAACATCTCGGTAACGTCACCGATATGGTGACCGAGAAGCTATGCTATGCAGTTTATTTTTTTCGTGTTGTTTGATTGTTGCTTTGCGATATGGGAACCTCAATGCACTCTTCGTCGCTCCAGCCATGTGCTTTGCGAGAAACAAGCGTTGCTGGTTTTATGCCTGTTATTTTAGACCATTCAGCAGTTGTATGCGTTTCCCCACAATAGGTAATGTGAACATTTGTGCGACGGTTGTTGTTTTGAGTAATCGTATCTGTCCAGCGGCAATTATCGGGGCTATATCCCATGTTGTTGTCAATGCGGTCAATGGACAATTTGTCTTGATAGCCGTTAGCAACGGCCCATTCTCGAAACTTCAAAAAATCTGTTCGCCATTCTTGGCATATGTCTATACCTCTGGCCCCGTATCGTTTGAAGTTGCGATCTGCTTGAGAATAACATCTCGATTTCATGTTGCTCCATATGCGATAAAGCCGGTCCCCATTCCCAAACCCGTGCGTTTTTGTGCGCTTAGACTTCTGTTCAGAAGAAAAGCATCCACAAGACGTAGTTAATCCACGCTTTAAGCAAGAAGCGAGAATGGTTTTTTGTTTCCCGCAATCGCATTTGCACAACCATCTTGTTCCGTGACTTTTGGGCGAATATTTGTCCAACTCGACAACGGTAAGGCGCCCAAATCTTTTCCCGGTCAAATCTTCCAACTTGATTTGGCCGCATCCGCAACTTGTAACAAGCCCTCTGTTTAAGGAATTTGTGGAATATTTTTTTTCATTGCCACAATCGCACCGACACTTCCACATTATACACCCAGCAGAATCACGTGCGTCAGTTTTCTCAATAACAGTCAGCTTCCCATATCTTTTGCCCGTCAAGTCAATTGATTTTCCCATGCAAACACCCCTTTCTATACATCAAGTATAGCACGAGTATTTGCATTTATCAACACTTAACAGCCGCAACCGCAGCCGCAGCCGCACCCGGTATACTGATACGGGGCCGGAACGGAAAACGAAGGAACGGGGCGCGGGTTGTAATACGCAAACTGACCGCTCACGTAAGATTTGAGCGTATCATTCTGCGCCGCCTGAGAAGCTGCCAGCTGTGCCGCAAAGAGCTGCTGGTTCTGTTCAGCAATCTTCGCGTCCTTCGCAGCGATTTCCTGCGCGGTAAGACGCTGGTCGATGCCGCGGAACCCGCTGTTCATCGCGTCGATGATGTCGCGCGTCGCGTTCTGCACGGTGTTGCGCGTGTCGCACGCCTGCGCCGCCATGTCGTAGCGCACCTGCGCGATCGCGGAACGGTTCTCGCAGCAGCAATTCGCGGCCTGCATCTGCATGGCGTTGAGCTGCTGCATGAGCGCCGCCTGCTGGTTACTGCGAGAAAGCTCGGCCTGTGCAAAGCCGTTTGCCATCGCCATGTTGGTGCCGTTGACAAGCTGCGCCTGCTGGTAGAAGCCATCGCAAAGGCCCTGATTTACGCTGTCGATCTTGCGCTCGATATTGGCAAAATCGGAGGTCAGCACATAGCCGTCGACCACGCCGCCGCCGTTGCCGTTACCGTTGCCAAATCCATTGCGGCCCCAGCCGAAGAGGAAAAGAACGATAATCCAGATCCAGTTTTCGCCCCACATACCCATGCCACCGCCGTAGCTGTTCGCGGGCGCAACCGGCATAGTCATCATGGGAGCACCGTCGGAAAGAGACATATTATCTCCCCTTTCATAAATTTTATTTATCAAATCGTGGCCACGATAAGATCAATGAAATAAGTGTTCAAACTGCTTTGCCATAGATTGGAGATGGTTTAACTCCTGTTGGCTCATAGCTCCAGATTGCAAAAGCTTTTCGACCTCCGCTTTAGGGTCGCCCTGAAAATTTGCCTTGAACTGCTGGAACTGCTGCATCATCTGCATGAAGCCGTTCCCGCCGCCGAGCGCACCGAAAAAAGGATTATTCATCGTCATCGTCCTCCTTGCGGTTCTTCTTGCCCTTTATTTCGCCAACAAGCGCTGCCAAAGCGTCAAACTCTTTGCGGGTGACAAATTCCACGCCCTTTTCCTGCGGTGCTGTGCGGGGCGTTTCTGCGCGCTCTACGAGGTCATAAATCTTGAGCGTCGGCTTGCCGCTTGCGTCGGACTGCTTGAGATATACAGTCGGCGCGGAGCTGTCCCACAGCGCAACGGCAGAGTTTGGCGCGATGAGATACCCCCTTGCCTCCTGCTCGCCGCTTACCCACTGCACGCCGCCCTGTGCGATGGGGTTCTGCTGCACTGGCTGCGGCATAGACTGTTGCATGGGCTGCATCATCTGCTGCTGCCGCATCTGCATGAGGTTATCTGGCATCGGCTGCGGATAATATGGGCTGAAATAGGGATATGCCATGTTCATTCCTCCGTTTCTTTTACCCAGTAATAAAGTGGGATTTCGTTCTCGCTGTTCCAACTGTCATAGATTGTCCCGTCCTGAACGCACACCACATGCCAAGAGAGGGCGAGAATATACGTCCCGCGCGGGTGCTCGTCGGCAAACCTACCGACCGTGTAGCAGTCCGGGCAAGTGTCCGGTATGATATATCTCCGGTAGCCTAAAGACCGCAGATACGCGCCCCAACAGGCATTTGCATTGGGCAAATCGCCGTCAAGGTAGCCCTGTATGCAGAGGGACAAATACACCTCGCCCCAGTCCTTCCCCGTCGCCTTGCAGATCGCGCGCACGGTGCAGTCGGACACATTGCGCCCAGCGGGGTTGGGATTAAAGTAGCTATACATGGAAAAGCTCCGCGAAATAGACGTAAGTGCGCAGCTCGTCAGGATCAGGGAACAGAGTCAAAATGTCCATCGCCATCTTCTCGGTAAATCCACAAGCTAAAAGTCGCTCGTACATTTCGCGCACCTCCTTTTGTTGCCCCTATCGTACCGCGATTTTGACGCGGGAAATTGCCCGCAAAATGCCCGTATTCTGCACCAAAACTGCCCGAAAAATATTTTACACTGGAATTCGGGTAAGCCTATTGACAATAGGTTTAACCTATGATATACTTTAGGTGCAGTAAAGGAAAGGGGCCCCAAAACATGAAGAAGTTCGCTAACATGAAAAGATGGTTCCAAATCGAGAAAAAAATGGAACTTAACGATCGCTACCATTGCCAGAGACTGGATGCTTTTGGTGAGATCATCGGCGAAACCGAAAAGGCCTATAAGCTGTCCGTTGAGGCTATTTTTATGAGCGGTGAAAAGAATGTGGCGATCTGGTGCCCCAAGTCCTGTGTTGAAAACGTTGTCGAGGCATAAAGGAGGAAATATTATGAAAACTATTTTGATGGACACTTACAAAATCGTTGGGAAAAACGCAGAGGACGATGCTGATTACATCAACGATCAGGAATCCAGAATGATTTCCGTTGGTGCGGCAAACGAGTATTTCAGCGAAGACTACCATGAAAATATGAATCGCTTCAAAGCCGAAGCCGCCGAGAAGTTCGGCGTCACCTTTGAGAACCTGTTTTAAGCCATGCCGGATAGTGAAGCAAAGCGCCAGTGGGTGGCGCAGAACACCACATTCATCGGCCTGAAATTGAACAACAAAACAGACGCCGATATTCTGACCGCGTTGGAAGGGAAAGCAAAGCAGTCTGAAATCAAGCGTCTGGTGCGGCTGGGTTTGGAGGCGGAGAAGAAATGAAACTGAAACGCGCAAAGCGCATCGGAGACAAGCGGCAGAGAGCGGCATTTCCCGTCGCCAGCTGATTCTCTGGATTCTCGAGCGAGAACTAAAAAGCACCGACTAACCGTCGGTGCTTTTCTCTTGCCCATCTGCAATTTTTGTATACGCTCTTCGCCGCATTTTGGCCAATCCATCGATGCTGACGTGCAACATATCCGCCACCTGTACGCAGCTTTTCCGCCGCACATCGCACTCGATGATACACGCCGCCTCGTCCTGTGGCAGCTCGAAGGATAAAATATATTCGACGGCTCGCCGTGGAGCCATCGCGGATAACTCCGCGCGGATACGCTTGTGCTGACTGTCCATGCCCCGTGTAGGGCTTGCAGAGGCGCTTGCGCGTGGGCTTTCGCCGCCCGCTCCTTCCTGTGACCGAATCGGGCACCGTTATTTTGTCGCTCTCTGGATCATTGTCACGACTTCCTGCCGCGTGATGAATCTCTGCGGCGCGCTGCCGTCCGTGATGCCCGAAGCCTTCGCCGCCGCCCAATCCTTTGCCGCCCACGAAGAGACGGACTTTGTGCCGAGCTGTGCAAGGTAGTTGTCCATCATTTTGTTAAACGTTGCCTGATCCATGTACTCCTCCATTTCCGGCGGGTAATGCCCAACCAAAATCGAACTGCCCCCATATCTCCCGTGATCGTCCCACTGGAAGTGGGGCTTGTCCGGGAATTTCTTCCAGTCGCCGCCCCACGAAAAGCCGACCTGCTTGCCGATCTGCCCGCAGCGGGCGAAGAACGACGGATCGTCGTACTCGTGCCCCTTGACGTTTTTGCAGATGTCGAACGCCAGTCCCGCCTTGACGGAGTGAAACGTCGGGCGCGTCGCGTTTTTGGCCGCGTAGCCCATGCGCGCAAGATAGCGTTGATACTCGTCATCTCGCACCGTCTCCGTCACCAGTACAGGAAGCCCCGCCTCCTTGCAGAGGTCGAGGAAGATGACGCAGTTTGCGCGCACGTCGGCGCGCAGGTCGGCAATGTCACGGCTGTGATACATTGTCGTCACCTCCCACCGCGTCCTGCACCTTCTGGCTCTGCGTGCCGAAGTAGAACGCGATGATGACCGCGTAGATGGTCATAAAGTCCTGCGAGATGTTGCCCGTGATCGCCATGTACGCAAATACGCCCGTCAGCACCAGCGTCACGATGCTCTTGACGCTCATGAGGTTTGCGATACGCTTAAGAATTCTTTCGTTCATGTCATTCGCCCTTTCCCTTAATTTTGATTCCCGCCAGAAGCGCCAGCTCTGCCGTCCACGCGGCGAACCATGCCACCGTCAGGCTGTCCGGTACCGCCTTGTCGAAGGCCGTCAGAATCAGCGCCGCGACGCAGTACCAGCAGAGGTTCACGACCGCCGCGATGAGGTACTTGTCGCGCTTTCTCAGCTTCTTCACGCCACACCTCCAGAGATCAGCCACGCGATGAACGCCCCCGCGAGCGCTGCAAGCAGCTTATCAACGATACTGTCCCACCGCTTCCCGGCTTTCCCCGTGATGGTCTTCACGTCCTCCTTGATCTCCTTGACGTCGCCCTCCACGGTCTCTTGCTTTGTTGCCAAGACCTCGACCGAGGTCACCAACCTATCCAGCGCCACCTGATGTTCCGTCAGTTCGTTGATTCGGTGCGTGTTGCTCTTACATCTCGATTCGATAAGCGCGATTGCCGTGTCATCGTAGTGCTTTGCATTATCCATATCCCGCTCCCTTTCCCAGCGTTACACCGCCTTGAAATAGTTTCCGATGAGCTCATGCGGCAAATACTGCAAGACGATCTTGCCGCCTGCCTGCTCGCCCGTGCGCTCGCAGAGGTACACCTTGCCATCCTCGCCGTCGAGGTAATACTTGCCGTATTCATACTCCATGCCGCGCGCTGCGGGAATGGGGTCTGCCTGCGTGCCTGCGTGTTCGGCGTCGATGACCGCCCAGAGATTCGGGGCCTTGTCCGGCGTATAGTCGGCTTGCGAGGTATGGCCCTGACGGCACTTGTACACCTTGCCGCCGTAGCTTCTGCGGTCGCCCTCGGCGTAAGCAACGGGGTACGCCCATGCTGTAATGAGTTCCGGCACGCTTGCCGCCTCGCCATCGCTCAGGCTGACCGATGCCTGCTCGATAATGGGGCGCAGCTCCACCGCGCGGGCATATGTGACCGGCTCACCCGCAAGGGCGGTGACGGTCGCTTTGGCGCTTTCCGTCTCCGTGGGCTTGCCCATCTTGATAGATACTGTGCCATCGCGATGATCGGTGATGTCGCCAGCGAGGCTGTACTCGCTGTTGTCGTACTCGTTGACGACCTCTTTGGTCTCGCCCGTGGGATTGCCTTGCTCGTCCAGCACGTCCAACGTCTCGCGCTGGACGATGCTCCACGGCGTATTGTCGGGCAACAGCGTCGCCACTTCTGCCGCAGTCATGGTGAGCGTGACGGTCTTGGTGTCGCGCTCTCCCCACGAGCGGTCTTTTGGGTTGCCGTTGATCTCTGCGGGGTATTCTGTGTTGTTAACTTTGATGTAGATACTCATGTGTTATCACTCCTTTTATAGTTAAAAGCAGAAGCCGAAGGCCACGCCATACGCACCGCTCGCAGTGGTGTAGCCGGCGTTGCCGCCGCCGTTGACACGGCAGAAATACGTGGAGTCGCTGCCAAACGGAGAGCGCTCCCACCAGTTGCTCGCGATGCCGTTGAACTTCTTCACCTTGCTGTTGCCCGCCTTGTAGTAGTCATACTGCGTGCCCTCGCCGCTCTTGGAATAGCTGACGCTGCCGAAAATCTCGATTTCTGAAAGCAGGAACAGCTTGTCTGCCGTGGTGTTGATGGTGCTGCTCTGGCTTCCCGCCGAGGTCAGCTTGTTCACTTCCTTGATACCGGCCTGCACCTCGCTGGGCATCAGTGCAAGGATGGCAGGCAGGTGCGTGCTTCTCATGGCGCAGCTCGTCCATCCGCCGCTGTTGGTGTTGGAGCTGTTCATCTGCTTGGTATCAGCATAGCAGTCGTGCATCTGGAAGGTCAGCGGAGCCGTGCCTCCGGCAGTATAGGTGTCGTGGTTCTTGCCGATGATGTCGATTTGGTAGCTGGTTCCGTTGATGGTCATGGTCTTGCTGTTACCCACTACCCAGCTGTCCGGCACGCTCCCGCTCTGGCAGGCTTCGATGATGGCGCTCCAGTCATTGTTTGCGAAGGTGTCGTCGAGGAAGCTCACCGTCACCGCGCAGGTTTTGCTGGACGGCGCGGTGTGATTGGTTCCCGCTGCCACGCTCACCGTGATGGTGGCGCTGCCGTTTGCTTTGCCGGTTACAGTGACGGTGTTCCCGGATACCGATACCGTCGCCGCTGCAGTGTTCCCGATCACAGCGGAGATAGCTCCGTCTCCTGCACGGGTCACTGTGATGGTCTTGGTCTTGTTGTTCATGTCCAGCGTCATGCTGGTGGGCGAGATACTGAGGCTTCCCGCTGCCTTTCCGATGCTCCACGCCACAGTCTTTGCCGTGGTGGTGCCGTCGCTCCAGCGGTAGTTCGCCGTCGGTGTGAAGGTGGCGTTGTAGCTTCCCGCGTTGGTGCCGGATGTCACGCCGCCCAGCGTCAGCTGTGCACTGTTGTAATTGCTCCAACTGGGAGACTGTGCGCTGCCGCTGTAGGTCAGGCTCCCACTCTGACTGGGCACCGTAGAAAGGCTTTTGCGTTCCACGGTCACGCTCAGCGTGGTGGTCTTCGTCACGCTCCGCTCCGTGTAGCTCACTGTCACCGTCTGGGTTCCCACCGTGCTCAGTGTCGAAGGGCTGCAGCTGAAGCCGGTCACATTGGCTGTTGCGCCGTCGGAATAGCTGGCGCGTACCACCATGCCCGCAGATGCAAAGCTGTCTCCGTACTCATACACGGTCTTGCTGGGCTGCGTAGTCACGACAATGCTCTCCAGTCTGTGCACCACAGTGACAGCCTGCATCGCCGATGCGCTCACGCCGCCTTCGGTGTATACGATAGTCACTTTTGTCGTGCCGTCCGTCAGCGGCGTGCTGGGGGAGTAGGCGTAGCCCGTCGCTTGCAGCGTTGCGCCGTTTGAATAGGTCGCTTGTACCACCATGCCTGCGGGGTCGAATGTTTCACCAGCCGTATAGGTGGTTTTGGAAGGCGGCGTTGTGATTGTGATGCCGGTCAGCTTGATGCCGCCGCCACCGCCTCCGCCGACCATGTTAAATACCAGTCCCTCGCTCATGCGCTTGCCTCCATTCTCAGTATGTTCACGGTCAAGTCGGCTGTCGGCACTTCTCCGCAGTGGAATTGCATCTTGCCCGCCGTCGTCACATTGTCCGCGTAAATTACGGATTCCCCGTATGCGGCAAAACTTCCGGAATCGGGCGCAACGGAGTATGCGTAGTTGCCTGTCAAGAATCTCGCGTCGCTCACCGTCTGCGCGTTGCCGCTCCATCCGGAGGCACTCAGCGTCACAGTAAAGGCAACCGCTTTATTGCTCTTTGTGTCCGCATAGGCGAAAATGTCCTGCGCCTTGCCTTGTGGGTCATAGGTCGTTGCGAGCATATCGCCAGCGCCTGTTCCGTTTGCTCCGTTGTAAACGAAAAAGTCAAATGTCGTTCCGTCGGTAAAGGTGATTTCGTATGTATCGGTCGTTCCTGCTGCGTGTGTTCCGCTTTTAAGCGCAATAGACGCGATGCCGTTTCCGGTCGCACCTGTCTTGCCTTGAATGCCTTGCGGACCTTGCTCTCCCTGTACACCCTGTTCGCCCTGCGGACCTTGCGGACCGGTCGCACCAGTTTCACCGGTTGCACCCTTGTCACCCTTGTCACCCTTTTCCAGCACAAGGTTAAGCACCTGATTCGGCGCTTCGCCGGTAATGGTCGCGCTCGCCACATTGCCGGACGTGACCGAGCCAATGGTCAGCACGTTTGCGGGGCCAGTCGCACCTGTCGCGCCGGTGTCGCCCTTGCTTCCCTGCGGGATGCCGAGCGCCAGCGTACCAGTAGACTTGTCGTAAGTCGCCGTTGCCGAGCTTCCTGCGGGCAGCGTTGTCACCGTGACCGATACAACACTCAGCGTGACGAAGTCCAGCAGCGTTTCCCCTTTCAGCTTCTTCGCCTCGCCGCTCTGCTCAAGCACAAAAAGGTCTTCGCCCGTGATCTGTGTTGCTTGGGTGAGGTCAGAAATTGCTTTATCAACAATTGCTTTATCAGCCATCGGCTACCTCGCTTTTCTTCTCGGGCTTCGTCTTTCCCTCTTTGGCGGGCGGCTCGTCCGGCTTGTCCAACTCGGCAAAGGCGTTTTCGAGGTTCTGCATCGCCATTGCCATGCGCTTGGCGTCCGCACCCTTGACATAGACGCCTGTAATCATGCTGTAAGCACTCTCGATCTGCTTTTTGAGTTTTTCCTTATCCATTAAAACCAACTCCTTTTCTCCAAGGCCTCCACCCTTTTCACAAGCTCCTGAATTAGCATTATGTTGAGGGGAATGAAACTATCGTACCGAATACCATAGGTGTACCCGGTAATTTTTTTATTTTTATCTTTGATAGGTGACTTGCACCATCCAGAAAACTCTTCGGGCGCAATACCGTTATCTGCGAGACTCTGTTCAACATCTTGAGCGATCACACCTAAATGGTATCGCCCACTTCGACCGTCGTTAAACTTGAACCTGCAAGGTTTCAGATCAAGTAGAAACTGTCTGTACTTAGATAGATCGTACTCGATGCTATTCTTAAGATTACGGTCAGAGTCGTAAATGACTGTACCATTAGTTGCCCAAACAGAAGGGCCAATTTTAGCAGCTTCATCGTCCAGCAGAAGACGAGTGTTATAAGTACTTGTAATGTACACATTACCACCGGAATTGAGCTGAATGCCTCCATCATACGTACTGATGCTGATGCCGTAGCCTGTGGTTGTGTCTACCAGCTCGATAGTTCCGATTTCTGTTCTGCGGTTAGCCATAAGAGAGACGGTTCGCCCGCGCAAAATTTCAGCGGTGATCGAAGTGCTATCAATGTAGGTATCGATACGATCATCGACCTCTGTTTGGCTTAACCCTGCATTGTTGTCCACATAGTTCTTAGTTGCGTAGTCCGATCCATCGGCAAGGTCACCAACGTAAATGCTGCCCGTCTGGATCTGACTTGCCTTGAGTGTTCCGTCAATGTTGACCGCATTGACGTGTAGGTCGAGCGTCTTTGTGCTCAGAGTGGTGCTTCCTGCCTTGAGGGTAAACGTGCTGCCGCCGCTTCCGCTGGACACACTCAACTCGATTTTGCCGATGCTCTGGTTGATAAGGCTCTGTGCCGTACTGCCGTCGATTTTCCCGCTGACCTCAGATTGCACGTTGCCAAGAGACACCCGCAGAGACGATACATCGCCGCTGATGCCCTCCACGCGGAGCATGATTTCCTCGCTCGTTTTGGTGATGGAAGATCGTGTTTCGGCAATCTTGCGGTTGAATTCCTGTGTGATGTACCCCTCAGCTGGGTATTCGTCTTCCATCTCCAACTCACCGGGGGAAGAAATGTCTGCGTACCCTCTCCCATCATCAGCGATGCGAGAGAGTGGAGAATAGACCCCACCGACATTCACACCGTCGCCAAGCTCCGCGGCGGGGTCGATGTTAGCCGCGCCAGCTTCGTATGCCTGATATCGATACCCTTTCATTCGTTGTAGCAGGGCGTTTACCATCGCTTGTGTTGCATGAGGGCAACTTGCAGTGATCTCCATGCCGGTATCATCGCCAGCGGTCAAACTATTCTCATCGTCGAGCAAAAGCGTCACGCGGGAAATGGGCTTGTATTGGCCATTGTCGGAAAAGCTGGTCATGTCCTGACCAACAAAATACTTATCAGACAAGGATTCTCACCCCCCCGAATGTAATTGCATCGCCGTATTCGGTAATAAGGTAATTGGTTTCAGCAGGCATGGATAAAAGCGGGACAAGCAAAAGTTCCCCTGCGTCTGTAATAATCCAGTTGCCGCCGTGTGCCGCAGCGATAAAGCAAAGCTCATTACGCACCGTGTAATCATTTGCGGGGTAGTCTATGGTGTACGAGCTGTTGAGCACTGTGCGGCTATCCAGCTCCACGCCCATCAACTGGCAAAAGATGTTTACAGCGTCAGGCATAGTCATCGGGAAGTTAAGCGACTGGTCTGGCTCCCACACAATGTCAGCCTTTCTCATAGCGTCGTATGCTTCGAGTTCCCAATAATCCCCATCGCAGGAACGGCGGTTGGTAAAAAACACGCCTTTGGGAATCCAGTCTGTCGCCTGACTGCCATTAACAAGCCTGAGATAACGCTTGATCGTTGCGGCGCGCGGTACGTTGTCCGCATACAGTTTCAGTTTTAATGTTGCGGAGCAGGCGTTTCCGATGCCGAATTCTTCAAACAACTGCGATTCGACGGAGTGCGACACTTCCGCATCTTTTCCGTACTCTACGTCGTTGATGAGAAATTTATATTCGCGCTCCGTTCCGGGCTTGTGGAGCAGATCGCGCCACAGCGCACTTGTCGTCTGCCCCATATTTACACCTCAATCAAGTTAAACGTCGCGCCGCACCACACCTCATTATCGTCCGCCGCTTCTTCAAGCGTGCATTCCATCGACGAGCAATAAAACGTGCTGGTTCTCACGCCGTGCAAGTCAAGGTATTGAACGGTACAGGTGGTTTTACTGAGATCATCATCAAGTTTTGCCAGCACGTCACGCTTGACAGAGCGCGTTGTATAACTCAGTTTCCGCTTGGTGGTGATCTTGTCGCGCCGCATTTTGCCATCTTTGGTGCGGGTGGTCTTGTCGCTGTCGAGATCGTTTCTGCTCCACCCGTAACCTTTGGACGCTACGGCGGACGAATAATCCGTGCCGTTGATAATAAGGACTTCCATGTTCCCCCTCCTTAGTACAGCAGCACGGGCTTACCCGCCGCGCGCGTCATGTTGTTGATGTTCTTCACGGTGCTGCGTGCAATCTCCTTGCCGTCAAGCTGCACCACGACCGTGGTTGTGCCGCCGCCCGATTCTGCCATAGCCTGCTTAAATGCGTCAACCATTGTTGCAAGCGGCGTTTCAATGTTCGTCCCGCTTTTCTGATCGCCCAGTACGGCAAGAAATTCTTTGTTGGGGGGGATTACTGCTCCGGTTGCCAGACGCGGAAGATGTACTTCGGAAAGCGAGGAAAGATGCCCGCCGATGCTTTTGCCGCCAACGCCAGGAACCCAACTCGGCACGGTAAACTTAATCGTGTTGATCTTGCTGATAAGCCAGTTCAAACCCTTGATAATGGCATTAACCGCGCTTTCGGCAATAATGACGATGCTATTCCAGATGCCTTTAAATACCTTTTTGACACCATCCCATGCAGAATTCCAGTCACCAGTGAACGCTCCCTTGATAAACTGGATAATGCCTCCAAGGATGTTATCTTTAAGGTTTCTCGCAAACTCGGTCAGATTGCCAGTCAGCGCAAGTACAGCGGTAACTACCGTAGCAATTCCCGCAATCACAAGTGGGATGACACTACCGGTCAGAAAGAAGAACCCCAGCCCCGTTGCCACAATGCCAGCAATCAGCATCAGCGTATTTTGCAAATTTGCGCCGTTATCGCAAATGTCCTTAAATGCCGTGATAATCATTCCTGCGCCAGCCACTACAAGGCCGATGCCCGCACCGACTTTGCCGAATGCGATTGCAAGCCCACCAGCAAGCGCCGCCGCCCCCGCAATAGATCCGAGCAAGTTCTTCCAATTAACGCCGTTGTTCCATGCGTCCGATAGGCTTTCCCACAAAAGGATTAACCCGCCGACCGCGATAAGAATTCCGCCGAGTTTGGTTAGAATCTTTCCCAAGTCTCCAGGAATCGAACTGCCGATCTTCCACAGTGCAAGCCCTGCGGCAATCAGCATGACCGCATCGGCGATTTTATTTAAGCGGTCGCTGATGTCGTCCATGTAGCTAAAGTCCGGCGTAATCGCGTCAGCAGATGCACCTCCACCAGCGTCGTTTGCTGTATCGGTAGAAATCTGGTTGATCTCATCAAACGCCGCAAGCTGACTGGCTGCTTTCTTCGCGGCGTTGCCCGTCCCCTTTAATGCACTGGTCTCTTTGTTCAGCGCCTTTGCCGAGTTAGCAGTTGCCTTGACGCTCTTGCCGGAGATAAGCGCCACAAGCCGAGTGATCTGCGAGACTACTGCCGTAATAACTTTTACAAGCAGTGTAAAAGCGGGGACAATTACACTTACAAGAGGCTGTGCCAGCGTCAAAAGCGCTCCTTTAAGCTGCGCAATGGATTCTCTCGCATCGGAGTTTGCCATCACTACGTTCTTTACCCAGTCTCTCACCTTTGATAGTGCCTGAGTAATGACCGTAAACACAAGCGCACTGCGTACAACAGATTTTAAGCGTTGTCCAAATACTTTCATGGAATCTGCCGCCGCTTCGGTTGCATTGCGCAGCCCTGCACCTTTGGCTCTGCCCTCAATCTGCTGTGCCAACTCAACAGCCTGCGTTTTCGCATCAGAAATCTTATCGCCGGTTTTGTTGAGCTTTTCGTTGATCTTGTCAACTTCGTTTGCAGTTTTATTAAACTCGCTTTGCAGCATTCGCACGCGCTCTGCCTGCTCGGACACGTCGCTTTTCTCATACGTGCCTTTTGGCGCTGTGCGCATATCGGCAAGCGCCTGTTTTGCCGCATCCAGCTCTGCACCGATGTTGCGCAGCCGGTCTTCCATCGGCGTTTTCTGGTCGCCGAGCCGGTTGAATTCCTTTTGTAAGGATTCGATATTGCTTTTAACTTTGTTCAACTCCTGATGGAGTTTTTTGTCGCTAATAGTCGCTTCAAATACGACTTCGCCGTCAGCCATAATATCACCTTCTTGCTTTTTGGTTTTTTGCGTGATATCATCTTATCAGCCATAAATAATGGCAAGGAGGAATGAAAAATGGATAAGATGACTACTTGCAAGGTATGCGGGGCATCTATCGCAAAATCCGCTACCACTTGCCCGCAGTGTGGAGCCAAGCAGAAAAAGCGCCACCCAGTGTTGTGGATTATCATTGTTATTTTCGGCATTTGCATGATTGTCGCCGCATTAAACGACATGGGCGATGATCCTGATAAAGAGAAACAAACGTTCAGCGTTGGAGAAACCGCCGAGATAAACGGGATCAGTGTAAAGTTTGATTCCTTCACCGAAAGCAATGGATCGCAGTTCAACACGCCTGATGACGGCAATGTGTTTCTGCTTTGCGAATTCTCCATTGATAACCAGTCGGATAAAGATATTGCCGTTAGCTCTATCGCATCGTTCAACGCCTATGTTGATGACTACTCGAAAAATCTGAGCATTTCGGCCATCATCGCAACCGATAAACCCCAGTTAGATGGCGCCGTTGCTGCCGGTAAGAAAATGACCGGTGTTGTCGGATACGAAGTCCCAAAAGACTGGAAAGAGATTGAAATCCGCTTTACTCCCGACTTTTGGTCTGGAAACGAAATTACATTCATTGTAAATAAGTAACCATCTTCGCCCGATGCTATTTTGCGTCGGGCGTTTTTTTGCCTAACCACGCATTGATCGTGTCGTTTTCTTCTTCCGTCATCGGCTTATTTAGATCGACAAGCCGCCTGTTTTCTCGGTAAAATTCTCGATCCGACTTGTCGAGCGTTTTCCCCTTTGCTTTCAAGCTGCGAATCCGCACGATGTTTGCAAACATGCAATCTCCGATTTCGTAGTACGCAGATACAAATGACCACCAGTGAAAATAAGGCATTGCGCGCACTTCATGTCCCACAACGTGGTTGATGGGAGCCACGATGTATTGAAAGTCTTGCTCCCAGTCCATCAACTTAGGCCGCTTGCGGTTATCGCCCTCGTCGCCGCAGTCAAGGAACCACGTCATTTGCTTTACGGCTTCCGGGATATGTTCATCGGGCATTTTTAAGAAGTCTGGATAAAAGATATCCAGAGCCGCAAGCACTTTCTGCTCGTTAGTCAGATCGACCGCAGCAAATACCGACAGCACGTCCAATGCCACGCGATAGTCCGAGCGTATTTCATAGTCAACGCCGCAGACGCTTAGCGACGTTGGAAGATCGTACATCATTTGCGGTATTTCTGCGTATACTTGCGGATTTTCTCATCGGCAAGCGCCTGTTCGCGATTTACTGCCTCATCAAACTGCTCGATGATGGCGGTCATAAAGTTCTGCCAAACCGGCGCACCGTTGGACGCGGAATAGGCGTTGACGCTGCCAAAAAGCGTATCGGCAATGTCCTGCCCGAACAGGTCATTGATGATGCTGCGCATTTCCTTGTCAAGAGAATCAACCATGTCGAAAAGCTCGTCATCGGGGATATCCTTTTCGAGCGTCTTTGCACGGGTCTCCTGCTTCTTGCGCAGATCATCAAACGTTTTGTATGCTTTCTTTGCGAAATTGACATCCGCAGGATTAAAGTAAACGGTAACAACGCCGTTTACGCCGCGAATTGTGTATTCTTTTACGCCAGAATCAAAAGTGAGTTCCATATCTTCCTCCAAAATGAGGGCTGACAGACGCCAGCCCTCTATTTTTTATTCGCCCTCGGTAAAAGTAACCGTATTGCCAGAGATAGCGGCAGTGCCGACCGTGCGCGTGCCGCCAAGCGTCACGTCGATAGGCATACCGATAAAGCCGCCACCCTCGCCGCCGAGGGAAGACGGCTTGACCATGCAGGACGAATAGCGCTCCGCAAATACTGCGGTCTTTGCCGTGCCTGCATAAGCGTGGACAATCAGCACGTCCTGATTTGCCAGCGCCGCCGCGTTCTGCTCCTTGACCGCGAGATTCCAAACCTTGACGATTGCGGGATCCCCAGCGTCCAGATTAGACGGGTCAAAGGTCTGCGTGATGATGGGTTTCTTCATGGTCGTGCGCGTCGTGCCAAGGATATCCTTCGAGGAATCCTCCTGCCAGTCGTATTCCATGCTGGAATCCGTAACGCGCGTACCGAGGGGAGACCACGTAGGGGTTCCGGTTTCTCCTGTGTTAAGATATGCGATCAGAAGTTCGCGGTCTACGGTCTGCCCCGCCGTGGTGTTAAAGGTCATATCAGCCATTTTTAATCACCTCGTAGTTCATTTTCATAAGGATTTGATGATCCTCGTCACCGTTTTCATACACGGCGAAAAGAGAGGATCGCGTTGTCGGTTCAATGCGGATGACGCGGCGACCGTTGCCAATGTCAGGCGGCGTTTCGCTTGCTGCCCAATCGCCAAGAGCGTTGAGCGTTTCGTCTGCCTTGAGCCGTTTGTCGTTGCTATTTCCCGGCTTCATGCGGTAGATAACCTTGAATTGGTATTCCGCCTGATAACCGCCGAGAATGTATTTCTTGACGATATACGCCGCCTGAATCGTAGACAGCGCCATTGCCGGAGTATCAGCGGGAAGAAATTCGAATCGAATCAAATCAACCGGCTTATTGGGAAACGTGTTCAGCCACGCAAGCAGCTTGCGGGAGACCTGATCCTCTTCCGCTGCCGAGACCGTCTTTTTAATCTGTTCCGTACTTCTTCACCGCCTTTTCTGCTACACGCGCCCACTTACCAAGGTTCTGCGCTTTGGATGCTTCGCACCAATGGGCTTGTGCCTGTGGATGCCCCGTGTGGTTGAACACTAAATTGCGGTCAGTCACGACCTTTGTACCGCCTTTCGGCGCATACGTGCTGCCTGTATTCGGTTCAACCATGACTTTCCCGTAATACAGGAATCTCGAGTAAGGGCCGGGGTAGATGATGTCATTGACAACTACCCTTGTACGCTGCGTTAACGAGCCTGTGAGCATCGGCACAAAAGGCTGAGTGTCTTTCTCCATCTGCTCGGCTAAAACGTGCTCAGCGCGCGTACAAGCCTTTGCAATGGCAGCCCTTACAACGTCCATTCCATCGGTATGCACGGAAAAATTTATGCCCATTACGCACCTCCGACTTCCCAGTGCTGCATATCTGGGCTACCGTAGTCCATAGCGTCAACCTTGGTCACGTTATAACAATCGTCATGGCTCAACACGACGGTCATGTTGTCAGACACAAACTCGCCCTTTACAAAGCACGTCATGCCACCGTTCCCCTTGTATGAGAGCGTCCACAGGTCAGACTTGTCCGTCACTTTGAAAAACGATTGCGGTCCAATGTAAGTTTTCGGCTTACCTGTTACCCCGTCCACCGCTTCCACGTCAAACGGGATATACAGATTTACAGCGTCAGAACCTTCAAGGCCGCTTTCTCGCACGTTCACGCCTTTAGACGCTTGGAGCAACACACCGCGCAGGATTGTGGTATAGACTTTTTCGGTCTCATTAAGCGTTGTCTGGTCGATCTCCTGCACGACGTTGTAGATCGTTACAGTGTGGGGAGCGTACATCTACAACCACCTCCGCGATACAGCAGCCCGGTATGAGCAAGGTATTCTATGCACGTTTCTGCAAGCAGTTTCTTTGCCCCGTCCGTCGCATTGAGTGCAGACAGGGCGGATTCCCCTCCCGTTGCAAGCGTTCTGGAATAACTGCCTACCGTTTCACTCTTGACTTCTGCATCATTTGCCGAAGCGTTTGCAAGGTTCTTCATCGCTAACGCCTGCGCCGCCTCGATGACTTCATACTTGTCAACAAGCGCGCAGCAGCACATCTTTACCGCGTCCAGATCGGCATTATCCGTCGCCCTGTTACGGGTGTAATAATCGAGGAAGGAACTGGCCCGCACAGCCAGTCGCGGAAAATCTTCCTCGCTCACGGTTCCCATATAGTTGCCGGAGTAGTATGTATAATCAGCGTAGACCATGCGGGCTTACTCCTTTCAGAATCAGGTGGTAACGGTAACCGTCGCAGTGCCGGTCTTGCTGCTGTCCTGCTTGGACTTGGCGGTCACAGTGATAGAACTGCCGGTCTCACCGGATCCGACGGTCAGAACGCCATCATCGGAGATGGAGGACTTTGTGCCGCCGGTCTGGCTCCACTCAACATCGCCGCTCACAATGCCATCGCCAGAAACAACCGCCGCGAAGGTCTGCTTCTGACCTTTCTTCACAGAAACTGCAGAGGGAGTGACGGTGACGGTGGCCACGGTGCCCGCCTTGCCATACACGGAGAAGGGGAAGGGGTTGGCCTTGTCCGCGTTGTAGGCGTTGACGGGGTTGGCGATCTCCCAGCCCAGACGCATGACGGCGCGGAGAGCAACCATGTCGTTCTGCATGAGGTTGTATGTGATGGCCTTGGTGCTGGGATCCTGAATGACGCCCTCAGTGAAGATCTTGAAGGTCATGTCCTGACGGATGGCGTACACCAACTGGTTCCAGTCGCCGACGATCATCTGCGCCTGATTGGGGTCAAACGCGCCGTTCATCGGGAAGTACATATCCATGCCGTCCAGACCGTAACGGGTGGCACCCTGCATATCGGACTTGAAGATGGGCTGACCGGTGGTGTCCTTCAGGCCGCGCAGCTTACCGCGCATCTGGATAGCGGACATCACGCCGTTGGGGTTGAAGCCGTCCAGCTCAACCTTGGAGATCAGTCCATTCTCGCCCATGATGTCGTCAAACACGCTGGTGCCGACGGGCACGCCGTTACCGGCAGCGATAGCAGCGGGCACAACGCCGGTGCGCCAAGTGCTGGGCTTGTTGGTGCCGAACAGGATAGCGGCGTCGATGACCTTACCGAAAGCCTCCGTCAAGCGGGGCTTGACCTCGCCCCAGATGTCGTAGTCGGCATCGTCCAGAGCGGCCTCGGGAATGGGCACGATGACGGCGATTTCCTCTGCGTACAGTTTCTTCTTGTCCCACGCCATCTTGGTGGTCTGCTTGAACGCCTCGCCAGCGCCGCTGTCTGTAGCTTCGCCGTTCACGAAGTATGCGGATGGCAGGGCGTCCAGCACGTTGATGGTCTGTGTCTTGCTGGACATATTCGCCAGTCTACGACCCATGCGCAGGACAGCGGATTCCGCGATAGCGCCCTGCATGATCTCGCGGGTTACGGGTTCCGGAATAAGGCCGGAAAGTGCGGAACGATCAATACTTGCCATGTTGTAATCTCCTTTTCGTTACTTGAGTGCGCCGCGAATCAAACTGTTCATCGCGGCATTATTTGCGTTCGGTTTGTCACCGCCGCCCGCAGGAGCCGTCCAGTCAAACTTGACTTTCTGACGATTTTCTGTGAGTTTATCAACGGCCTGCTCAAAAGTGGTCTTGTCGTCCACCATCCTGAGAGCCTTAAACGCGATAAACTCTGCATCATCGCCAGTCAGGCCTTTGGAAAGCACGTACTTATCACGCTTGACCTGTTCAAGCTCAGACTGCGCAGCGGACAGGGCGGACTTGCTGTCCGCAAGCTCCTTATCACGCTTTGCCTGCCGTTCCTGCTCGGTCTGCTGGCTATCTTTCCAAGTGCGGTATGCAGTGATTTCTTCCTCGCTTGGGTACTTCTTCCGTTCTCTGTCAAGCCTCGCCTGAATCATCTTGTCAACGTCAGCCTGAGTGAACGTCTTTTCCTGCTCTTGCGCAGTCGTTCCCGTGCTCTGCACGGTGGTTTCTTCTGCCATAAAAATCTCCTTGTTTAACGACCTGTCGGTCAGTGTTGTAAAACAAAAGAGCCAACTTGTAAGCGTTCCTTATAAGTTGGCTCCTATTGCCCTTTCCCGCGCCCTATTGCGCAGAAGTGCTGTATTTGATTGTTTTCTTGACCTCTAAGACAATGTACCCATCGCCCTTGCGGCGGATTTCCGCATCGTTGCCGCGCTTTAGAATAGCTTGTACGGCCTTGATTGCTTCATCAAAGTTCAATACAGCACCTTCATCCTTTCTCGCTGCTCCGGCAGTCCTGCCGCAACGCTGAACGCTTTGTATTTCGCGTTTAACCGCCGCATCCTTATGTTTGCCGCAGTCTCATCTTCATGCAATCCTGCGGCCTTGTAAGCAGCTTTTTCGCGCTTTAGTTTGCGTGCCTCGCGTTCAACGCGCCGCTGCATCTGTGTTGCTTCGTATGCGGTGTATTCCTTTCCGTCAAACTCGCAGCCAAGATCATCATCAATATGTTCAAGCTGCTCATCTGTATATGTGCGCTCACTTACGCCCTCAACCCAAACGTTGCGGCGGTGTCGGCAGTTGGCTCCTTCCAGCCCATCCACGGACCCCAGGCCGCACACCTCGTAGATGTTCGGGTAGATGTCATTTGCACGAATACTGTATACCTTGCCTTGCCAGTCCTTATGGCTTGACCACGGTGACGGCCCCGGCTTATCTCTCGCGCCAGCATGGGCGGAAACCTCGAAATAGTGTGTATCAAGATATTCTGCCGATTGCTCTGTGTACTTGGCACAAATTTGATTTACGCCAGTCATCACGGCTCTGCGCGCCGCCACATCGATCTGATCTCGATGCCCGCTCTCATAGTCAACTACCTTCAACCCGCTGTCTGCAAGCTGCTTTACTGCCGCCTTGATGGCCTGATTGTAGTTGATCGCGCCGCTCTGCACCTGCATCACCGCATTATCAAGCGCCCATTGGTACGCTTTGGCAGTGGGCAGCATTGTGCGCCCAGCGTCCACTAAAAAGCCCATTGAGCGCGTTATGTTGCGCATTGTTTGCTTCGTCTGCTCGTATATTGCCAAAGTATCCTCTACGCTTACCAGCGTTTCCGGCTGTGTGATGTGCGCAAGGTCGATAAGCTCGGTGTAATACTTCTGGTTGCGCTCCATCACATCGTCAAGCAGCTCATTCAACTTTGCTTCGCTGATACCTGAAGTTTTGCGTATGGCTTTCTCAATCTCTTTCAGATCGATGCCGTGTGACCGCAGCGCCTTTATATCCTGCACCGTCACCTCGTTCAGCTGGTCAGCAAGTTTTAGCCGGGAGCAGATTTCTTCCAGCAGCGTGATCTCCAGGCTGCGAAACAGTTCCGCCAGTTCTTCCGGGAGAGCATCCAGTAGATCAGGTTGGAATTGGTAGCGCATCACTCAATCTCTTCTTCCTGTTCCGTTGTCATATCCTGCATCTTCGGCAGTGCAGCCTTTGCGGTCGCCTCGTCCTCATTCATCCAGCGCATTCGGAACTCCCAATCGTTGAGAATCCCTGCATTGAGCAACTGCAAATCCCTTGTAAAGTCCGCGCTTTTATCTTCAATGATGCTATCATCAAAATCGATTGAAATTTCCACATCTTCCTTCAAACCGGCGTTCATAGCTGTATTACCAAGCCTAAGAAGAATGCGGCACAGCTCGACTAAAGCCTGTTCAAGTATGATTTCGTGCTTTTTAATAGTCCTGAACATTGTGCTATTTTCGCTTACTACTTGCGTAGCAGTAGCAACAGAACTACCATCAAAACGGTAGTAGGTTTCGCCAAAACCGCACTTGCTTGACAAAATGTTGAGCTGGTCTTGAATGCCGGTGTTATGCTCCGCAGTCCTCAGCGTCATATCAATCGGCATAATTACCGCGCCATCCGAAACATCTTCGGGCAACACATAAAACGCAGTATCAGACGGGTCAAAAACAGGCTCACCATCAAGGAACGTTGCCGCAGACGGCTTTACCATAATGCGCTTCTTGCCAAGCTTAAATTCATTTACATAGCTGTCATAGGCAATATCAACGCCTTGCAATACATCAATGGCGTTCGCGTAAACAGCAATGCCAGTCGGCAACAGATAGTTGATATTGTTTGCGATATTTAGCCGGTCAATAACAAACTGCCGCTTGTCGCTGCCCGTATGGACAACAGGTGGGATATTTTCAAACCCGCTGACATTTGCAAGATCCTCATCTGCTATCTGCTCATTGTCGTATTTGAAAATGCGGTTTTCAATGGCATATGTGCCGCCATCTTCCTTCCGGTGAATCTGCATGTACAGATAATCATGACCGTTTCTTGTAACAATTGAAGTAAACGCGCACTCAGTAATAAACCCGTTAGTCCACGCAAGCGGGAATATGTTCTCAATCGTCACATAGTCAAGAACAATTCCGGACGCATTGCCCTGAATAACCTCTCCGTTATCGTTGATTTCCTGACCAACAACGCGCGGAATATAAGCAACAGTGCCGAGCGCAGACTTCATTTCCTGCATCTCGTTCGCCTTGACTTCAAAGTTATTTTCTGTCAAGATGCGGTCAACAAACTCCTGCTCTTTTGTTCCTTCAAGAGTGATTTTTACCTTCTCATTCATCAAGAGGTTTGCCCAATCCTCGCACAGCTTTTTCGCCATGCCAAGGGAATACCGCTTGCATTTTACGACATTCTCTCCGTTTCTAATGCGGTAATTGTGAAAGTTCTTTACATCCCCCTGGTACCACGATTTCCACATATCAACGCTGCTATAAAAAGCATCGGGGATTGTGGAATATCCAAGCTGTTTTAACTTTTGAATGATTGCGCTGTTATTCATGCAATTACTCCCATTCTGCGGCTGATAGGCTCAACGGCATATCTTGTGCAGTCGAGCAAATGGTTGTTTTCGTCAGGATAACCGCTAATAAAGTTACCATCTCTATCAGTGTCATATTCGTAATTCACAAACTCATTGTATGCGTTTGGCGTTCTTTTCCTGTCAATAACTATCTTTCTTCGTTGCAGCCACTTTATACCGTAAGAAACGCTGTCAGGTCCCTTTACAGCCGCTTTTGCGGGAAGTCCAGCAGCCCTGAAGTCTGCAATGCTTTTAGGCTCGGCACTGTCGCAAATAATATAAGCATCAGTGTAGCCTTTCGCTTTTATCATTTCTGAGCTTTCAGCGTTTGACAACTTGTTTTGATAGATTTCGTCAATTAAATATATCGTTTCTCGCGTCTTGTCGTAATAAAGGCGAATAAACGCAAACGGGTCAGGAAAATATCCCCAGTCAACGCCCTGATAAATTCTGTCAAAGTGCGAAATTTCATCGTCTGTGATTTCTCGCAGTTCAATATTCTCAAAAACGTTTCCTCCGTTGCCAACAGGAACACCAAGATATTCGTGCTGGTATGCCCTTTCATCAACCTCTTTCAGGTGTTCAGCCTCTGCGAGAAACTGTTCACCAAGCCATTCTTTCGGCGCTTCAAGGTATGTTGACTTGTGGCAAAGCCTATCAGGTCGTTCTTCAAGGCTGTCTTTGTTTGCCCAGTTGTCGCGGCTGATAGGCGGGTTATAACTTTCAAAGTTCCAGTATTTAGAGCCTCCGCGCATTGTAGACTGCAATATGTTTCTGATTTCAGCGCGTCCAGCAAACTGGTCTTTTTCCTCAAAGTGCGTCACGGCGATGTAGCCAAAAGGCACCTTGATGGACTTGATTTTCATGGGATCGTCAGCGCCACGGAACATAATCTTCTGTCCTGTCGGCTTATAGATCAGCTCCATCGGGGAGACTTTTGCTTCCCAATACGCCGCCATGCCCAATTCGCCTATTGCCCAAATATACTGCGCATACACGCTATCGCGTATTGTGTTTGCCACTTTGCGCAGCACCAGCGCATGTGTCCCCGGATTGTTTATCAGCAGCAGCGGCACGAGTACAGACACCGTGGACGATTTCAACGAACCGCGTCCGCCGCTAAAATCGTAGTGCGTGTGCTCATGATGGAAAATGTCATGCGCAATGTTATAAAACGCAGGGCCGATTTTCTCTGACAAGAGGATATCAGACATCGATAATCACCTTAACGACGGAATCAGTGCCGGAATTGTCTTGCTTATCAAACACTCCTGTATGCTTTGCAAGCATTTCAAGTGCCTTTAGCTTGTTCGCATATTTCAGATCACTTTCTGTGCAATCAGACGCAGGCTTGTCCGCGATTTCTTTCAGCTTTTCAATCACATAGTCCTGCGTTACTTCCGTCCGCTTCTGCCTTTCCGCCTTTGCTTTTTGGATAGCAGCAGAAACGTTACTATTCGTAACTAACTGCCTGCCTTTCTCGGCGTTCTTATACCCTGCTCTTGCGGCTGCCTGTGTGGCATTCAAATCCACAAGATATTCTTGCACAAATCGTTCTTGCTTTGCTGTTAATGCCACTCATCACCACCTCGCCGCTTTTATTTGCTACCAGCCCCCACCCCTTGGCCTTACATAGCAGACTTTCCCCGCCCAGAAGGGCTACACTTGCCGCACTTTCAGGTGATATATTCCCCTCGGCAGCGGCGATCCGCTTTTGGAGCGGCGAGGTGGTATTGATCCGCCACACGTCCGCAATGTTGCCTATAGCCATTGCTTTCGCTTCTGCTTCTGCACGCCGCATATGTCCCCGCTGGGACACATCGTTGAGAGGTGCGCGGGGTTCTGTGCCGCATGAGAGGTGCGACCTCTCGACCCTGATCGTGGGCTGCATCGCGCGTGCGGCATATCGCGAGGGCGGTGTGAAAAGATGGAAAGCACCGCGCCCCGCTATGGCGCAGGAGGTAAACGCCATAAATGAGAGAACCGCAAAGGCTTTTACACCTCTGCGGCTCAATTCTCCCATAATTGCAATACCCTGACTCACTTATAAGTGAGTTTTGCAAAAAAATTTTTATAAACTTTTTGGGTAGTCCGATCGACCGAGCAGATAATCAATCGACACGCCAAAATAGTCAGCAATGCTTATCAGCGCGTCCATTGACGGTTTCTGCGTCCCCATCTCGTAGCGCTTAATTGTGTTACGGTTCAGCCCGCACAGCTCAGATAGCACGCAGCGCTTTAGTTGGTGCCGTTCGCGCAATCTCCGCAGCCGATCAGGAAACGTGCTCATTCCTCTCACCACCGAGCTTTCTCTTCACCCACGCCCACAGATTCCGCCACGGGTGGGATTCTGCGTACTTGGCGCGCTGATCGGCGTTGTAGCACCTGTTACGCATTACATTA
Source organism: Bacteroidales bacterium (assembly GCA_004556745.1). Lineage (GTDB taxonomy): Bacteria > Bacteroidota > Bacteroidia > Bacteroidales > Bacteroidaceae > Alloprevotella. The sequence goes on along the minus strand of SFFY01000016.1, from coordinate 11,989 downwards.
AGGGTCTCTTGCTTAAAAGCGAGCTCGTCATTTGCTCGCCCAAGGGCCGCCTCAGTGTCAGTGAGCTTATTTCGCAGCGCATCTGCGTCCGCTTTCAGGTTTGCGATCACATTCTCTCGTGTGATGGTCTCGCCGTTCATCTGGCTAATCTGTTCAGTCAGCGCGGCGTTTACCCGCCTCAACTCCTGCACTTCCGCATGCGCGTCCTCCGCCATCTTTGCCATCTGGTCTTTGGTGTACTTCTTTACGTTGATGCTCATAGCTTGGCTCCTTCCATTTTCATCTGTTCTTCTCGCCACCGGTCGCTCGTGATGCTCACGACCTTGCAGTCTCCATATCGCTCGATATCCATGGCGATGCGCTCCTTGATGCCCTGCGCATCGGAGGCGGGGACGTTGGCTTTAATCGTGATTGTCAGCATGTTATCCCTCCTTCGGCTCACCGTAGCTGCAAAAATCGTCAGCTTTTACATACGGTAGCCCACCGGCCAAATCACATCCGCCTTCGTATTCATCCGGCTTGTAATACTTGCAGCCCTTGCAGCGCGTCACGACTACGGCATCGACGGTTGGAGCGTTATCAACTTGAGCCTTGATAAGCACTGTTTGCCATCCTTTAACCATGCCTTCACAGATCGTGTCCGCATCAATCAGCCTCATCGCTGTCACCTCCGTCCATCTTTGCGCCACACGAAGCTGACGTCCTATATCCTCTCGTTCTTTTTCTTACTGGAACGGTAAGTGCGTCTTCATCTGACCAACCGCTTTCAATCCTCATCCTTATAGTCGTTTTACCTATACCAAGAATTTCAGACCATTCGCTGATTGTATGCCCAATTTCTCCAAGATAAACAATATGATTTGACCGTTTGTTATTTTGCTGTTCTCGCATAGTTGCCCATCTGCAATTGCTTGCATCATAGCCTTTTTCGTTTTTGATACGATCTATTGTCAAATCATCATTATATCCGTGTGTAATCGCCCAGTCTCTAAACTCGATATAGCTGTGCCATTCGTCACATACTGTTATTCCTCTTCCTCCATAATCTGCATAATAAGGATGTTTTTCGTATTCGCATCGTGCAATCATAGATTCCCAAATTTTGTGCAAACGTGTTTTGGTTTCTCCGTGTACATAACGCGCACATTTTTCTCCAGCGTTTGCTCCCTTAATCCCACTCATTCATCATCACCTCCGTCCATGCGGCATCCACAATTTGGGCAGTGTGGATATTTCTCAGTGATGCCGTGTTTCTTCCAAAATGTATCTGAGTAACAAAGAGAACACTCATACTGCTTCGCACCGTAGTACAAGCGTGACGGTTCAATCCACCGCCCATGCCGCACTGGGGCAACGTCGGCGGCTGGAGCGTCGAGTATTGCTCTTTGCGCTCTATCAAGACCACGGTCAAACCCTTCCCCATAGGAAAAATTCGGAGGATTTTTGTAATAATATTTTCTTATTCCTTCGCTTATCGCTTCACGCTCAATGTATTCAGCCATTGTCAACCCTCCTGTTCCATGCTTCGATTACCTTTTCTACGGAGTTGCTGTCGCTTTCTATGTTGTCCGTCCGAACCATTGTGCCTGCATAGCATTTAGAGCAAATTACTCTCACGCCATCACCTACAAATAGCCGTGCTTTACCGCCGCAGAACGGGCAAGGTTTCAGGTCATTCATCCTTCATCGCCTCCAATGCCGATTCCGCTTCCTCGCGGGTGAGGAACCAGCTTACTCCATACTGACCCTGCGACAGCCCGACATCGGTATACTCCCCACGGACAATGGCGTGCCCCACAATGGCCGTGACCTTGTGGGGCTGAATGCCAAGGTCTACCGTCCCGTTGCAGTCGTAGGTCCTGAAATACACCGTATCTCCCACCTTGCACGGCAGCACCACCATCCGCCCGTCCTTGTCGGCCTTCAACAGCTCCCGAATCCGCTCTGCCTTTGACGTGTCATCACTAAAGGCGGATTCGACGATGGCCTTTTCGTTTTCGCACTGTTCCGGCGTCAGCCCCGTGTCCTCGTAGGCTTTCAGTCGCTCCCACACCTTCCGCTGGGAGCACTCGCCGTTACACGGGCACGGAAGATCCCTACATTGCGCGATGTCGCAGAAGTTCCCCTCAAATGTCAGGCGTTCCATCACTCTACCTCCTGCATCTTACTAATCACTTTGCGAATCACATCTCCGCCATAAGCGTCTTTTGTCAGCTCCAAAAACTCCGTCAGCGTCATGATGCCATGCTCGAGGTCGACACCGTGGTCTCTGGCAAACTGCTTCCGCCCCATGTCGCACGAGCCGGTCAATCGGTGATGCCAGTCGTAAAAGTACTGCGTCGGATACGTTTTCTCGCGGTCTGTCTCACTCAAGAACATCTCAATGCGATCATCTTCCGGCATATCCTCAAGAAGCTTATCGCGCAAGTCCTCCATTGCTTCTCGTAGCGTTTCGCCGTGCGCAAAAAACCCGTCCTGCTTGACGATGTAGCACGGCGTGAGCGTCAAATCGCCGTTCAAGATCGCTCCGTGCGCAATGTTGCCGCGCACGGAATGAATCAGCGTGTTCACGCCGTCAATTAGATAGACCTTTTCTCCATTGAAACTTTTAATGCCGTCGTCGTAGCCGTCGTCGTAGCCGGAGCCGTAGCCGGAGCCGGAGCCGTAGCCGGAGCCGTAGCCGGAGCCGAAGCCGGAGCCGGAGCCGGAGCCGTAGCCGGAGCCGGAGCCGTAGCCGTAGCCGGAGCCGTCGCCGGAGCCGGAGCCGGAGCCGTAGACGTCGTCGTAGCCGGAGCCGGAGCCGGAGCTCACTGATAGGAATGCCTTGACCTTATCATCAAGCATTATACCTTCCACTCCTTTACACCGCGAAGCGATACCGATGCCGCATCCGTGCACGGGATAATCTGAATCGCGCCCAGCACGGTCATTTCATGGATCGTCACAGTAAAACAGCAGTTGCCCGGTGCTTTTGTGCCATCCTGTGCCAACTGCTCCACGGCGCACGCGCCGTCCCAACTCCACAGCTTGCGCACCTCGGTCATGGTGACCTCGGAGCCGTTGCGTTCCTTGATCTTGCCAAAGAAAACGCCTGCGCGGTCGCAGCGAACGATATAGTCCTGGTTGGTGTTCATGATGAAATCCCTCCTGATTTTTGTTAAAATTTAAAGCTCTCTCTGAGCTTATTTCCGTTGATATCCGCATCCGCCGTAAAGTAGCGGTGCGCCTCGTTGATGTAGACGACGCGCCCGTGCGCAGTCGTCTCTTTCGTGGTCACGCTCATAATGCCGTTGCTGCCCTCAAATGCGGCAGGCTTCCAGCTAAATGGTTCGCCGATGTACATGGTCAATACCTCACTCCGATGTAGTCGAGCACTCGGCCATAGCCGAGGCCCTTTTCGTTCGGCTTCCACATCCCGTCAGCAGGATCGTAAGCCCCACCGCCGATGCAGAAGTCGTAGTGCTTCTGGTGCGTGTGCTTCATGCGCTCGAAGCGGTTTTCGCCCTTTTCAAGGTGCGCCCCGAAACCGCAGAGCATACACAGTTATTCCATTGTTTCCAATGGCCCAGACTATCTCTTCATCTCAAGGAGATGCAGTGCGCTTCGACCAGTAACTCATCCTCTGGCCTACTGGGGCAACCCCCATAGTCGTTACACTGAACTTGCGTTTTTTGCGTGTTTGGTGTACAATGTTATTGAGGTGATAATATGCGTACAGGTTCTATTTACATCATCAAAAACACGGTAAACGATAAAGTTTACATCGGGCAAACGACAATGACTGTGCATGAAAGATTTATGGTCCACATGAAGCCCAGCACCGCAAAACTCAGGCGAAACTATAAACTTTACAATGCCGTAACCAAATACGGTAGAGATAAATTTTATGTAGAAACGCTTGAGTCCAGCATCCCTCTTGAGCTGCTTAACCAAAAAGAAATCGAGTACATTGCTGCGTACAATTCTTTTTATGATGGTTATAACTCAACAAAGGGTGGTGATGGCCGGATTATTAACAAGGTTGAAAACGAAGATGAACTTCTATCTTTTGCAAAATCCGGTATGTCCGCAGATGAGCTGGCACTCAAATTTTCCGTGAACAAGGCAACTGTTTTAAGGACGCTCCACAAACTTGGGTTTTACTACCATGTAAGCCAAGATGCCATTTTACGCCTTGCGAGATCAGGCATGCCGAATACAAAAATCGCCCAATCTCTCGGATGCCATACAGCTACCGTTTGCCGCGCCTTAGATAAGGCTGACGCTCGAAAGCACCGTGTACCCATCAAAAACCGCGACGATCTGAACATTTCCGCCATCGTTGATGCTTATAATGCTCAAATGCCGATGCAGGAGCTTTGTAATAAATTTGGCATCACAAAAACCGTGTTCTACAGAATTAAAAAATCCATAAACCTCAAATCAAGACCTCAAATTTATAAACACAAAATACGCTATCACGATTACCTCAGCACGGGATTACCCTCGTCTTTACGTTAGGGCTTCCCCGTTAGCACCGCCTTGTGGCGGCACACCCCTGAGTAATAGGGTTCACACTGTTATTACATGATGGGTCGCCCCATCAAGCGGCCGTTATACTCTGACCTGTTCGCTGGCATCCCGTGCAGTGCAGTTTGCAGTCGATCAGCGTTTCGGTATAGTCATTCTCGCCGTCGCTCGCCACGATGTCGCCGTATACGCTGCAATACGGGATGTTTTCGTCTCGCAGGTAGTGCAGCACGTCTTGCTCTGTCCAGAAGCTCATGGGCTTGCTCATAGGGCGTTTGCCGTCAAAGGTGTTGCAACCCGTTTTTTTGCCACTTTATCATGCGCTGACGGCTTTCTTTAGCCATCATTGCTGTCATTGATCTCAACTTACTCGTGTTCTCGTATCTGTGCGCCGTCGATTTTTTCATAATGTGACAGCACTCATCAGATACCCAAAACGGGGCGTAGAGCAGGTATTCCCAGTTATTGCAACAAAACGGGCTTTCCCGTCCATCTGGTGTCAATAGCTTGCCTCGCAGACGCGCCAACCTTGATTTGTTGCCGTTTTTACGCGCAAGGTATACGCAGTTCGCGACCTCTTTGCTCACGATGCTGTATCCGTACTTCGTCACTACCTGCCGAATGTTCATCTTCGGACGTAGCCGCACGAGCTGCACCTCGATCCGCGGAAATTGCTTTTGCAGCCACACCGTATAGTCGTTGACGAAGTGCTGAATCTCGGGATATTCCAGCCCCGTGTTGACAAACACCAGCGTCAACGCCAACGTCGGCGTTCTGAAACTCGACAGGTAACGCGCAACCAGATATGCCAGCACGGTGGAATCCTTGCCGCCGGAGAACGACACATAGCACTTGCCGTCCCATGCGGTGAACCATTGGTCGATCTTCTCGTAGCTCAAGATTTCCTTGTCCTGCAAGTCGAGGGCTAAAAGCTGTTTCACCGCCTCCTTCGGGATCGGCTGATTGCTATACCCGTCCATCATGCCTCCTCCCCAATGTCTCCGCCCCATTGCTCCGCCATTGCTCTGGCGATGCCGGGAAAGGTCTTTGCGCGGTTTTTCGCCCTATCGGTCGTAAACATACCCCTATGCTGTTCACCGTGCCGATGGCTGTATGACCCGCTGGGACACCATGTAGCCGCAGGCTTAACCGGTTCAACCGCTTCGAGCTTTGGCACATTCTTCAGCCATAGGCAGGTTTTCTTGCTGTACGGATGATCTTTACCGTAAAAATCAAATGGCTGAATCGCCTGCGTATATGGCGGCAGTTCGTAGACTTTCGACGGGATGGGATTCTCAACAACGATATGCTCACAATCGGCATTCAAAAATTCCATAAAAAACGCCTTTGCTTCAAGTCCTTTTGCATACCGTTCTTCGTTAAGCCGATGTCCTTTCCACAGGTGCCGCGCGCCTGCATTGCTCAAATACGTGCAGGGCGGGTGACAAATCAGCAAATCCCATTGCCCGTCAACGCGGTGCTCAACACCGTCAACCGTCTTAAACGTGCAATCGCCATTGATAAGCGGTAACACGTCCTGCTGGATATGCCACTCGGGATGCCCGCCCGAACACGGCTCAATATCGCAGCTGTACGCCTCCCAGCCCTTCGCGCGAAACGCAATGCATACGCGCTGGCTTTCCTCACAGCAGACTAAAAGTTTCGGGATTTTATCGCTCATCTTCTCCCCTCGCATCCCCCAAACAGCTCACGGAACGGCTTCCCGGTGATCTCTTCCAGCTTGAGCAGGAATTTCACGGTGCATTCACAGTCGCCAAACGTCCACCGAATGATGGTCGACTGTGCGACGCCGCATTCTTTTGCAAGCTGGATCTGCGACAAGTCCGTCTTTTCCAACGCTTCTTTGAGTACCGGATAGACGCAACGCTCATACGGGGTCTTTGACCGATGCACTCTCAGCATGTCGGCACCTCCCCGAAATATTTCGCGTATTCCCTGTCGCTCCACACCGTCCAGACACTCGCGAATCTGCGCTTTTTCTGTGGGTTCTGCCGCATGGCAGAAACAGAGTGCGATACCGTGCTGAGGTCAACGCCGCACTTTTGGGCAAGCTCTGCCGGTGAGTCTGCCACGCAGGTTACAACTCCTGCATGCTTGTGGTCAATCGCCACATACAGCTGTCTGTATTTCATCTTTTCGCTCCCTCATTTCAGTCGTTGATAGCGCCGCGTCTTGAAATGGCGCGCGCTCAAATAATCGTCTTTCTCCTGCGCCTGGCGTGCTTCTTCTTGCTTCGTCGTGTTGTACTTGGCGATATCCGCCTGATAGTACGGGCAATCGCAGTGACAGCCTACGTGCCGCGTTGGCGGCTTGCAGCTGTGGCAGTGTTCAAAACTCATCTCACACCTCGCGGATCGTGATGCCGAACTTATCCTGCATCAGCTTCTTTTTCAGCAGGTAGTCTTTCGTTTTCATTCCCTTTACGTCCTCGGCCTCGAGTAACCAATACACCGCGCCGTTGCAGTCCGGCTCGGTCGCCCGTTCGTAGGTGAAATCCGCACGGTAAACCATCGGCTTGATCCTCTCGCCATTGATGGTCGTGTAGCCCTCCACAAGCGTGAAATTGGCTTGCAGCCTCAGATTGCGGATCTTGCCCATTGCTCGTAGCGCTTTCAGCTCGCCGAACCGCTCTGCCTCGCGCTCGGAATCGAACTTGATACCGTCGCGCACGACCTTGCGGTTCCCGTACTTGCTGCGCTTCTTGACTTCCTGCACGGCCATATTTGCCATGACCTGGGCTTGAGCGTCCTTGCCCAGTTGAGAAATATCAATTCCCATTGTTACCCTCCAACACTGACTTGACATATCGCAGTCGCTTATTCGCTTTGTCTCGTCTCAGGCTGCCGCCATTGAACACCATCGGGGTGCACATCTCGAGAATGCGGTCATAGATGCGCTGATAAGTCATGTCTTTCGGCCTGCACAGCTCGTCCAGCGTCAGGTTCGTGGTGACGATCAGCGGCTTTTTGGCCTTGTAGCGCTCATCGATGACCGTGTAGACTGTCTCCATCGCGTACTCGCTACTTCGTTCCGCGCCGAGATCGTCGATCACCATCAGCGGATAGTAATGCACCTGCTCGATGATTTCCTGCTTGTCATACCCTGCGTTGAGGATTCGCGGGAAGCTCGTAATCATCGCCGGAATTCCGCGATCAATCAGCTCGTTGGCGATGCACGCCGCCGCGAAGGTCTTCCCGTTGCCGGTGTTGCCCCACAGCAGGAGTCCGTTGTTCTCTCTCCGCATATCGTCCCACGCATCGGCATAGCGCTTGCATTTGACAATTTCCTCGCTCATCGTTGCCTTGTCGAACCGGCACGCCGTCAGGCTCTTGTCGCGGATTCCGTCAGCACGCAGCGTTTCGATGCGCAGTCGCTTTTCGCGGTCAGCGCGTGCTTTTTTTTCGGCCTCGTATTCTCGCGCCGCGCAAGCACACTGACACCCGACAAGGCGGACGCCCCCGCCGATTGGGATCCGGCACTGCTTCGGCGTGTTGCAATGGCCGCAGTACAGCAGCCCGTCTTTCTCGTAGTCGACCAGATCGCGCACAGGCTCAGCCTTTTCCGCGATGCTGTCGATCAATGCGTCAACGTTCATAGGCTTCCCTCCGTGTTGCCGTAGTCGTAGACAAACGGCTTATTTTGCGGTGCTTTGCCGCCCTTGTCCTGCTCTCTGGCAAGCCAAGCGGTGATGAAACGCTTGATGCCTCCGCGTGTTTTTCGCTTGGTAGGGTTCGCGTCGCACCATCCCGCCATGTTTCTGAGCTGTTGTAGAACGTCAACGTTCGGATAGAGCTGCGACCATTTGGCCCTGTCGTTCTCCGACACGTCATAGAACGTTCCGTCATTCAGCGGCAAAGAAATCACCGGCGGCGCGTCAGCCGCAAGCGGCTCAGCGCAATATTTTTTCGGATTGGATTCTGGATTCGGATTGGATTCGGATTGGATTAAGGCCGCAGATTGCGGCAACTCGCCGCAACTCGCCGCAGATTGCGGCAGATTGAGATTTTCCGGCGGTTCGGGATATTTCGGCTTGCAATCTCTGACACGTTGATGCTTGACCCACCCGGGGAACAAAAAGTAGGGCTTCCCGTCTACCGTATAGAGGGAAACGCAGCCTTTTGCCGCCAAAGCTTGGAGCGCAGCGTCGATGTCTTTGATGGATAGCCTTTCCCTGAACGGGAAAACTCGTCCTTTTATAATCGCGGGGCGGGCGTCTCCGCGCCCCGCATCATCTACTTGCGTAATCAATCCAACCCATAGCCGAAACTCGAAATCCGAAAGCGATGCTATTTTCTCACTTGAGCATAAACTCTCTTTGATGATTCTATTCGGCATCTGCCCACCGCCTTAAAACGGTAACATGCCGTCGTCCTCGCTGACTTCCGTAAAACCGCCTGCTGCGCTCTCTGCGGCGTATTGTGGCGCGGCAGCATCGTCGCGCTTGCTGTCGCCGAAATAGATATTGTCGGCGATGATCTCCGCGTTGCGGCGCTTATTGCCGTCCTTGTCCGTCCAGTCGCGGACGGTGAGCTTGCCATCGACCACGACCATGCGGCCTTTGCCGAGATACTGGCAAGCGAACTCTGCCGCATGTCGCCACGCCACCACGTCGAGGAAATAAGTTTTCTTCTCGCCAGTTGCCTTGCTCTTGAAATCGTCATCGACGGCAACGGTAAAGCTCGTGACCGCCGTTCCGTCCTGCGTGCGGCGCAGTTCCAGATCGCGCGTAATGCGCCCCATAATGCAAATTCTGTTTAACATGATTCGTCCTCCAAATAGTTTTTCTTGAATACCGCCATGAAAGTATCGTGGCCGTAGAGATCTTCAAAGCGCTTCTGACACTCGCGTTTCAGCCGCATATCCAGTTCGTGGCCGTCTTTCCCGTGCACGCCGTAGTCGGCCATATTGTGCCAGTCGGCACGAAGCCACACCCAGCATCCCCAAATGTCTGATAGCTGTCTGCGACCGCCGCCATAAATGTGATGCCGTGCGAGGTTCGTCGAGAATCCAGAGATATAGCATTCTCTCTTGTCCTGCATGATGCTTTTAGTCATCTGCCCCATTCCTCCTTCAATGCGTCAAGCTGTTGCGGGGTCAATGTCTCAATGCCAAGCTCCTTGCAGTCCTGAACAATGTTGTCGATCAGGCGTGACATTTGCTTTGTGTCAAAGGTGGACGAGCCGTAATACAGAACCACGTTCTTGCAACCCTCTATTTTGCTGTCCAACACTTCCGTCTGCCAGCCGATGCCGTTCTTGTTCCAGCCGTCGCATAGCTTCTGCACGGCCTTCTCGCGCACACAGACGGTTTCTGTGTTCCCACCGACGTCCCGCACCTCTCGGCGGTAAACCTCGCTCTTGGGCGTTCCTGTGGCTTCTGCGAGCTTATCCAGTAAAACCCATGAGTAAGCATTGGCATCGAGGCTCCGTTTCTCACGGTGTTTTTTGACGGTAACGTCAACGTCTACCTCGTGCAGCTCGTCATACAGTGTTCCGACGTTCTCCCGCGTTGCGATGGTGAGCAAATACTTACCATCGCGCGCAAGGGTCAGGTCATGCAGTCGGGCTTTCATTGGCTTTTTTCCTTGCCATCATGCAAGCCCAGCAGAGCGGTTCTTTATATGTCTTCCTCGCGTTCTCCGCGACCTCCGCAACGGAATACTTCTTGCCGCCGTGCGTCACCGGGTAGATGGGCTTGCCGCAGTCCTTGCAGGTGTTTTTCTCAACATCGCGCTTGTACTGTGCATTAAATGCGTCCATCTCTTCCTTGCTCGGCTTCTGATCTGCGGTTCTTGGCGTGTACTTGGTCGTGTCCTTCGCCCAATACACATCGGCGCCAAAACCGAGCGCCTTGCAGGCAACGGAGATAGCGTCGGTCAGCGCCATTTTGAAGCACTCGTCAGAGGTGTAAAGGCCGTTTCGTTCACTGGCGACAAACGCGCTTCCGCCTGTGCCGGGTATTGCATCTGACCACGCGCCATCAACCTTGATGTAAAGGTCAATGTCCACAAATGCGGAAACCTCGTTGTTCGCGCCATTTTCAAGGCGCTTATCGGTGATGGTATATTTCCAACCAATACCGCAAGGGCCGAATTGCTCCGTAAGCGCCTTAATGCGCCACATGGGGTTAATGTCAGTTTTTCCTTTTAGCCTCCCCGCTTGAATTTCGCGCTGTGCGGACTGCGGGACTTGCCGCACTCTTTCATAGATTCCAAGGTTCTCCATCAGTTAACTCCTCCATTTTCAGCGGGCACCAGATGCCGATGCCACGCGTGTCTGCAATGTATTCGCCGGTTCTCCGGCACTGGTTGCGCGAGTACGTTTCAAGTAACGGGCAGAACATACATTTGACATCTTTGTTTGGGAAGTAGATGTCAACCGTGCAGTGAGTGTACTCGCTAACCCCATCAGTTTTCATCTTTTACCTCCGTTATCCATTCCTCACCGCAGAAGGGGCATACCAGCGTTTCGTGCCAGTAATACCCGCGTTCTCCGTCAAGGTTTTCTTGTTCGCGGTAAATAGCCGGGTGCTCAAAATCCGCACCGCACGCTTCGCAGTGCATCATTCCTCCCCCTCCATGTACACCATTGCGCTCTGCACGCCGAACACGCGCGCCGCCTGATGGTCGTTGAAAAACACGTCGATGTGGTTGCCGTTTACGCCGCCGCCGCAATCCTCGGCGATGTATCTGTGCTGCGTGCCGTCCGGCCAGATGAGCAGCACGCGCGTCCCGTATGGGATAACGTCAGGGTCAACGGCGATCGTGCGCCCTTCGGTGGCCAGCGTGCCGGTCGCGGTGTAGCCGCTCGCCCACTTGCCGCAGCAGCAGCATCCGGGGCAATAGGCCGTGAGCGTAAACTCACCGAGAAACACGTCGTTGCAGACTGCACTTTTCGTCGCGGGCTTGTCCCACGCGGGGTCATACTCATCTACGATTGGTGCTTCTTCCGGTTCCGCATCGACCGCATGCGCGCTGGTGGCGAGGATCGCGATCGCAATCAAGATGACCGTCGCGCCCAGGCATGCCGCCGCGAACAGCGCCGATTCATCGGCTTTGCGCTGCTCTCTCGTGCGCTTGTCGTGCCGTCTCATCGCGTCACCTCTTCCATCGTGATTTGTGCGGGCTTCTCAAACAGTGGGGCAAGCATTTCTTCTTGCGCCGCCTTGTAAAAATTCCTGTCGATTTCGAAACCGTAAGCATTTCGCCCAAGTTCATACGCAGCGCGGAGGGTGGTTGCGCTTCCCGCGCATGGATCGATTACCACGTCGCCGGGATCAGTGAAAACTTCAATCAGCCGTTTCAGCACGTTCACCGGCTTCTGCGTGGGGTGAATCTTGGGAATGTCCTTCCCGTCTCGCTCCCACTTCTGCCAGTCAAAAACCATCTTTCCCGTGCCTCGAATCGGTTTCCCGTCTTCGCCGATCTCACGCCCGTTGTTAAATTTCGGCAGCTTGTCAC
>SFFY01000095.1 GCA_004556745.1 Bacteroidales bacterium | reverse complement strand
GTGGACTTTCCTGCGCCCTGACCGCCCACCAGACAGAGCATAACCTCAAATTTGCAGCCGGGATGAAATGCCCGATGAATCGCACCCAGCAGGAACAGCCGTAATGCCTGAAAGGTGTATTCGTCTGCTTCCGCACCGAGAAAATGGTGCAAACAATAGCGGATGCGCTCCGTGCCATCCCATGTAAGGCTGTTCAGAAAGTCCCTGACAGGGTGATAGCTGTTCTGATGGGCGGCAAGATCGGCGGCATCTATGATTTTCTTCTCACTTGTCAGGTCGTAATTCTCTTCCAGATACAGCCGGATGTACTTCATGTCCGTGTCGGTCATGGAGGCGCTGGGGCTTCGGTCATAGCCGATGGGCTTGACAACGTCGGTGCGGTCGGTCAACAGATTGTAGGCAATCGCGCCGGATAGCAGCGGATCGTGCTGAAACACTGTCAGGCAGCCTGAATTTTGAGCTGCTGCCTCATCTGCGGCGGCAAGCTCTGCCATTCGCTGCTCAAGTTTCCTCACTTCCTCTCCATATTCGATCACAACGGATGCCCGCGCCTGCATATCCCCGCCCAACAGCTCGTCCAGCAGATATGCAATCAACGAGAGCTTCTGTAATGCTTCTACAAAGTGCGGATGATGGTAATAGTCCAACAGCACACGGAAGCAGTATCGTTCCATGTGCTGATAATTCTGTTCGTCGGTATTTTGTTGTCGCGGCTTGCTCGTCTTGCCCGCGCCATCCTCATACGGAATAGCAAAATCCTGTGCCAACAAAGTTGCCGCCTCTTTGCTGCCGATCCCGCGAAGCCGGGAAACGAAGTCGATCACATCCCCGGTAGCACCGCAGCCGAAGCAGTAATATCGGCGATCCAGCTTCATGCTGGGTGTACTGTCATCGTGGAACGGGCAGCGGCACATTCCGTTTCGCCCCACCCGGATGCCGTATCGCTCCGCAGCCTGCCAGGTGGTCACAGTCTGCTTGACGACTTCAAAGATACTCAATAGGCAATGCCCTCCTTAGCGTTCTATTTCCTGCTTTTTCTGCCGCGTCGCGGTGTTTTGACGCTCCTGCTCATGCTGCACCTCGTAGATGTTGTAATGAATTGCCCAGAGCTTTTTTGCATCGGCATGGAGCGGCGAAAGCTCCGTCTGAATGTCCTTATATTCCTGCTCCAACTGCTCCCGTTCCCTGCGCCATGCGGTGATGGGCAGCTTGCCGTCCTTGAAATACGGTTTCAGCTTGCGCTCTGCCATGTAGAACGTCCGCAACTCGTTATCGTGTTCGGATTTGTATTTCTGCTTGGATTTCTCAAATCGGATGGATTTCAGCTTGTCCGCAGCGGGCTTGCCGGACTTGTAGTAGTCCACCATCCGCAGCAGTTCGTCCACTTCTTTGATGCGGACTTGCTTTTCAGACGCAGACTTTTTCAGCATGTCGATCTTGTCCTGCATGGCGTGAAGCGTACTTTCCAGATCGTCCACGGTGTAAAGTTTTTTAGATTGCAGAAAGCTGAACGCCTCGGCGTAACGCTGCAAGTTGGCGTTCTTCGCCTTGTTGCTGTACGCGCCTTTGTTACGATTGGCGCAATGCAGCGCCAGAAGATCGTTGAGCATAGGCGGCTGGGGCTTGGCAAGCTCGGCTTTCACGTCCTTCAGCCAGCCGATCAGCGCGGCAATCTTTTCCTTTGCCTCCCGCAGCAGCGCATTGGTTTTCCGAATGAAGCGGTTGAGATCGCCCTTGTCGGTTCGGATACCCTTTGCCTCTATCGCCCGGACGGTGGGACCCTCGTGCTGGGTGGGGATCTGCTCCACGCCCTGACGGGCAAAGCTGCGGTGGTCGATGCGGCAGTCCAAGCCTTTTTCGGCAAACTTGGCGTTGCACATCTCAGCCCATGCCTGCCGCCATGCTTCCAGCGTTTTGGGCTTGCCCCAATCCGTTGTAGGAACGGCGTTGAACACATAATTGCCCGCCTCGTCCAGAACGCGCTCCCCATGCTCGTTCAGCACATATTCCCGCCGCTGTTTATTGCCCCACCCGCCGTCTGACTCAATAGGACGAATCGGACACATGACATGAAAATGCGGGTTGGAAATGCCGCCGTCCTCCTTATCGGGCGAGTGAACCGCGAAGTCCACTATCATGCCACGGCTCACAAAATTGTCCGACAAAAATTGCCTCGCAAGGTCGATGTTCTCCTGTATGGAAAACTCGTTCTGCAAGGCAATGTCAAAGCTGTATGCAAGCTGGGCTTTCTTCCCGCGCTCGGCTTTCTCTACGGCGTTCCAGAGTGTTTCGCGGTCGGCGTACTCTGACGGTGCGTGGGACGGCAGCAGGATTTCAGAACAGATCACGCCGCCCTTGTGGGTGTAGTCGCTGTCTTCGCCGTAATACTCGCTGTGCAGCTTTTCCCCGGCGCGGTAGGCGGCAGCAGCCACGGCAGATTGTCCCGCACTGCGTTTGATCTGCGTCACATGAAAATGAAACAGTGCGATGCTCAATCACCTCCTGCATGGCGGCTGACAGCTTCCGTGAGCAGTCTTTGCGTGTCCGGCAGCGCAAAGACTTGTTCGACAAAAGCGTAAAAGTTAGTTTCGCTCAAAGCCTTTGTCTGCGGTACAACGCTCTCAATGGCAGCGCCACGGGTGATGAGCCGGTGCGCCCGCTTGCGCCGATCTCTCTTTTCGTAGTAGGCAGCGCGGTTCTCAAGGCGCTGGATCTTGTGCTGCTCCTGCGCAAGCTGCCGCTCCACCTTTTCTTTCTCGGCTTGTAGCTTTTCCATTTCTTTTTCGTGCATAATCTCAACCTCCCGACTGATATAAAATGGATAGAAAAAGACCGCCTACGTTTTCGGTAGACGGTCTAACTTACGGTATGGGATTTTCAGACTTTGCGGTGGGAATGGTCTGCGCCAGCAGACTGTTTCCGCTGCAAAGTGCGCTGGGATAGACGCGCAAGCGTCGCAAGGTGCGCAGCTCCTTGTACGGAACATAGTGACGCAAAACAGCCCAGACATTCATAGTGTCCGGGCTGTCTGCCTCGCAGAGCGCACATACTCCCGCCATGAGAGTATAGAAGTGCGCCCTTGTTACCAAGGGATTTTTTCATCACTCACAGAGTTCTGCCGCATATAGTTTCGCAAATTCTTCTGGGCAGCGGACATCGCAGCGAGTTTGCAGCGCCTCAAAGGTGCAGGCAGTCAGAGCGAACAGCTTCTGAAGTTCCTCATCCAATGGCTGTTTTCTCAAAGTTTTAAAGCCAACCAATGCTGGAATGTTCCACGCCTTTCGCTGCATCAGATAGCCAAATGGGATATTTGCCAGCTTGTCGATTGCGACATACGGGCGGTCAAAGGTTTTCCCGCAGCGAAGGTACTCGGCATTCAGAAAGCCAGCTGCAAAATCCTCGTTGGTAAACAGGAACGGCGTATCCTTGCAAGGAAGACTG